>NZ_CAMZMZ010000092.1:0-1016 GCF_947311905.1 Alteromonas sp. CyTr2 | reverse complement strand
TTTTAAAAGCTAAGGATATCTATCCGTTCACATTGGGCGCAAATATAGGCACATGTATCACTGCGCTTATCGCAGCGTTGGGTGTAGTGGGGGTTAATAGTGGATTTGCACTACAAATAGCGCTTGTGCACCTGATTTATAACGTTCTGGGCGTTACGCTTATTTACGGGCTGCCTTTATTGCGCAATATTCCGCTCAATTTGTCTTATCAATTATCAGTGATAGCGGCAGAGCGGAAAATGTACGGCGCAGCTTATATCGGTGGCTTATTCTTTATTATGCCTTTGGGTATTATCTTCACTACTATGTAGCTAATGTAGCGCGCCATTCTATTTTTCTGTATGCACAAAAAAACGGCGCTGATGAGTTCAGTGCCGTTTCTCTTTTTTAACTTAGTGCATGTATTAGAATGCGTATTTTGCTGAAACTTGGAAGCGGTTCATGTCGCCTTCAAGGCCGGCTTCAATTTCACGCTTTGCGAAAGCGTATTCAGCGCCAACGGTTAGCGCTTTAGTTGGCGAGTACAAGTAGTTTACACGTGTGCTATAAGTGCTTTCAGTGGTAGCTAAACCCGTTAATGATACGTCATTGTCTGCTTCAAACGCCGAGAACATGATGCTACTGCGCGCTTTTTCGCTCCACTTGTGACGATACGCAACGCCGTAACCTGTTGAGTCTATGGCTTCAAGGTCGCCGCTTTCGGTAAGTACTGCACCATTAACTGCGTTTAGCGCAGAGTATCTGCCTAAACCTTTACCCGTGTTGAACGTGAAGCGAATATCGTCGCCATTAGACAAATTGTATTTACCGGTTACCGATACACCAAAGCTGGTTTCGTCCGCATCAATGCCAGCGGCATTATCGTAAGACAACTGTCTTAATAAGCCCGCTACTTTTACATAACCCCAGTCATACTTTGACGTATAGGCAGCTACAAAGTCTGGAACGCTGCTGTCGTCACTCGTAATTCGGCTACCACCGCCAAATGGCGTAATGGTTGATTCTGGGTTTTCAAG
>NZ_CAMZMZ010000091.1:0-1094 GCF_947311905.1 Alteromonas sp. CyTr2 | reverse complement strand
CTTAAAAGTTTGATCTAATAGTGGTATTCATATTCGAGTGATTTTGATATGCATACAGCCGACGACTTTAAACAATTAGCAAAGCAAACCTCCAACGGGCAACTGCGAACCCGCTATCTAGCTTTGTATCATTTCAAGAATGGGGAAACACGAACCCAGATAGCAACTTACCTTGGGGTTGCCAGAGGCAGTGTTAATACCTGGGTATCCAACTATCTGGCGCACGGACTTGAAGGTCTGCAATCCAAACCTAGTCCGGGTAGACCCTGTCAGCTCTCCGTCTCCCAGCGAGAACAGATCGCACATTTTATCAAAGAAAATGCGGTTAAAAAGGAGGGGGGGCGTTTGATTGCACAGGATGTACGACAATACATTAGCGACACCTTCCAAATCGATTATCAGTTGCGAAACGTATACCGCATCATGGATGCGCTCGGTTTCAGTTGGATAACCAGTCGCTCTAAACACCCTAAACAATCACAACAAACCCAGGACACTTTTAAAAAATTTCCTGCTGGAAACGATCCTTCACACTCCCGGTCATCTTCCTCTGGATCGCGTTGACGTCTGGTTTCAAGACGAAGCACGATTCGGTCAGCAAAATCAGACGTCCAGAATATGGGCAGCCAAGGGCAGCAGGCCAAGAGTAGTAAAGCAACAGCAATTCGATTATGGCTATGTCTTTGGGGCGGTGTGTCCGAGCAATGGTAATACTCAGGCGCTTATCAGCCCTCTTGTGAATAAAGAGGTGATGAAGCAGCATCTGAAATTAATAAGTGAAGCGACAGAGCCTGGGCGTCATGCCGTTGTTGTAATGGATGGCGCGGGCTGGCATACGATCGATACGGCCAGCCCATTTACCAATGTCAGTCTGTTAAAACTCCCACCTTATTCTCCGGAGCTGAACCCGATGGAGCAAGTATGGCAATGGTTACGGCAACGTTGCTTATCAAACCGCGTATTTCGAGGTTACGAAGAAATAGTGGAACAGGTCTCTCGCGCTTGGAATACATTCATTGCGGATGTTGAACGAGTCAAAAATCTCTGTTGGAGAGAGTGGATAAAGTTGGTCAATTAATTAATGCAATTGGTAT
>NZ_CAMZMZ010000090.1:0-1099 GCF_947311905.1 Alteromonas sp. CyTr2 | reverse complement strand
CCTTCTTGATAGTGATTTGAACAACCCTATCTTGGCTCATTTGAAGCCTTTATGGGAGGAGAGGGTCCATACCATTAATCCGCATAGATAATTGCCCACTCAGAAGCCGCTGCAAAAACGTACAGGTTAGCTCAATAGGCACAAGCGAATATGATCGAAGAACACAGCAGAGCAGTATCTTGATTAAAAAGGAAATTTACCTATGAACTTAAAAACCGTTATTGGCGCAATAGCTCTAGCTTGTGTAGGTGTTAGTTCTACTCCTGCTTTTGCACAACAAGCTGGCGCTCAACAGCCTCAGGGTTGGATGTGGGGGTTTGGCGTCGCAGCATCGCAAGATGTATATACCGACTTTGATAATCGCGTTGTTCCTATTCCTATTATCGGCTACACCGGTGAAAAGTTACGCGTTTACGGACCATTTATTGGCTATGAACTTTTTCGCGAAAGTGGCTTTACTCTTGACGCTCAGCTTGTCCCGATATTTGCAGGTTATGAAGAAGATGACAGTGCCGTATTTACAGGTATGGACGACAGAGATTTTAGCTACGCGGCCGGAGTTGGGCTTAACTACAACACGGGTAGCTGGGTTTATTCATTGTCAACCAATGCCGATATTCTTGGTAAGTTTGATGGCTACCAAGCGTCCGCCCGTATCGGGAAAAGGTTTAGAATAAATAACTTCATGATCGAGCCGTCTATAGGCGTAAACTACCAAGACAGCAATTACGTCGACTATTACTACGGCGTGCGCCCTGAAGAAGCCACAGCATTTCGAAGTGCATATAACGGCGATAGCGCGCTCAATACGGAAGTACGCGTTGCCATCTCAACCCGACAGTTTCTGGGCGGCATGACCCGTTTAGAAGTTGGCGCCACCTTCTTTGACGATAGCATCAGCGATAGCCCGCTGACAGACGATGATACCGCGCTTAACGCCATGCTGGTTTATACACGCTTTTTCTAGACTATTGCTAATAGCCTACTCTACAACTGGGTGGATAGATTAAATACAAGGTGTTTGTGTCGTCCTAATATAGGTTGACAGTTATTAGGCCAGCTCTCGAAGCTGGCCTTTTCTATTATGCACTGCGTTAGG
>NZ_CAMZMZ010000089.1:0-1211 GCF_947311905.1 Alteromonas sp. CyTr2 | reverse complement strand
TTGGCTTGTGTTGCTAAGTCTAGATTAGTCTAGGATCTTAGATACAACACCAGCACCTACTGTACGACCACCTTCACGGATTGCGAAACGAAGACCTTCTTCCATCGCGATCGGAGCAATTAGCTCAACTTTGAATTTAAGGTTGTCACCAGGCATTACCATTTCTACGCCTTCTGGAAGCTCTACAGCACCAGTTACGTCAGTTGTACGGAAGTAGAACTGTGGACGGTAGCCTTTGAAGAATGGAGTATGACGGCCACCTTCATCTTTAGATAGTACGTATACTTCTGCTTCGAAGTTAACGTGTGGAGTGATTGAACCAGGCTTAGCTAGTACTTGACCACGTTCAACTTCATCACGCTTAGTACCACGTAGAAGAACACCAACGTTCTCACCTGCACGGCCTTCGTCAAGAAGCTTACGGAACATCTCAACACCAGTACAAGTAGTCTTAGTAGTATCTTTGATACCTACGATTTCTACTTCTTCACCAACCTTGATGATACCTTGCTCAACACGACCCGTTACAACTGTACCACGGCCTGAGATTGAGAATACGTCTTCGATTGGAAGAATGAACGGCTTGTCGATTGCACGCTCTGGCTCTGGGATGTATGAATCAAGCGCTTCACCAAGCTCGATGATTTTCTTTTCCCACTCTGCGTCGCCTTCAAGCGCTTTAAGAGCTGAACCTTGGATAACTGGTAGGTCATCACCTGGGAATTCGTATTCGTTAAGAAGTTCACGAACTTCCATTTCTACTAGCTCTAGAAGCTCTTCATCGTCAACCATGTCACACTTGTTCATGAATACGATGATGTAAGGAATACCAACCTGACGACCAAGTAGGATGTGCTCACGAGTCTGTGGCATAGGGCCATCAGTCGCAGCAACTACTAGGATACCACCGTCCATCTGAGCAGCACCAGTGATCATGTTTTTAACGTAATCAGCGTGTCCTGGGCAGTCTACGTGCGCGTAGTGACGAGTAGGAGTGTCATATTCTACGTGTGAAGTAGAAATGGTGATACCACGTGCTTTCTCTTCAGGCGCGTTATCGATTTGATCGAAAGCCTGTGCGTTACCACCGTAAGTCTTTGAAAGAACTGTAGTGATTGCTGCAGTTAGCGTAGTTTTACCGTGGTCAACGTGGCCGATTGTACCCACGTTTACGTGGGGTTTCGTACGTTCAAACTTTTCTTTTGCCATTT
>NZ_CAMZMZ010000088.1:0-1263 GCF_947311905.1 Alteromonas sp. CyTr2 | reverse complement strand
TGACGTGGTCAACCAAAATCACACAACCCAGTTAAGCCGCTTTTTGTAAGTTAGCCATGTCAGCCTCATATTGATTTGGACTCTTGTAATCCAGATATGAGTGCATTCGCTGACTGTTATAAAACATAGTGATGTATTGCAGAATATCCTGCTGGGCAGCACGGCGACTCTGGTAGTGACGCCACTGCACTCGCTCTTGTTTCAATGTGCCGAAGAAGCTTTCTACGACGGCATTGTCCCAACAATCACCTTTCCTGCTCATGCTACCTGTTACCTTGTATTGCGTCAGTAACTGTCTAAATTGTCGGCTTGCGTATTGAGAGCCGCGATCCGAATGATGTATCAGGCCCACTTTAGGTTTACGTTGCCACAAAGCCATCGTTAAGGCATCACACACAAGCTGGGCATTCATCCGCGATGCCATACTCCAGCCCACGATTTTTCGTGAGAATAAGTCAATCACTACGGCCAGATACAGCCAGCCTTCTTGCGTCCAGATGTAGGTAATGTCAGAGACATACGCCTGGTCTGGCTTTTGAGCATCAAAGTCGCGTGACAGCACGTTATCGAAGACAGGTTGCTGATGGTCGCTGTTAGTCGTGACTTTGTATTTTCTACGTCGTCTGACGCTCACTCCAGCTTCTTTCATCAAGGCTCTCGTTCGCTGTTTTCCAACCGGATAACCAAGCGAATTCAACGCGCGTTTCATACGTCTTACGCCATAGGTAAAGTCACTGGCATCTGCTACTTTCTGTACCCACTCAATTAACTCATCATGTTGCGGATCCGGTTCAATGTGTTCCTTGCGTCGCACGGCACTATAGTAATTACAGCGACTGACACCAAGAATCTCGCACATCAGGCTAATCGGCCAGGTCTTCTTATGTTGGGTGATGAAACCGTATTTTACTTGGTTTCTTTGGCAAAGAAGACCGTTGCCTTTTTTAAGATCTCTTTCTCCATTTTCAGGCGCTTATTCTCTGCTCGCAGTTGGCGAATTTCTTCCTGCTCGGGCGTCAACTTACCATTGCCACGAAATGCGTGAGCCCCTTCTGATTCTTGCTCTTTAAGCCAGCGGCCTAACATATTGGCACTGATACCAAGACTGCGAGCAGCCTCAGTAATCTTGTAATTTTGTTCTGTAACCAGACTCACCGCATCCAGTTTGAATTCTTTCGAGTAGCTTTTTCGGGTTTTCATATACACTCCAGTTGAGATAATTATCTCTTAACTGGGTGTGTGAATCTATTGGAGCACGTCATA
>NZ_CAMZMZ010000087.1:0-1273 GCF_947311905.1 Alteromonas sp. CyTr2 | reverse complement strand
TGAGGTGGTTTAATTGAGTTGACCAGTCCAGTTAAGGATATAATTGAACTTTAGCTGGAGAAAGTAAATGGCCGGAAGAAAGCGGTATACGAAAGAATTTAAACTGGATGCTGTGAGCCTGGTGCTAGATCAAGGTCACACGCGCTCTGAAGTCGCCAGAATGTTGGATGTGAGTCAGCAAATTATTGGTCGCTGGGTCAAAGAGTTTCAACAAGATGATGACGGCCATGCGTTCAGAGGGAACGGCAAACTGACGCCAGAGCAGGCAGAAATCAGAAAGCTTAAAGCTCAGGTAAAACAGCTTGAAATGGATAAACGCATCCTAAAGGAAGCATCGGTATTCTTCGCCAAAGAAATGAAGTGAAATACGCGTTTATCGCCGAGCGAAAGAATACCTATCCTGTTGACCGGTTGTGCCGGTTATTAGGCGTTAAGCGCAATGGGTTTTATCGATATATGAATACCCAGCATCAACCTACAACGGATGATGATAAACGAAAAGAAATAGTGGAATGGATGCGCAAGATTGCCAAAGCCAGTGAGCATAGCTATGGCAGTCGACGAATGCAAAAAGCACTGAATTGTTTGGGCTACCCTATCGGTAGACGTCTTACACGCCGACTGATGAAAGAAGCAGGTGTGCAGGTCCGTTACAAGAAGAAATACAAGGTCACCACAAACAGTAATCACACATTGCCTGTATTTGAAAATGTGCTGGACAGACAGTTTGATGTTGATTCACCCAATCTAGCTTATGTGCAGGATATTACCTATATCTGGACACAAGAAGGCTGGTTATATTTGGCCGTTGTTATTGACCTGTACTCGAGAAAAGTCGTTGGCTGGAGCATGGGGTCAAGAATGAAAGCCAAATTGGTGTGTGACGCGTTAACGATGGCGATATGGCAGCGTAATCCAAAAGCGGGATTGGTTGCCCATTCAGATCGCGGTAGCCAATACGCTAGTGCAGACTATCGACGCTTGCTTAAAGGACACCAATTTGTTGGCAGTATGAGTCGTAAAGGTGATTGTTGGGATAATAGTGTGGTTGAGAGCTTCTTCGGTAGCTTGAAGCAAGAGCTAGTGCACTGGAAACAATACCAAACTCGTTATGAAGCACAGCAAGATATACTGCGTTACATCACGACATTTTATAATCCTGGGCGGTTGCATTCGTATCTGGATTACAGGAGTCCAAATCAATATGAGGCGGACATGAAGAAATTGAAAAAAGTAGCTTAACTGGGTTGGTCAATTTTGGTTGACCACGTCA
>NZ_CAMZMZ010000086.1:0-1284 GCF_947311905.1 Alteromonas sp. CyTr2 | reverse complement strand
GTATATGGTCTCCCCCTTTATTGCAAGAGTAAACATGCTGTTTGACTAAAATGGTTTGCGTCCGTATATCCGGCTTCTCGTTGAAGTATTTTCACTTCGAGCCTCGATGAACTTCGCCCATATCGTCCTTATCGTTGACTCGGATTAATAATCCACACGCCCTATCAGGTTTTCGATATGTCGGTTTAACCGTATTGTCATCACGTTATGTTTATTCAGCAATCCTTGGAAGTGAACTGGTTCATTATTAACTTAAGCGGTTGTCAACTCAGGCTGATAATCGCCACCTTGTGCTAATAGTGCCCAAGCTATTCGGGCCAACTTGTTAGCCAGTGCAACCGCGGCTTTGTTTCTCCCCCGCGTTTGCTCTATTCGCTTTATCCATTGAGACAATGGTGTCTCTTTATGTTTACTCACTCGCATGACAGCCCTGGCACCATGAATGAGTAAGGTTCTTAGATAGCTATCTCCACGCTTACTAATCCCCTGTAGATTATGCTTGCCTCCTGAGCTATGTTGTTTGGGTACCAGCCCCAATGATGCTGAGACTGCCCGGCCATTCTTAAACTCACTGCCATTGCCGATATGTTGATAAAGCGCACTGGCTATAATTGGACCAACTCCGGGAATACTTTGTAGCCGTATATGGTCTCCCCCTTTATTGCAAGAGTAAACATGCTGTTTGACTAAAATGGTTTGCGTCCGTATATCCGGCTTCTCGTTGAAGTATTTTCACTTCGAGCCTCGATGAACTTCGCCCATATCGTCCTTATCGTTGACTCGGATTAATAATCCACACGCCCTATCAGGTTTTCGATATGTCGGTTTAACCGTATTGTCATCACGTTATGTTTATTCAGCAATCCTTGGAAGTGAACTGGTTCATTATTAACTTAAGCGGTTGTCAACTCAGGCTGATAATCGCCACCTTGTGCTAATAGTGCCCAAGCTATTCGGGCCAACTTGTTAGCCAGTGCAACCGCGGCTTTGTTTCTCCCCCGCGTTTGCTCTATTCGCTTTATCCATTGAGACAATGGTGTCTCTTTATGTTTACTCACTCGCATGACAGCCCTGGCACCATGAATGAGTAAGGTTCTTAGATAGCTATCTCCACGCTTACTAATCCCCTGTAGATTATGCTTGCCTCCTGAGCTATGTTGTTTGGGTACCAGCCCCAATGATGCTGAGACTGCCCGGCCATTCTTAAACTCACTGCCATTGCCGATATGTTGATAAAGCGCACTGGCTATAATTGGACCAACTCCGGGAATACTTTGTAGCCGT
>NZ_CAMZMZ010000085.1:0-1299 GCF_947311905.1 Alteromonas sp. CyTr2 | reverse complement strand
TGTGTCGTCCTAATATAGGTTGACAGTTATTAGGCCAGCTCTCGAAGCTGGCCTTTTCTATTATGCACTGCGTTAGGCGTTTCCATATCTAATGCTAAGTGCGGTCTCATTTCATTGTAAATATTGATTGATTCGGTAACGAGTATTTTCAGCTCTTCGATTGTTTTACATCGGTAGAGTAAGAACTCTTGCTTGAGTATACCGTTTATTCGTTCTGCTAATGCATTTTGATAACAGTCGTAACCATCTGTCATTGACGGCTGGATCCCATTCGCATTCAACTCATTCTGGTAGATAGCTGAACAGTATTGTAGCCCTCTGTCTGAGTGGTGAACACTGTTACCTGCATATCGTTTATCTCTGACGGCCATCTTCAGTGCTTTGACTACATTTTCAGCCCTCATGTCCAAGCTCAAGTGGTGCCCTACAATTTTACGCGTGCTAGAGTCTGTTACTAACGATAGATAGTGTACACCTTGGTCGGATTCGAGATAGGTGATATCGCTAACAAGCACATGCTCTGCATTATGCAGACCTTCTTCCTTAAGTAAATTTGGATGCTTTTTCATCCAATGTTTACTGAATGTAGTTTTGGTAAAACTTTTCTTTGGCTTAACGAGTAGTCCCTCGCTCCTTAAGTAAGTAAAAAAGCCATCTCGACCTAGTTTAATCCCATGCTCAACCAGCTTTGGTTTTATAAGTGTATAGAGCTTGCGCGTCCCTATTTGCGGCATATACTTGCGCCAATAAAGTACCCAATCTTTAATTATCGATAGCTCTGCTCTTCTACATTCCATGCGAGAAACAGCCTGGTAAACCGACTGTCTCGATACTCCCACAACCCGGCATGCTGCCGCCAAATTTATTTCTTTTCTTTTTTTGGCTTGCCAGACGTACCGGATAAGTACTTTTTTCTGAGACCCGCTCCATACTCGTTATCCATAATATCTACCATTCCATTAAGGATTTTATTACGGAGCTTTTCGTCAGCTAATTCTCTCTCGAGACGTTTTATTTTTTCGGCTGGTGTTTCTTTTGAACTTGGCATAAGTGGATGCTGAAATGGTTTCGACCAGTCGAGTCTACCATGCTTTCTGAGCCAAACCAGTACCGTCGACCTTCCTTGTATTCCGAAGTGAGCTTGTGCCTGTTTATAAGTGAATTCGCCTTTTTCTACACGCTCAACCACACCCAATTTAAAAGCTAAGGTGTAATCACGCTGTGTGCGCTTAGGCCTTTGATTACTTGAAGTTGTCATAAAGAAATCCTCTTTATGTCAACGTATTTTAGGACGGGACA
>NZ_CAMZMZ010000084.1:0-1315 GCF_947311905.1 Alteromonas sp. CyTr2 | reverse complement strand
GAGACTGTAACTAATTTTGTGTAACTGCCTATCTCAATTTACTCTATAGAGAGTTAAGGATAGGCAGATGAACATGAATAAGAAAGAGCTTGAAGCTTTCGCAAAGGAAGCGGCCAAAGGCATTAAAACACCTGAAGACTTAAACGAATTTAGTCAGATGTTGAAGAAAATCACCGTTGAAGCGGCATTGAACGCTGAAATGGATGAGCATCTTGGCTACGAAAGAAATCAAAAGTCTACGTCATCAAACAGTCGCAACGGTAAGAGCAGCAAACGCGTAAAAACAGAAGATGGCGAGTTTGAACTCGACACTCCTCGTGACCGTGAAGGCTCCTTCGAGCCTAAGCTCGTTAAAAAACATCAATCCCGTTTCACCTCCATGGACGATAAGATTCTCTGGCTTTATGCACAAGGCATGAGTACCCGTGAAATCGTCAATGCGTTTGATGAATGGTATGGTGCTGAGATATCGCCAACGCTGGTTTCTCGCGTTACTAATGCAGTTATCGAGCAAGTTGTGGAATGGCAGTCGCGCCCGTTAGATGCCATTTACCCGATTGTTTACCTCGACTGTATCGTAGTGAAAATACGCCAGGATAAACGTATCATCAACAAATCTATCTTCCTGGCCCTGGGCATCAATACTGAAGGTCACAAAGAACTGATGGGCATGTGGATAGCCGAGAATGAAGGGGCTAAGTTCTGGCTAAACGTGCTAACCGAACTTCAGCAGCGCGGCGTAGAAGACATTCTCATCGCTTGTGTGGACGGTCTCAAAGGCTTCCCTGATGCCATTAATGCTGTGTTCCCACAAACGCATATTCAACTGTGTATCGTACACATGGTTCGTAACTCACTAAAATACGTATCGTGGAAGGACTACAAAGCTGTCACAGCAGACTTAAAGCGCGTATACCGCTCAGCAACAGAAGATGAGGCACTGCTTGAACTAGAACGGTTTGCTGAAACATGGGACGGCCAGTACCCACAAATCGCTAAATCATGGCGGACGCACTGGCACAATCTCAATACCTTGTTCAACTACCCAGAGGACATCCGCAGGGCAATTTACACCACCAACGCCATTGAATCTCTGAACAGTGTTATCCGAAAAGCCATCAAGAAACGGAAAATCTTCCCCAGCGATGATTCAGCAAGAAAAATGGTGTACTTAGCAATAAAAGACGCCAGTAAGAAATGGTCGATGCCGATTCAAAACTGGCGTCAGGCGATGAGTCGTTTTATTATCGAGTTCGAGGAACGACTCGAAAAGCACATTAACTAATGGCAGTTACACAGAATCTGTTACAGGCTC
>NZ_CAMZMZ010000083.1:0-1322 GCF_947311905.1 Alteromonas sp. CyTr2 | reverse complement strand
CTCCATAGTCGACGGGGCCTGGACCGCAGGCACATGGAATTAAATTCGTGGGGATCCCTCAGGGTCAGAGTACATTTTGACCTCATTAAAAATGTGAAAGCTACCAACCTACACCCTTTCTAGGGGCGTTCACATTGGTATTACACGAAAATTAAGGTAGAATTTCGCCCAAATTTTTTATGTCGCTTAGCCTACCGTTATTTTGGGCAGTGTTTCGCTTGGCAATTTTTAGCACCGTCGCGTTCGACCATTTATTGAAACGTCGAGTTCGGTAATGCTACCAAGTAAGGCAGAGCGATGCGCCTGATGAACGGTCAGGCAACAGGTAGCCCGATAAAACCCAACGCAGCATTTCAAATTGCGAGAAAGAGAATTTTAAGATGGGAAGAGCATTCGAAGTTCGTAAAAACGCCATGGCAAAAACTGCCGGCCAAAAAACTAAAGTTTATTCTAAATACGGTAAAGAAATTTACGTATGTGCGAAAAATGGTGGTGCCGATCCGGACACCAACCTTTCACTTCGCCGCCTAATGGAAAAGGCGAAGAAAGACCAAGTACCAAGCCACGTTATTGAAAAAGCGATTGATAAAGCCGCTGGTGGTGCTGGCGAAGACTTCCAGCCTATGCGTTATGAAGGTTTTGGCCCAGGTAACTGCATGGTCATTGTTGACTGCTTGTCTGACAATGCAAACCGCACCATCACTGAAGTACGTAACTGCTTTACTAAAACCAACGCGAAACTTGGTGCACAGGGTGCGGTATCGCATATGTTCGATCACCAAGCGGTATTCCAGTTTGAAGGTGACGACGAAGACGCTATCCTAGAAGTGCTAATGGAAGCCGACGTAGACGTAACTGATGTTGAAGTTGAAGACGGTAAAGTTACAGTTTACGCGCCACACACTGAATTCTATCAAGTAAAAACAGCGCTAACTGAAGCCTACCCAGACATTAGCTTTATTGCAGAAGAAATGAGCTGGATGCCTCAGACCGAAACTGAGATAAGCGAAGAAGACATGCCGATGTTTGAAAAATTCATGGACATGCTTAACGACTGTGATGACGTGCAAGACGTTTACCACAACGCGATTACGCCTAACTAAGTGTTCACAGTAATTAAGTTGTTTAAAATATAAAAGAAGCCCGAAATTTTGGGCTTCTAAAAAACTTTGGAAATAAATAAGCTTTTTAGCTGACATTAGTTTCATAACAACTAATTGCTCCTTGTTCATCAAGCAACAATAATGACGTGGTCAACCAAAATCACACAACCCAGTTAAGCCGCTTTTTGTAAGTTAGCCATGTCAGCCTCATATTGATTT
>NZ_CAMZMZ010000082.1:0-1329 GCF_947311905.1 Alteromonas sp. CyTr2 | reverse complement strand
AAATGAAACGCCCTGTGCGGAGCCGCATGCAGGGTGTTGTGGGGGCTGGAGGCTAGATACCTCCGGCTACCCGATTAGAAGCAGAGCCATTTCCTTTGGTCTGTTTGAAAACTGTTGAAGCCAGCATACGATTGATTGTTAACACAAACAAGCAAAACGACGGTGCAGTGAAGGTTTTGATTTGACAGAAGCTAGCCGCCATCTGAGCTATCAAGTGTAATGGCGCTTGCTGGCTGAAAATAAGAACTAGAAGGTAAAGCGCCTATTACACCACCTTTGAATTGAAAGCGGCGGAATAAAACCCACCACAAGCCAGAGCGATGCTAATGAAGACAGGTGAGGGTGGTTGCACTGAGATTTTTATAAAGCCAAACGAAGTTTAGGCTGACGCCTTATAACTTTCTAATAACGGGCGCAGGCACGTAGGGCATAATGGCAAAGCCGCCCTGCGTGTATGCGTCCCAGCGAACGAAGTGAGTGCGTTAATTGGCTTGTTAGTTGCCACGCTGATACATCCTAGAGTAAAAGCTGAGCTATGCGCACAATGTTCACTCATTTTTGACGAATAACTTTTTGAATAGCTCTTCTGATTTGGCGAGCCCTTCTTCAGTTAAAACAACAGACTTTGATTTGCCAACAGGGTCGTGAATATAACCTTTTTCATAAAGTCGGTCGGTGATACTCCAATCTATTTGCTTCCAAGCCCTACCAAACTTGTCGTGCAGAGTAAGGTAAAACAGAGCAAGTGCCGCTTCATCGATTTTATCTTCATCTATTTCCACTGCTGTCTCCATTTTCATGTGGCTACTAACGCTAAGCTAACGGGCGCAAACATGCGGCGAAAATGGCGAAGCCGCCGCGTATTTGTGTCCCAGTGACCGCAGGGAACGAGTTAAGCGTCTTGTGTACGCCCAGCATGGGCATGAACTAATGAGGTGAAAGTCCTCTGTAGGAAGATCACCGTTGTTTAACACACTGTTATTCAACGCTAACTACTAGCGAATGGCAAGGGCTAAATCGTGAGAGATAGTCTGGAGGAAGCCGCTAGCAAATCTGCGAGCTGATGAACAAGAACATCATATGAGGCGTAGGCTGAAGGTGAGTTGGCACAAGACAACGAAACCCTGTGATCTAACGGCCACCGTAAATGATGCAGCAGTGCAGAGACAGTCCATGCTCTTATCTGGGGAGATCTCCTTTACGAGCGATCGGTAAATACCAGAAAGGCTCTGGTATACAAGTGCCTTGGCGCAGAGGAAGCGCATCATCCACTGCGAGCGAATTCGATGCAAACCGATAGCGCTGTTACAGGTAACTGTGGCGGTGATA
>NZ_CAMZMZ010000081.1:0-1361 GCF_947311905.1 Alteromonas sp. CyTr2 | reverse complement strand
TAATGGTATGGACCCTCTCCTCCCATAAAGGCTTCAAATGAGCCAAGATAGGGTTGTTCAAATCACTATCAAGAAGGAGAAGGTCACATGAGTAAGGTAACAATAGGTCTCGATATCGCCAAGTCTGTTTTTCATTTAGTTTTTATGAATCAGTCAGGCAGAGTGCTCAGAAAGAAGAAATTAAGGCGTCACCAGATGTTGTCCTATTTTAGTCAACTGGAGCCATGCATTGTAGTGATGGAAGCCTGTGGAAGTTGCCATTACTGGTGTAGGGAATTGACGAAAGCCGGGCATGAAGTCAAAGCAATAGCACCGCAATACGTTGTAGCATACCGAAAAGGCAATAAACACGATTACAATGATGCAGAGGCGATAGCCGAGGCATCACAACGCGAAGGGATGCGATTTGTGCCGTTTAAGTCTCAGGACCAACAAGACATCCAGCTTATGCATCGGATTAGAGAGCGTATGATAGCGCAGCAAACGGCGTTGAGTAATCAGATAAGAGGCTTATTGAGCGAATACGGTATTGTGTATGTACGGGGTGTAGCGACTTTGGTGAAAGAGCTGCCTTTAACCCTGGAAGAAGCTGACAATGGATTGAGTATGTTAGCTCGCCGACAGTTTCAAGGCTTACTCAATGATTTGCGGGAACTGCGAGAGCACATAAAAGAAATGGATAAGGAGTTGAAAGCGTTCTCACAAAGCCAGCCTGTATGCGAGCGTTTAATGAGCATGACAGGAATTGGGCCTTTGATTGCTACCGCCTTATATGCAGGCATTGGACAAGGTCAGGCTTTTAATAGCGGCCGACATTTAGCCGCTTGGTTAGGTGTAGTGCCCAAACAACATACAACGGGAGATAACCCGAGATTGTTGGGTATTAGCAAGCGAGGGAACACGTATTTACGGACCCAGATAATTAACGGGGCCAGGGCCGCCTTGCGCCATATTGGTGATAAAACCGATAAGGTGAGCGAGTGGTGTCGGGCTTGTTTAGCACGCATGAGCTTTAACAAAGCGTGCGTCGCACTGGCTAATAAAATGGTAAGAATGGCCTGGGCTATGCTGCACTATCAACAGGACTACCAGCCAGGACTGATAAATAAAGCAGCGGCTTAGCCGATGAAACCCAAACCAAAGATAAGTAAATAAACTAAAACAGAAAGCCTATCAACATATTGCAAAAAGACAACGTACTGATGATTAACGGTTCATAACCATCTTGTTCAAATCAGTTTATACCAAGGGCCTTCGAGGCCGCCGGATTGATGAGACAACAAGATGCGAACAACCATCAAGGCTAGAAGTCAATTGACTTCACGAAAAAGCCGAATATATGGCAGCAATGAATCACGTTA
>NZ_CAMZMZ010000080.1:0-1388 GCF_947311905.1 Alteromonas sp. CyTr2 | reverse complement strand
TGATCGGTTGACCGATCTTTTTAAGGCTTCAAAATCCGGTATCAGGTAACTGATATCGGATTTTTTTATGGACGTTTCTCAAGCTTTAGACATCATCAATACTGTTAAGCAGCCACAAGCTAAAGCGCTGTCTGACCTCATTCCATTAGAGTTGATTGAACAAGCTTATCAGATGTCTGATACAGTTACCTTGCGCAAACGTAAGTTGTCGCTTGAATCACTGGTATGGCTACTTGTAGGCATGGCGCTGTACAATGACAAGTCGATATCTGATGTTGTAAACCTGCTCGATATTGTTGATCGCGAGGGTAAGCCTTTTGTGGCGAAAAGTGCGTTAACGCAGCGTCGTAAAACCTTGGGGGAAAGTGGTGCAAAGGCGGTGTATCAGCACATGACGGCGCACTGGCTCAGACAGGCACACTTACCTCAGTGGAATGGGCTGACGCTGTTAGGCGTTGATGGTGTCGTCTGGCGTACCGAAGATACGCCGGAAAATGCCGACGCGTTTTCACGCCAAAAGGATTCTCTTTACCCGCAAGTAAGAATGGTTTGTCAGATGGAGCTAAGCACCCACCTGATGACGGGAAGCGCGTTTGATAGTTACGCCGTCAACGAAATGAGGCTGGCCGAACAGCTTATCGAAACTACCCCAGATAATAGTGTCACCCTGTTCGATAAAGGGTTTTACTCCCTGGGCCTATTACATCAATGGCAGCTCGAAGGGGAAAACCGTCACTGGCTTATTCCTGTTAAAAAGAACCTGCAATATCAAGAAATTCGCTCCTTGGGACGCAACGACAAGTTGGTAATGTTAAGCAGTAACCCTCGCTCTAGGAAGTTATGGCCGGGATTACCCGATACCCTGACCGCTCGTATTGTGAGCCGAAAAATCAAAGGTAAAACCTATGAAGTGCTTACGTCAATGACTGATGCCATGCGTTACCCTGCAGCTGATATCGCTGACTTATATGGGCATCGCTGGGAGATTGAGCTGGGCTACAGGGAGCAAAAACAATACATGCTGGGAAACCGTCTGACCCTGCGCAGTCGCCTTCCTGAATTAGTGAAGCAGGAACTGTGGGGCGTATTGCTGACCTACAATCTAGTGCGATACCAGATGGTTCAGATGTGCTTTAACCTTAAAGGAAACTACCTGCCTTACCAGCTTAGTTTTAATGGTGCGCTGGCTCAGGTGACGTCGCTGCTGGTCGGTCTGCCTTATTCAACGCCCGGCGCAATTCCAAGGCAGTATAAATACCTGCATAAAATGGCTGAGAATCTTATTCTGGCTCCACGGCGAGAACGCAGCTTCCCCCGAACAGTTAAGAAGAGACCACAGCGATACAGCAGAAAGAAAAATGCCGCTCACCTTAAGTGAACGGCATTAG
>NZ_CAMZMZ010000079.1:0-1411 GCF_947311905.1 Alteromonas sp. CyTr2 | reverse complement strand
ATTTTCATGATCGGTTGACCGATCTTTTTAAGGCTTCAAAATCCGATATCAGTCTCTGGTATCGGATTTTTTAATGTCTTTACTTACAAACCTCGATGAAACATTCAGCCATGCAGAAGATTTAAATGTCATCGATAAACTGATGTCGTTTGTTGACCCTGAACTTCTTCAGCAAGCCTATGAGCTATCAGGTGTGGCGACTGTCAGACGTCGCCGTTTGCCTTTAGATTCGGTAGTGTTAACCATTGTCGGCATGAGTCTTTTTCGTAACGATCCTGTCTGGGACATCGCGAATAAACTCAATGTTTCGCTTCCGGGTAAAAACCGCTTTGTTGCTCCGAGTGCAGTGGTACAAGCCCGCCAAAGGTTGGGTGATGATGCTGTCGGTCACGTCTTCAAATTGATGGCACAGCGGGCATTCACTGAATATGCCTTTGAACAGTGGTGTGGTTTAAATGTACTGGCGGTTGACGGTGTAATGTTCCGTGCTCAGGATACTGCTGAGAACCTTGATGCATTTGGTTGTGACCGGAATGCTAAGGGTGATAATCCGTACCCACAGGTACGCATGTGTAGTCTGATGGAAACGTCCAGCCACCTTCTGTTGGCCAGTGAATTTGACAGCCGGGATGTGGGAGAGATGTCTCTTGCACAGCGGCTTGTTCCTTCGGTTCCCGATAACTCTCTGACCCTTTTTGACAGAGGGTATTATTCGCTGGGGCTACTGTACTTGTGGATGACTAAAGGTGTTAATACGCACTGGATGCTCCCCGCCCGTAAAGATTTACAGTATACTGTGAGACATCAACTCAGCGAGGATGATGCTGTTATCACGCTTAAAACCTCTCCTCAAGCCAGGAAGAAATTTGATGGTTTACCCGAAACCATTGAAGCGAGACTGACCCGCTACAAAGTAGATGGAAAGTCTTACCGCGTGCTCAGTTCAATGGTCGATGCAATGCAGTTTCCCTACGAAGAAGTTGTCAATGTGTATGTTCAACGCTGGGAAATCGAACTGGGCTTCAGAGAAATGAAACAGACACTACATCAGGCAAAACTGACACTGCGCAGTAAGAAACCTGAGATGGTTCGACAGGAACTCTGGGGGCTGTTGGTAGCCTACAACCTGATTAGAATGATGATGCTGGATGCCGTAAAAGACATGCCGGAATTATCTCCTTCCCGCCTTAGCTTCGGTCTCTGTATGAGACATATCATTGTATTCTTCCTGACCACATTGCCGGAGACAGTAACTAAACTGCCCGCTCACTATGAATACCTAATGGAATCGCTGAGGATGATGAGGCTCCCTGACAAACGACCTGACAGGTATTACCCCAGAGTAGTGAGGAAAAGACCGACTAAATACCCCACAAAGAAAAATGCCAGTCAGCTTAACTGACTGGCATTA
>NZ_CAMZMZ010000078.1:0-1421 GCF_947311905.1 Alteromonas sp. CyTr2 | reverse complement strand
TGAAGTGACCCCCATTAGTTGGACATTCCAATTATTGGGGGTCTTTTTATGTCAAAACACAATAGAGCGTTTAAAATAAAGCTCGCTCAGCTAGTCGAAGAGAAAAATTCTGAAGCTTTAGGTAGAAAGTACAGAGTAAGCGCTCGGCTTATTCGCTATTGGTTTCAGGTTTATCAAATAAACGGCTCAAATAGCTTTATTCATAAGCAGCTACCTTATTGTAGCGAGTTCAAAATCCATGTGCTAAAGACGATGGAAATGAACAATTGGTCATTGGGTTATACCAGCGCCTATTTCGACTTATCATCCCCTGGTATTTTATTTCAATGGCAAAAGCTTTATGCTCGCAAGGACATATCCCGTCTCAACCCCAAAAACAAAGGTAAGCCCCGCGTGACTAATAACTCTTCAACTCCTAAACCATCATCAGAGATGACTGAAAAAGAGCTTAGAGAAGAACTCGATTATTTACGTGCAGAGAACGCTGTCTTAAAAAAGTTAGAAGCCTTGGCTCAAGCCAGAAAGAAAAAAGCAAAGACAAAACGATAGTTGTCGAAGAGCTCAAGGCAATATATAGCTTACAACATTTATTAAGAGTTACAGGGCTTCCCAAGAGTGTGTATTACTACCATCGTAATGCGCTGAATCAGCCTTGTTCCAATACTGACTTACGCGTAAAAATCCGTGATATCTATCACAAACATAAAGGGCGATATGGCTATCGTAGAGTGACTTACGCTTTACGAGCGATGGGCTTAGTGGTTAACCATAAGCGTGTACAACGCCTAATGTGCGAACTTGGTTTGAAGTCAAAAGTCAGGCCTAAACGTTATAAGTCTTACAAAGGTGAAATCGGCAGAATCGCCGAAAACAAATTGAATCGTGAATTTACTGTAGAACAGCCTAATCAAAAATGGGTGACTGATGTAACTGAGTTTAAAGTGAATAATCAGAAGGTGTATCTGTCACCGATAATAGATTTATTTAATCGAGAGGTCATTAGCTATGAAGTGCGGACATCTGTAACGTTACCCTTAGTTACAGATATGCTTAAAGCCGCGACTAGTAAGCTATTACCACATGAAAAGCCACTCATACACTCTGACCAAGGATGGCAATATCAAAATAAACAATACCAAAATCACTTGAAACAGAATGGGCTACTTCAAAGCATGTCTAGAAAAGGAAATTGCTTAGATAACGCTGTTGCAGAGAACTTCTTCGGCATATTAAAAACTGAGATGTACCACAATAAAACGTTCAAAGATGCAAATGAACTTATTGAAAACATCAAAGAATATATCGATTATTACAACAACGAACGTATTAAGCTAAAACTAAAAGGCCTGAGTCCGATACAATATCGAAATCAGACCTTGGTTGCCGCTTAGAAATGAGTCCAACTTAATGGGGTCACTTCA
>NZ_CAMZMZ010000077.1:0-1440 GCF_947311905.1 Alteromonas sp. CyTr2 | reverse complement strand
GTTTTATTATCGAGTTCGAGGAACGACTCGAAAAGCACATTAACTAATGGCAGTTACACAGAATCTGTTACAGGCTCGATTAGTGTTCGGTATAGGTGAATAATCAAAATTAAACAGCTTTGCTTCCGATATTTTCCCTTCTGAAATCGCTTGCTCGAAACGCTCTCCAACAGTTTTGGCTGCATTTACTGCAATGTCTCTAACTTCGCTGTTTCGATCATTAACGTCGAAGCTTTCCAGCAGCCTGAAAATATCTTCAGCTTGACTACTCAGTGATAGCGCCTGAGTAGAAACATCAGTGAGGTCGTGCTCTAATTTTTCTGTCGTCGTGTGCAACTGAAGTATATTGGTACTTATACCTGCGCTATGTTCTGCATTATTTTCTACCATTGCTTGCATAGCGCCCATCGATTCCCGAGCTTTTGTAGAGAGCATACTGGAGTGTGAGATAGCTTCTTCGCTCTCCTTTAATTTCACATTCATGTTATCACTAGAGTTAAGCACCGTTTCCATAGTAGCCACTGCAGCCTGGCTACTTGTATTCATATCCTGCAGCAGACTTTCTATTCCTGAGGTGGCATCGGTTGTTTTCTTGGCAAGCTCGCGTACTTCATCAGCAACGACGGCGAAACCACGTCCTTGGTCGCCCGCTCTTGCAGCTTCAATAGCCGCATTAAGCGCTAGCATATTTGTTTGATCGGCCAATTGGTTAATGGTGTTTGTTATTGTACTTATTCCCTCGGCCTTACTTTTTAATGTAGTAAGCGCTTCAGATGACGCATTTATGTTTTTAACCAGCTGCTGTTGCTGGCTTAATACTTCTTTTAACGAAGTACTGCCGAACTGCGTTTTCTCGTCAGATTCATTCATAGAAAATGCAGCATTCTTGGCAAGATCATCTAACTGAGTTGAGGAGACTTCTAACTGTTGGAGTCTACCGCTCATCTCGCCGATGTTCGCGACTTGCTCATTAAAAGCTTTTGATAACTGTTCTAAAAAGAAAGAGATAGAAGCACCACCAATTGCAATGTTACTCGCGGCATGACTAACTTTCGTTGCATCATTGCTGTGTGCATTGTTCTTATAATCGTCAGTTAGAACAATTTTACTAGCGGCTATATTTTGGTTTTGAAATACCTTCTCAATAATAAAGGCCGCGAAAAGGATAGTAAGAAACGTAGCAACTGTAGAGATTAGTAGATGTGAAGTAACAAAAGACATCACTACATTAACGAGACCGGCAATAACAGCTAAAACTAAATACTTCATCATGCACACTTAACATTTTATTAACACCTCAAAAATGTAAAGCGTTTTAAACCAATTATCCATAAGCGGATAGTATTAGTTATGGGGTCAGAGTCTGAGGTATCCCCACAAATAATATTGCGATATCAATAAGATAAAAAAGATAGGAACATTCATGACGTTTGGTGATCA
>NZ_CAMZMZ010000076.1:0-1454 GCF_947311905.1 Alteromonas sp. CyTr2 | reverse complement strand
TTCCGGCCATTTACTTTCTCCAGCTAAAGTTCAATTATATCCTTAACTGGACTGGTCAACTCAATTAAACCACCTCAAACTGTATACAGGCACATTACTCTCGCAGCGCTACATGTCAGTAGATTCACGTAAAGATTTACATGAAATTCAAATTAAAGCGGTGGAGTTAACGGCTGAAGTATGGCGTAAAAGGCTATTTGATATCAGCTGGTTTATGCGTGCACTGAATGAATATATTGCTAGGGCAGCTAATAAAGAAGACGACTGCACGGGCCATTTTTGGGAAGGACGGTTTAAATCTCAAGCGCTATTGGATGAGTCAGCCCTTGCCGCCTGTATGGCTTATGTTGATTTAAACCCAGTACGAGCAAAGATGGCTAAAACGCCAGAAACTTCAGAGCATACCAGCATTAAATACCGAATTAACGCAGCTAGGGTCGGCAAAACACCTAAACGACTTATGCCTTTTACAGGCAACCCAAGACAAGAAATGCCACATGGTTTACCTTTTACTCTTCCAGATTACTTACAGCTTGTAGATATAACCAGCCGATATATTCACCCAAACAAGCGTGGCAAGGTTGAGCATAACCTACCCTCTATTTTAGAGCGCCTCAATATTGAACAAGGACATTGGATAACATTAACCACGCAATTTGAAACCTGCTTTAAGCACGCCGCCGGCAAAGTAACTCACCTAGAGCAATACGCGCAGAATCAACATCAGCAACGGGTTCAGTGCCGACACAGTGCGATGCGATTACTCGGTTAATTTTGCAGTTTAATTGAGAGTAAGACCAGCACTATAAGTATACATCTCTACATAACAATTCCGGGCTTGTTAAGAACCTATTTTTTGCAATGCGCATCCCTATGCGTATACTTAATATGTAGAACAATTTGGAGTAATAGAATGCAAGATTTATATGACATCCATGCCCCAAAAAAAGCGACTAATTTAAGCTTAAACAGCGATTTATTACAAAAAGCTAGAGACTTAAAAGTTAACCTGTCTGCAACCTTAGAACAGGCACTTAAAGACAAGTTGAAAAGTGTTGAAGAAGAAAGCTGGAAAAAAGAAAACAAAGCTGCCATAGCTGCGTACAACGAGTTTGTTGCTGAGAACGGCTGTATAGGTGATGAGTACAGGAACTTCTAATGGCACAGTTTGATGTTTACAGAAACCCAAGCTCAAAAACAAATAAAGCTTACCCCTTTCTTGTAGATGTTCAAAACTCTGTAATTGACCAATTAGCAACAAGATTAGTTGTACCGCTGACAAAGAATAAGACTACAAATAGTCTTTATATGAAAAATCTTACACCGGAGATAGAATTCGAAGGCGAGACATACCTATTCCTGGCTCAACAACTGAGTTATGACGTGCTCCAATAGATTCACACACCCAGTTAAGAGATAATTATCTCAACTGGAGTGTATATGAAAACCCGAAA
>NZ_CAMZMZ010000075.1:0-1488 GCF_947311905.1 Alteromonas sp. CyTr2 | reverse complement strand
CCTGTCTCTTGATCACAAGTCGATATCAAGAGACATGGCTAGCTCATATCCTTCAAGGATGGTTTGCAATTTGAACCATCCTTGCCATATGACTTTCACAGACGCTCTTCCTGTTCGTTTTGTATCTTTCCACCCTCCTAGCTTTGCAAGCTCTGTATAGGCCCATTTCATTGAGGGGGCTGAGTCAGGTGGTGTCTTACTCACTCGTTTTAACCATAATAACTTCCATGCTTTAGGTGATAGGACTTCTTCACAGCTACTATCGTCCGGTCGGTCTTTTGCGAATTTGAGTTGAAGGATCCTTACGGCAATAAACGCGTTTATTGTGACTAGACGCTCAACGTTTTCCTTACTTTGTAAGCGCGAAGCTTCGATATTAGTACCGTCACTTTTCCACGCCTTATGATATTCTTCTACTAACCAACGATGCTCGTAATAGCCAATTATTTTTTGTGCTTGCGCTTGATTTGTGATGGGTTCATTTGTCAGTAAATGCCAGCATAACGCCTCTTTTGAATTACTGCGCTCTACACATCCGACGTAGTATAAAGGAAGTGATTCACCACGCTTATTGCTGGGAACCTTGAGCGTAACGGGAGCAAATGCAATATCTAACGTCACGTTTCGTGCTTTGCGCCCTCCTTTTTGCGGAATATGTATTTGCTTGCGCCCTGCACTTTTTAACTGACTGGCATAGTGATATAGCTTGTTTTCGCCTTCCTCAATGTGTCGACTTTGCATTGAACGAACAATAAACCGCTGCTGAGTTGTTAGCTTATAAAGTAAGTACTCGTAGATATCAGCTTCTCGGTCACAGACGGATATCACATCATCTATCTTTGAGCCCAGTCTTGCTGACATATTGATTGATGCTGACTCCCACTTGTAGCCTTCTTTCTCAGTGTATGGTGTCGATGCATGTTTCGCTCTTTTACCACGCGTTGTTATGTCTCGTGTCCAACGCGACTGTTCAATCAGTCCAACTATTTCTTGTGATTCCGGCGCAAAAAGTAAGACACTATGGGCAAGCATACCGCGGCAACGATTACCTTGATTCACGTGTCCAAGTTCGTTTCGAATACTTTTATGGCTGTATGAAATGGTCGTAGTATCTTCTAGGGCAAGTAATGTTTTGTGTCGCTCTGCTTGTCCAACTGTAACGTTAAATCCAGTTTCAGCGATTGAAGTCGCATCTACACTTTCATTTCTAATGAAGCGGTATGCTCCTTCCATATCGGCGGGGGATTCAGTGATATTCACAAGAGGCTTTCCTGGTGTATTGGCAAGTGTTGCAGCTAATTTTACCAGACGAGATGTACGACGAGGATCTCCTAGTTTTGCTTCTCCAAACGTTTTTTCAGCCCACTCTACATTATCAATCATAATCTTTCCCAATGAGTTAAGTGAAAGATCTGATCAGAGTCTGGAGGAATAGTTCAAAAAAATCCCCACTAATTACTTAGTAGGGATTTGTGTATAAGAGACAGG
>NZ_CAMZMZ010000074.1:0-2097 GCF_947311905.1 Alteromonas sp. CyTr2 | reverse complement strand
CTTTTTTGTTTGCCCAGCGAAGCTGGCAAACCCGTCAGGTTGAAAGAAACCTGAATCACCCTGACTGAGGGGAAGATAATCCGAATGGCAAGGGCGTTGTTGGCCAACGACAGGGTCCGAAGGAAGCCATAGGAAGTTAGAGGTACACAACGCAAGTGAACCTGATTCGGCAAGACAGGAGGGTAAGCGTGCAAAATAGCGCAAAGCCCGATACTCAGTCAGTCCTGTTTTGTGCTTGAGGGTGGCATTTCTAACAGGGCGCTAGTGCAGTAACTGGGGAAGCCTGACACCGTTTCTGGTTGTGAGCCAGAAGCATCTATGCGAGAGGCGACTCAAGGTAGGTGTTGGTGCGAGGTGGCAGATGATGCCGTAGTAGTGAGTAAAGTTCGGCCTGTGAAAGCCAGTAATGGTGTGGAGGGTAAAACCGAGCTGACCATCAGCAGTGTTTGGTGGCATCGTTATCAGCCAAAAGCTGATAGGGATGGCGAAGGGCGGAAGTACATAGTCAGTCTGTGATGAGCAGGTGTTTTTTTTTAGTGGTACACGAATCGATTAGCTATCGACGTCTTCGTACTTGGTTTGTCGCGGAAGCGACGGACTGGCTACGAAACGGTACATGGGAGTAACGTGGTGAACGTTGAGTAGATTGCCATTGGGCTAGCACGCTCTACCACCATGTGAAATAGACCAACGCGAAGAGAAAGTATCGGCCCCCACACAGCACACTATCTTCGAGAGGAAGTATGCGGGTTTATTATAGTTTGTACGGTCACCTGCTTAATAAAGCGAGGCTGTTCAAAGGGTTTAAAAAGGTATTCAAAGCGAAAGGTGCGGCCGGAATAGATGGGCAGAGCCTGAGCGCGTTTGCCTCAAATCTGGATAATGAACTCACACAGCTTCTTCTCGAGCTCAAAACCAAGCGCTATCAACCGCAACCGGTAAGGCGGGTCATTATCCCGAAAGACGGGGGCGGTGAGCGTCTATTGGGTATCCCAACAGTCAGGGATAGAGTGGTTCAACAATGCTTGAATGACCTCCTTACCCCCATCTTCGAAGAGCAGTTCCATCCATCAAGCTTTGGTTATAGACCGAAGCGGAGCTGTCACGATGCCATTAATAAAGCCACCATGTTCATCCGTCGATACGGACGGCGACACGTGGTGGATATGGACCTGTCGAAGTGCTTCGATAAGCTGGACCATACGCTTATCATTAAGAGCATCAAAAGGCGGGTGCGCGATGGCAGCGTGTTGAAGTTAATTACTCAGTTCTTAGAAAGTGGGGTAATGGTTGATGGGCATTGGCAGCAGACAGAGACAGGCAGTCCGCAAGGCGGGGTAATAAGCCCGCTCATAGCGAACATCTATCTGGATGCGTTCGATGAGGAAATGAAACAACGTGGGCACCGCATAGTGCGCTATGCTGATGACATCCTTATCTTGTGTAGCAGTCGTACAGCGGCAGAGAATGCCAAAGTGCAAGCCACACACATCTTAGAAGAAAAGCTAAAGCTAAGCGTAAACACGGATAAAACACACATTACACACAGTGATGATGGTGTGAAGTTCCTAGGCGTTGAAATTGGGACGAAACATACCCGCATACAGTCTAAGAAACTCACCGCGTTTAAGGCGAAGCTCAAGCAGATGACGAAACGCAATGGCGGAGTGCCACTGCAATCAGTCATCAATGCATTAAACCCTCTGCTAAGAGGGTTTAGTTACTACTTCAAGATAGCCAATGCGAGCAGGGCATTTAAGCAACTCGCGAGCTGGCTAAGACGGCGCTTGCGCAGCATCCAACTTAAGTTATGGAAGAAGGCGAGCCGCCTCCATCGCTGGCTACGACAGCATGGTTATAAAGGCAAGTTCGCTCACATCAACATGACGAGCTGGTGCAGTGCACGCAGTCCTTTAGCAAGCTACGCGATGCCAAACAGTTGGTTCGAAGAACTTGGGCTAATGAACTTGGAGAATGTTGAAACAGGATATGTGTTTAGCAATTACGCTAAATAACTGTGTACATGAGCCGTATACGAGGCCCGTATGTACGGTTCTGTGAGAGGGATGAGGCGGTGACGCCTCACCCTACTCGATG
>NZ_CAMZMZ010000073.1:0-2514 GCF_947311905.1 Alteromonas sp. CyTr2 | reverse complement strand
TCAAACAGATCATTGATGACACTACTGAACTGCGCGTATCGCGGTGCAAAACTGTAACCGCATAGATCCAGTAAGGCGAAGTTAACATGATTGACACCGTGTGTATCTGTCGAGAGTACGTCAGGTTTGATTTCACTGCTGTTGGATTGTAACAGGTCATAAATATAGTGTGATTCGTGCTCGTTGGAACCGATGATCCGAGCATTGAGGGCGCTGTGGTTGGCCACCAGTGTCATGGCCGTGATCCCTTTGTTGGTGCCGAAATACTTAGAGGAGTACCGGGTTTTAAAGGTTTCCAGATGGGTTTCGAATTTCTGACCATCCGCACTGGCATGCAGCTGGTCCTCCTGAATATGGTAGTGGCGGAAGATGGGTAGCGCTGCAACCGCATTATTGATCACGTCGCTGGCGTCATGCAGCGTTTCAGGCCGGATATAGTTGGCCTGCACCGTACTCAGGTGTTCATAGCTTCGATCGGAGATCTGCGCCATGCCATACACACCACGGTGAGTGGCGTTGGCAATCAGAATGGCCAGTAAATCATCCTGATGAGTGAACCCTTGTTTTTGTATCGGAAGTACATGAGTCAGACATTTCATGAACCCGGTTTCGCGCTCTACATACCGCAGTACATCCGCGATACCGACCGGTTGCATTCGCTTAAAAAAGGGATTGTTGACCAGAGATGTAGCGCTTTTGGTCGGCAGACGCCAGCGGGTACCGGTACGATTTTTCATGATCACATTTCGATTGTCTCCCTCATCAATATGGAGAGCAACGTCTTTGAGTGCACTTTCCAGCCGGTGTTGTTTCTCCTGTAACAATAACTCTGCGGGCTGTTTTAGTCTGTCCAGTGTTGATGAGGCCAGCAAGGTATCCTGCGATGTCTGGGGGATCAGGTCGTCTTCCAGTGCGCGGTATTTGGTAACATTTGGCAAATAAATGCGTCCATTCAGTCGTGAGGTTAACTGCCGGTAGAGCAGCCATTCGTAACGTTGCGGGTTAACGTTATCCTGTTTAACCAACCATGGGAGGTGCTTTTTCGGGATGAGCGACGTATCCATCGTCTTCAGTGGTCCACCGAATGCGATTTCCGTCTGCATCTGTTGAAGTTGGGCGACGACGGCTTCTGAGCCTTTACCGGCCTCACATTCAAGGCACAAAAACACCTGCCTTAACAGTTGCTCCAGGAGATTGCATTGTTCATCGTAATGTTGCCACTGGTACTCTTCCACGGTCCGTTTCTGTTTTTTCAGGTAAAGGCAGAGGGTCTGGATATCCCTGTCATTCATGACCTTCAATGCCTGTTGTCTGACTACTGAGAAGGGTTGATTATCATCAATGTTCTCATCCACAAACAGATGCAGTAACTCTGCCGCTTTCGTGACATTGTCCGCGGCTGACTGCCAGGACAGGAACACTGCTTGTTGTGCAAAGGTGTTGGCAGCTTCTTGTTGCTTGCGGATATGGTAAATGAACCCATCAGTTAACCGTTCCAGTGCCAGTTGTATCCGCTCTGTCAGGTGACATAGCAACCATAGATGCTGCTGTGCGCGTTTGAATCGTTTGAGTTTACTACCGTAATAGTTGATGAGCTCACCGAAGTGTTGTCGATTTTTAAGAGACAGATTAAGCCCATCGATAACGCCATTGATTTGCGTGCGCCATGGCGCTAACTGATGATAAAGGGCAAGCTCTTTTTTAAGTTCAGGTACGGTCAGACTTTTTGCACCGCCTCTGAGCTGGTTCAGGCTTAGTCCGTCATCAATGGCTGTTATGCTGTCCAGAAAGACGTGAAGTTCAGGACTGGTGAGTTGATTAAGTTGGTGCGCCAGGTCTTTTCTGACCTGCTGCATCGCTCTGCTTATCAGTCTCTGGAGTACGGTGTACCTAGGGATAGCAATGCTGTGACTGGTTAGGAATTCAATAGCAGTATCAAAGAGGTAACGCGGCTCCAGCCAGGCATTGCCCACCTGAACAAGGTGGTCGAAAAGAGAATTGAAGTGCTGACTTTCGTCCCATTTGTGATAACCAGCAAGGTCTAATACTTTTGCGTAGAGTCGATCTTTTTGTTTTTGTGAGGGAGTGAATGGTCTGAGCCCCTTGCCGCCAAGCAGCTCTTTACTGATGAACATTAAATCCTTAGAAACCTGCGAGTAAGCGATATCTAGGATGACGGGCTTTGATTTGAAGTATCCCAAAATCGCGACAAAGTAACATCTATGAGCTCTGAGACGAATTGACCGAAAAACTGCCAATTCCGCATCGTTCAGAGAAAAGTACAGACGTTGTTCTTCGATTGAAAAAATGGGTGGGGAATAAAGATCTGCCTGTTCTGCTCTCGTGAGAATAGTAATTTCGTTTTTGATGGCCATATCAGGGCTGTTCCGTATTAAATGTACGATATTTACCTAATTTGCCACACTTATAAGTAGTAACCCACCTCCGCAGCCATTTATTGGTGTGGTCTACAGAGGATTAAGTCTTTTTAGAGGGGAAAATCCCTAGAACCCC
>NZ_CAMZMZ010000072.1:0-2578 GCF_947311905.1 Alteromonas sp. CyTr2 | reverse complement strand
CCACAGCTGGAGGCTATATAATACAAAGCCTGTAGCATTCTATGTTACTTTAGAGGGGAAAATCCCTAGAACCCCAAGGTGGTCGAAAAGAGAATTGAAGTGCTGACTTTCGTCCCATTTGTGATAACCAGCAAGGTCTAATACTTTTGCGTAGAGTCGATCTTTTTGTTTTTGTGAGGGAGTGAATGGTCTGAGCCCCTTGCCGCCAAGCAGCTCTTTACTGATGAACATTAAATCCTTAGAAACCTGCGAGTAAGCGATATCTAGGATGACGGGCTTTGATTTGAAGTATCCCAAAATCGCGACAAAGTAACATCTATGAGCTCTGAGACGAATTGACCGAAAAACTGCCAATTCCGCATCGTTCAGAGAAAAGTACAGACGTTGTTCTTCGATTGAAAAAATGGGTGGGGAATAAAGATCTGCCTGTTCTGCTCTCGTGAGAATAGTAATTTCGTTTTTGATGGCCATATCAGGGCTGTTCCGTATTAAATGTACGATATTTACCTAATTTGCCACACTTATAAGTAGTAACCCACCTCCGCAGCCATTTATTGGTGTGGTCTACAGAGGATTAAGTCTTTTTAGAGGGGAAAATCCCTAGAACCCCAAGTTGGCGTAAAAGTTGTCGCCGATGTGTATATTGCGTCCGAACTCGCAGCGGAACGTAGGTTCGAAATGAACCTGCTTACCCATTGAGCCGATAAGCTTCGTCAGAACGGCTTCACGCTTTTCCGCGTTTTGGCCGAAGCTGGCATTATAATCATTCGTCAGGAACACTGCTTCCTCACGAGCCGCCACGAGTTCAGACGTTAGATCGTTGTACATCTGCCCAGATCGGATGAGTTCAAACTGTTCGGCAAGTGTCATGCTATCTCCATTTAGAGCGTTTTCCTATCATAGTGGATCGTATCCGCATGATGGCCCCTGAACATTAAAGGGGCACAAATATACGGTAGGCCGATTTCACGCCTTTTGCGCAGCCTTCTTGATGGCAGTTACGAAGCCCGACAGTTCGGCCGGCGAGGTGAACCGGAACACCCGACCGGCAAATCCTTCCATTCGAGCAAGGTCGCGCTGTCGTTGCACCTTTCGGTAATTGATCACAAATCGGAAGAAGGCCCAATCAAAGCGTTCAGGACATCCTGGCGCGAGCTGATCACCGCGATTTCGGCCCAAACCGGATACCGTTCGTCGAATAACTCGCCACAGGCATAATGATGTTGGGTAATCGAGATGGATAAGCGTATTGTCTGGCAAGATAGCGGACGATGGCGTTCGATTCCCATAGGACTAAATCACCATCCTTCAGGCAGGGAACAAGGCCATTAGGGTTCATCGCGAGATAATCGGGGTCGCTCACCACGCCAAAGGTGCCACCCGCATTGATATGTTCATAGGTGAGGCCAAGTTCTTCAGCACACCAAAGCACCTTGCGGTTTCAGGATTTGCGCGACTTACCAAGTGCCCGCGAAGGCAGCGACCGCCAATAATGCCCCGGTCAGAATGTTCGACAGAAAGAGCCGGAAATTCAGCTCCGGCTTTTCGAGGTCAACACGCCATATCTGCCAAGCCAGATGAGCTGCAATAATAACCATACCGATAGCGTAGGGCATCGCCATGTCCAGTAACCACCCCCCAACCGCCCATGCCCCGACAGTCAAGGCGTAGAACAATCCGACGATAGCCTGCCCCCTGCGTCCAAATAGAATCGCTGTTGATTTCAAACCCAAACGGGTATCATCGGCTACATCGACATAAGCATACACCGTGTCATAGCCGATCTGCCACGCTATAGCGCCGACCCACATTACCACGGCTCCTGCTGGAATATTGCCTGACACCTCCGCCCATGCCATCAGCATTCCCCAATTGAACGCGGCCCCCAAAACAGCTTGGGGCCAATGGGTGAAGCGTTTGCAAAGCGGGTAAATGAATACCAGTGGCAGCACGCAAACTGCGACAAGCGCTGTGAATGGGCTTAAGAAAAACAATAGCAGCGCCGCCAAGGCGAGTTCGACGGCGAGGAATATTAGCGCGTGGCGCGTTCGAAGCTGACCACTCGCGAGCGGACGAAGGCGCGTCCGCTCGACATGCCCATCAAAGTTACGATCCGCAATGTCATTGGCTGTCGAGCCTGCGCTTCTCATCAAAAATGCGCCGAGAAAAAACACTACCAAAAGCCGAAATTCGGGGAGCCCTTGGGACGCTTGAATGAGCGCGGCAAGGCAGGGGAAAAAGGTGAGCCATATTCCTACCGGACGGTCGATCCGGGCAAGCCTTGCATAAGGACGCCAAGCAGCAGGCAACCAACGGTCAACCCAATCGCCAATATGAATATCGCTGAGGTCAGGACGGTTCAAAGTAGTCATCATGTGCTCCAATTCTGTGTCACAAAAATTCCGAAATTTGCGACATATTATACGAATAAAACCAGTGACGTAACAGGTTTCAGGAACTATGCGAACGACTAGCCCCCGTAGGCCCGCTCTCCTCATCTAGGGGTTCTAGGGATTTTCCCCTCTAAAAAGACATAATCCTCTGTAGACCACACCAATAAATGGCTGCGGAGGTGGTT
>NZ_CAMZMZ010000071.1:0-2683 GCF_947311905.1 Alteromonas sp. CyTr2 | reverse complement strand
CAGTGTGTTAAACAACGGTGATCTTCCTACAGAGGACTTTCACCTCATTAGTTCATGCCCATGCTGGGCGTACACAATCGCATAAACTCGCTCGCAAGCTCGCTGGGACAAAAACACGTAGGCTCCCTTCGCTTCGCTCTGTATTATAGCCTACGTATTTTTGCCCGTTATGCGGGCCGTTAGCTACCAGAGGAAATTATGGAAGAATCGTTCTCTTTTTTAATGCAAAATCTATCTTTAATTCTATTGATTGCATTAGCGTCCAATTGTTTTATTTTGCACTTCAGGAATCGAAACAGAGAACTTTTTGAGATTATTGGAAACGAGGTACTGATTAATCGAACTAATAAGCTTCAGTTTACTCTAGCAAGCAAGAAAACTATTCCAATTGAGAGCGTTGTAAAAATTGAGGTTCACGGTAATAGATTAAGCCTCTTTCAAAACACCAGCAACGCAACTGATGTCTGGGTGCAACCTAAGCATCTAGAGAGTGAGATTGAAAAAGCAAAAAACGTGTTTAGCCATGCAGTTTTTTTAAACTGTGGTAGCTAACAACCCAATAAACTCACTCACTACCTTCACTGTGACGCATACACGCGGGGCGGCTTCGCCATTATGCTCAGCGCATATGCGCCTCTTAGCTTAATGTTAGAAGCTTCTGAGAAATCAATGGCTAAATCAGAAATAAGACGATTCTTAAAAGAGATCCGCACTAAGTTTCCTGACGTTGTTCCTCTTATGGAAAAACATGAGAGTTGGGCGCTTACATTTCTAATGGGAGAGTTTGCAAATTTGACGACTATTTTTTTAAACCAAGGCGACTTAGAAGAAGCACTTGAGCAGTTGCAGTACATGAGCGAGAAACTAGATACTGCAACCGAAGCAGAATTCGAGTACATAGATGTATATTATACAGAGCACTTATTCTGGAAAGGTACCAAAGAAGGTATTGAACGTGGCTGGCCTCTCGTCCCAGATAATCTCAAAAAACTGTACTTGGACTTTCATGGTAAACCACCTAGGGTAGTGGTTTAGATAAGGTTGAGGGAAGTACAATTTTACAAAGTACGATTGATGGCTTTTGTGAAACTCAGCGCTCTAAAGATGTCTTTAAAAAATTAAGACGTTTTATATCCAATAAAGCGATTAAAAAGTCTGGTGTTCTATTTTTCCCTGAGGCTTACGATAACCTGAAAAATGGTTGGCGATTAACCCCAATTCTAACTGGTGTGCCTGAGTTAGATGTTAAGCTTGAACCTTACAGTTAAGAGTGTTTTAAACATAACAAACGCTTTAACCAAGGGACGAAAAACAGCAAGCTTGCGCTCCTTCGTCGCTAATTTTAGCCTGCTATTTTGCGCCAGTTTAGCTAGGCGGTATGCATCAAGGTAAATAATGAATCGAGCGCCCCTTTCAAAAGAACCAGTTAACCTATTTATTCTTTTAAAGATGGCTTACACCAATTCTTTGGGTGCCAATGTGCTGAACAGGCATCTGAGCAGACTGCTCAAGCAACTGTTTTAAAATTGGAGCTAACTATCCGTTTTCTCCATTCAAAAGTAAGTTATTTGGAAAATGCGTAAACTAATTCCAAGACAGGCATTTCTAAGTACTAGACCTAGATTAACTTTATAAAACGCGTTCACTAAGTTAAGAGGCAAGGAGACAATATGCATCTCGCTCAATTGAATATTGGAAAAGTCAGGTTTAACTTGGAGTCCCCCGAAATGGCGGACTTTGTAAATAACCTAGACCCTATCAACGCCATTGCTGAACAAAGTCCAGGATTTATCTGGCGTTTGAAAGACGAATCAGGTGATGCCACTAATATAGAGGTAGAAAATAACCCAGATATCATTGTTAACATGTCTGTTTGGGAAAGCGTAGAGTCCCTTAAGAACTTCATGTTCAAGACGCATCACATTGATTTCCTTAAGCGTAAAAAAGAGTGGTTTTTGCCCTTAAGCGAAGCATCTTATGTGCTTTGGTGGATACCGAAGGGTCATATTCCAACCCTTCAGGAAGCTATCACTAAATTAGACCATCTTCGGGAAAATGGAGAATCTCAGGATGCATTTAGTTTTAAAAGTAGTTACCCCAAGCCTGAATTGGAGAATCATTGATGTTTCCAAGGTCAGAAGGCACACTAGTAAGAAGCTCGAACTGGCCGTTGAAATACGTAAGCACGGATCCCGACACGTAGATTCTAATTTTCGCACACGAGTTTCACATCTTAGATGGCTGCCGTGTTCTCTATTAGATAGTTTAATAAGAAAGGATATTTTATGAACTTATCGTTTTTACTTGTACTTTTTATCTCTTTTTTCACAATAAATATCCTACCTTGGGTTCTAGCACTTATATCTAAAAAGGCTTCTGGTAATAACAAGGTCATCTGGTTCTTGATGTCGTTTTTATTATCATGGCTAGGCTTTATCGTTTATTACTATCTTGTGATTAAGCCAGAATGGAAAGCTGAGTTAGAAAGAAAAAAATCAAAAAGAATACTCAGAAATGAAAATGGAATGCCTATTAAAATGTATGAGCAATCTTAAGGTTAAAATTGACACGCATTTTATCAACGCTTATATGTAGATGAACACTAGTGACGTGGTCAACCAAAATCACACAACCCAGTTAAGCCGCTTTTTGTAAGTTAGCCATGTCAGCCTCATATTGATTT
>NZ_CAMZMZ010000070.1:0-3030 GCF_947311905.1 Alteromonas sp. CyTr2 | reverse complement strand
ACTTTTTACTCTACTTGACTGAATTGCTTGTTATCAATCGATGATTTGATAGCAAGGCAATTCTTCCGATTAGCTTGTCATTCATGCAACGTAACTTAGACAGAAGTCAAAAGGCTGTTTGGGGTTGTATGGTTAAGTGACGAAGCGTATACGGTGGATGCCTTGGCAGTTAGAGGCGATGAAGGACGTGTAAGTCTGCGAAAAGCTGTGGTGAGCCGACAAAATGCATTTGAGCCACAGATGTCCGAATGGGGAAACCCACCTGTTTACAGGTATCGTTAACTGAATACATAGGTTAACGAGGCAAACGAGGGGAACTGAAACATCTAAGTACCCTTAGGAAAAGAAATCAACCGAGATTCCCCTAGTAGCGGCGAGCGAACGGGGAGCAGCCCTTAAGCTGTTTAGAATTTAGTGGAATCCTTTGGGAAGAGGAGCGATACAAGGTGATAGCCCTGTACACGACGGATTCTTTACAGTGAAATCGAGTAGGTCGGGACACGTGTTATCTTGACTGAATATGGGGGGACCATCCTCCAAGGCTAAATACTCCTAACTGACCGATAGTGAACCAGTACCGTGAGGGAAAGGCGAAAAGAACCCCTGTGAGGGGAGTGAAATAGAACCTGAAACCGTATACGTACAAGCAGTGGGAGCCACTTCGTGTGGTGACTGCGTACCTTTTGTATAATGGGTCAGCGACTTATATTTAGTAGCAAGGTTAAGTGAATAACGGAGCCGTAGCGAAAGCGAGTGTTAACTGCGCGTTTAGTTGCTAGGTATAGACCCGAAACCCGGTGATCTAGCCATGGGCAGGTTGAAGGTTGAGTAACATCAACTGGAGGACCGAACCCACTAACGTTGAAAAGTTAGGGGATGACCTGTGGCTGGGGGTGAAAGGCCAATCAAACCGGGAGATAGCTGGTTCTCCCCGAAATCTATTTAGGTAGAGCCTCGGACGAATTCCATTGGGGGTAGAGCACTGTTAAGGCTAGGGGGTCATCCCGACTTACCAACCCTTTGCAAACTCCGAATACCAATGAGAACTATCCGGGAGACACACGGCGGGTGCTAACGTCCGTCGTGGAGAGGGAAACAACCCAGACCGCCAGCTAAGGTCCCAAAATATTGCTAAGTGGGAAACGATGTGGGAAGGCATAGACAGCTAGGAGGTTGGCTTAGAAGCAGCCACCCTTTAAAGAAAGCGTAATAGCTCACTAGTCGAGTCGGCCTGCGCGGAAGATGTAACGGGGCTAAGCAATATACCGAAGCTGCGGCAGCATGTTTACATGCTGGGTAGGGGAGCGTTGTGTAAGTGGATGAAGGTGAGTTGTAAAGCTTGCTGGACATATCACAAGTGCGAATGCTGACATGAGTAACGATAATGGGAGTGAAAAACTCCCACGCCGGAAGACCAAGGTTTCCTGTCCCATGCTAATCAGGGCAGGGTAAGTCGGCCCCTAAGGCGAGGCAGAAATGCGTAGTCGATGGGAAACGGGTTAATATTCCCGTACTTATATAATCAGTGATGGAGGGACGGAGAAGGCTAGGCAAGCTTGGCGTTGGTTGTCCAAGTGAAAGTGAGTAGGCTGAAGACTTAGGTAAATCCGGGTTTTCAAGGCCGAGACACGAGACGAGCTCCCAAGGGAGTGAAGTTGTTGATGCCCTGCTTCCAGGAAAAGCTTCTAAACTTATGATTATATGAACCGTACCCCAAACCGACACAGGTGGTCAGGTAGAGAATACTAAGGCGCTTGAGAGAACTCGGGTGAAGGAACTCGGCAAAATTGTACCGTAACTTCGGGAGAAGGTACGCCTCTGTTTGTGAACACTTCGCGTGGTAAGCAAATGGAGGCCGCAGTGACCAGGTGGCTGGGACTGTTTATTAAAAACACAGCACTCTGCAAACTCGTAAGAGGACGTATAGGGTGTGACACCTGCCCGGTGCCGGAAGGTTAATTGATGGGGTTAGTTTTCGGACGAAGCTCTTGATCGAAGCCCCGGTAAACGGCGGCCGTAACTATAACGGTCCTAAGGTAGCGAAATTCCTTGTCGGGTAAGTTCCGACCTGCACGAATGGTGTAACCATGGCCACGCTGTCTCCACCCGAGACTCAGTGAAATTGAAATCGCAGTGAAGATGCTGTGTACCCGCACCTAGACGGAAAGACCCCGTGAACCTTTACTACAGCTTGGCACTGAACATTGAACCTACATGTGTAGGATAGGTGGGAGGCTTTGAAGCACAGTCGCTAGATTGTGTGGAGCCGTCCTTGAAATACCACCCTTGTATGTTTGATGTTCTAACATTGTTCCCTTATCGGGAATGTGGACAGTGTCTGGTGGGTAGTTTGACTGGGGCGGTCTCCTCCCAAATAGTAACGGAGGAGCACGAAGGTTAGCTAATCACGGTCGGACATCGTGAGGTTAGTGCAATGGCATAAGCTAGCTTAACTGCGAGACAGACACGTCGAGCAGGTACGAAAGTAGGTCATAGTGATCCGGTGGTTCTGTATGGAAGGGCCATCGCTCAACGGATAAAAGGTACTCCGGGGATAACAGGCTGATACCGCCCAAGAGTTCATATCGACGGCGGTGTTTGGCACCTCGATGTCGGCTCATCACATCCTGGGGCTGAAGTCGGTCCCAAGGGTATGGCTGTTCGCCATTTAAAGTGGTACGCGAGCTGGGTTTAGAACGTCGTGAGACAGTTCGGTCCCTATCTGGTGTGGGCGTTGGATGATTGATGGGAGCTGCTCCTAGTACGAGAGGACCGGAGTGGACGAACCGCTGGTGTTCGGGTTGTCATGCCAATGGCATTGCCCGGTAGCTATGTTCGGAACGGATAACCGCTGAAAGCATCTAAGCGGGAAGCCGGCCCAAAGATGAGTCATCCCTGACCTTTAAGGTCTGGAAGGGTTGTTATAGACGATGACGTTGATAGGCAGGGTGTGGAAGCGTTGTAAGGCGTTAAGCTAACCTGTACTAATTGCCCGAGAGGCTTAACCATACAACGCCCAAGAAGCTTTAG
>NZ_CAMZMZ010000069.1:0-4163 GCF_947311905.1 Alteromonas sp. CyTr2 | reverse complement strand
TTTACCGTGGTCAACGTGGCCGATTGTACCCACGTTTACGTGGGGTTTCGTACGTTCAAACTTTTCTTTTGCCATTTCTATTATCCCAGCAAAGTTACATTAAAAAATTTAGAAATTTTACATGAGCTGGGGAGAAATAAACTGGTGCTGATAGGCAGATTTGAACTGCCGACCTCACCCTTACCAAGGGTGCGCTCTACCAACTGAGCTATATCAGCACTGATTTGGAGCGGGCAGCGGGAATCGAACCCGCATCATCAGCTTGGAAGGCTGAGGTAATAGCCATTATACGATGCCCGCAATCCTAATTCTCTGGCCACCTCATAGAGAAAGTGGTGGAGGGGGCAGGATTCGAACCTGCGAAGGCTGAGCCGGCAGATTTACAGTCTGCTCCCGTTGACCGCTTGGGTACCCCTCCAGATTGATGGTGCCGACTGCCGGAATCGAACTGGCGACCTACTGATTACAAGTCAGTTGCTCTACCAACTGAGCTAAGTCGGCACTACATCAAGTGGGTGCGCATTCTAGAGTATTGTTTAACTCTGTGCAAGTGTCTTTTTGAAAATTTTTCAATTTTCTTTTTTGACCAATTTTTCAACTAATCAAAAACTTACGTCGACGTTCCCTTTAAAAGTTCACTTCGAGCGTAGCGGGCAAGACCCTGCATCACCAAATGAGCGAGGCGCATGTTATCAGCAGATTTTAAGAATGCAAACACTTTTTTGTCTCCCCCCCCTAAAATTATGTCAAATTCGGTTTGTTTGCTTGATATGTAATCAACCGCGCTCAAATAAACACCATATAGGGCAGCATGACACCCTGTTGCCACACAATCTTCTGTATCGGTCCCCACTCCAAAGGTGGTCGGAATTTCATCATTCGCGAACACTTTTTTAGTTGAAGCAACTAATGCATTACGCATTACTTGAAATCCAGGTACGATCCAACCGCCTAAATGTTGACCATCCACCACAAAATCAACCGTTATTGCCGTACCTACATCCATAACAAAAAATGCTTTTTTTGATTTTTCTGCAGCACAGACCATGGCAAGCCATCTATCAACGCCCATTTTTTGAACATTCGCGTAACTATTTTTTATGCCGAAGGCTTCTTTCTCGGTGTGCTTTTCTACAAAAACAATATTTCGCTCGTTACACATGGCGGATATTTCATCAACCAGCTCCTGATTTCTTACCGAAGCTATATATAAATGGGAAATTTTTTTCTGAGAATCGATAAAAGAGAAGAGAGAATTGGCATCTTCACATGCATTAGGCTCTTCTTCTGCATGACAAAGCAGTGAATATTTTATTCGGGTGTTACCGATATCCACTAATATGACGTGGTTTTCTTCAATGTTGTTCATATTTTTGGTTTCAATCGCAAAGCAATGCGTAAAACGAACGGATAAAACGCTATTTAAAAATCACAAAGATGAACTACGAAGTACTTTTATTATAAATAATGGCTAAAATCTTCGTAGCTCAGCTATAAAATAAAACAAAAATAAAAAGTTAATTGCCTCTAAGGCTAACTTCGCCACCGTGGAATCGGGTAATACCGTCTTGTGTTTCAACTAGTAGCGCGCCGCTGGCGTCCACTCCCCTATCAATTCCGGAAAAACGCTTCTCACCCATTTGTAAAACAATGCGTTTATCGGCGTATAAGTCGAGCGCTTCCCAATATGCTGTGAATGGCCCGAAGCCCTGCTGGGTAAATTTAGGTAAATAAGACCATAGCGATTTTATAATTTCTGCCGCTAAAGCATTTCTATCTGGGATAGTGCCCAAATATGACGCAAGATCGCTATGAGGCTGACCAACATCGTACTGATTATCGGGTACGCAAACATTCAAACCTATGCCGATAACACTATGCGCCGTAGCGCCTATTTGCCCTTCTACTTCAATAAGTACGCCCGCAAGCTTTTTACCTTGCAAATAAATGTCATTCGGCCATTTAAGCTCGGCGTCTTCTACGCCAAATTCTTTAAGTGCATCGCAAACTGCCAAGCCTACCAATAAAGAAAGTCCCGCCATGCTTTGATAACCGTCGGGAAAAGACCAGTACATAGAAAAAGTTAAGCTTCCGCCAACTGGCGCTAACCATGAACGGCCGTGTCTACCGCGTCCATCGGTCTGAATTTCAGCAAAAACGACATCGCCGTTTTCAAGATCTTCTCGTTTGCTGGCAATACGCTTCTTCATTTCCGTATTGGTGGAAGGTAATACCGACTCCACATCAATAACCGCTCGTTTTGTATTGCCTAAATGACGTTTAATGCTGTCGGCGCTTAACAATGGAAACCCTCGTTCTAAACGGTAGCCTTTACCTTTTACTTTAAATACATCTAATCCCCAATCGGCGAGTTGGGAAATATGGCCTGCAACTGCTGTACGCGAAAGGCCCACTTGCTGTGCAATGGTTTCGCCTGAGTGAAACTGGCCGTCGGACAACAAAGCGAGTATATGTTTTCTTATAGCTTTTGATGCTTGTCTCATAGCGAAATAAGTCCTTTGCTTCCTAATAAGCGCACTTCTGGTTCAAGCTGTATGCCGAACTTACCCTGTACGCTTGCTATGATATCTTTTGCCATGGTTATTACATCACTTCCGGTGGCGCCACCTAAGTTAGTAAGCACCAATGGCTGTGTAGGGTGGCATCGTACTTTATTCAAAGTCTTGCCCTTAAAACCTGCCTGGTCGATAAGCCACGCGGCAGGAATTTTTATTTGTTCTTTTTCAGTGGCTGGCAGCTCAACACCTCCGTGCACCACAAAATGTGGCACTGAATCATACCCTTGTGCGATCGCTTGAAACACAGCTTTTGAAACCACTGGGTTTTTAAAGAAACTTCCAGCATTGCCTAGCTCGGCAGGATCGGGAAGTTTGCTCTTCCTAATTTCTATTACCTTACTATACACCTTTTCTGGTGTAGGCTCAGTGAGTGCCGCTAGTTCGCCATAGCTGGTCTCGAGTTCGTAGTGCTTGGGCAGTTTAAAGTTTACATGAGTGATTAGCACTTTGTTCGCTAGTGCATGCTTGAACACACTGTCTCTATAGCCAAATTGACAGTCTTCGTTGCCCAACAATACCTGCTCGCCGGTTTCAAGAAATACACACTCTACTTTGTCGATTAACGTATTCACTTCTCGTCCGTACGCACCAATATTCTGAATTGGGCATGCGCCTACTGAACCTGGTATTAAGGCGAGATTTTCGAAACCATACCACTTCTCTTTCATACACAAAGTGACGAAGTCATGCCAGTTTTCACCTGCACCTACCCGTAAGTAGTGGTGACTTTCAGTATCAAAATGGCTTATTCCCTTAATCTCGTTAACCAGAATTGTACCGTCAAAGTCGTCAGTGAAGACTGAATTGCTTCCACCGCCCAATATATAAATGGCTTTGTTATTGTTTTTAGAAGTTTTGAAGATAGACAGGAATGAAGTAACGTCGCTAAACGACTGGATAGAATCACAAGAAGCGGCGAGGCCAAATGTGCTGTATGGTTGTAGTGAAGGCATAGAGTTTTACGAACTGCGAACAATTCGCTAATGGTAGGGTAACGAAGCAGCAAATAAAAGCGCAAAGAAGGAATAATATTGTTGCCAATATTGCTAAGCGCTAGAGCATTACCACTTTCATTCGTTAAAGTGAGAAAACGGAAGATAGCGCTTATACGTAAATACAGAGAACTTACTGCTCTTTGGCTTTATAACCAATACGAAACCCTCCCCAATGTTTACCGTTCACATATATCGGTGCAGATAGATCATGCATGACCTCACCTGTATCTCGTTTGTAAGTTTGTAGCAAGAAAGTAGAGGTATTGCTGCCACAACGACTTCCGGTTTTGTCATCGAATATCCGTTTCGTTCTGTTATTTGCTAAATCCGTATCGTAATTACCAGTAAGGGGCTGACTAAACTTTTTGTTGTGGGTAGGAAAGTAACCATTTACGTCAACTGCGCCGGCATAAATAATGAAACTGTGTGTTTCTAATAAAGGTTCTTGGATAGCGGGAAGTACGTCGTCGGTGAACTTATCAAAAGGTGTCGTGTGCTTTATAGGATTAGTGGAGACTGTAACTAATTTTGTGTAACTGCCTATCTCAATTTACTCTATAGAGAGTTAAGGATAGGCAGATGAACATGA
>NZ_CAMZMZ010000068.1:0-4811 GCF_947311905.1 Alteromonas sp. CyTr2 | reverse complement strand
ACCCCAGAGTAGTGAGGAAAAGACCGACTAAATACCCCACAAAGAAAAATGCCAGTCAGCTTAACTGACTGGCATTAAGCCAATGGCTCGTTTTTTTTATAGTGTGAGTCTGTATCAGATACGCGTTCTACAGACTTTTCGCATTGAAAAAGTAGGGGTTAATGCGACAACACACTAAGCGCTACATCGGGCACGTTAGTGAATATGCCCGTCACTCCCCACTCGTTAAGCATAAGCATGTCTCTCGGCTCATCTACGGTATAAACGAATACGTCAAATCCGTCTTGCTGCGCCGTTTGCACAAACTGCTTATCAACGGCGTCTAATGCAATGTTTACGGAATAAGCGTTCAGAGCCCGGGCGCTCGCCGTACAGTCAAGCTCGTAGCTTGCAGATAAGGCGCCGATCTTCACTTCGGGCCACTTAAGCGCAATAGCTTGAAGCCAGTGATGGTTAAATGAAGAGATAAGTAGCTTTTCAGCATTAATGCCGCTTTGCTGTACCGCCGCTTTAACGTCTTTAACCCAGCTGTCTACGTCGCGTAAGTGTTTTATCTCAATATTGCACCACTTGTCTTTTGGAACACAATTCAGTGTTTCGGTCAGGGTCGGTATGCGCTCTCCATCCCCAATGTCCATTTCTGTAAGGGATTGCCACGGTACGTCAAGTAAATAGCCGGATTCCCGTGCTCTGCGCGTAAGTGTTCTATCGTGAAAAACAATAATGTCGCTTTCGTGCTGATAGGTATCAAACTCAATGCCATCGGCACGTTGTTCGAAAGCCAGTTTAAATGCCTTTACTGTGTTTTCTGGGGCGGCTTTACTGGCACCTCGGTGAGCAAAAATGAGCATAGACATTTCTTCCTTAAAGATCACAACACGGCTTAATCATCTTTTGCATTATGCAACTTATGCGTGTTGAGCGTTTCATAAACTGATGCTGACGTAATAAGAATTCCACCTAACAACGCACTTAAACCAGGTTTTTCGTTAAGCAGAATAATAGCAAGGAAAACGCCATAAAGAGGCTGCATGCAGGCTATGAGCGAAAACGTTTTTGCCCTAAGGTGACGTAGGCTCGCAGCAATAAGTGCATGAGGAAGCGCAGTAAATACGGTACCTAAAAACAATAGCATTAGCCAAGAACTAGTAGACGCTGAGGTTATTGCTGCACTGCCTACCGGCAGCATTAAAATACTGATAACCAAGGTTTGCCACGCCATGGCCTGCGCACCGCTGTAGTGCTTAAAGTGCTTACGATGAATAAGGTTTCTAAACGAATACAAGATGGCGGAGGCAATACCAATAAGAACACCAAGGGTAATGTCATTTTCCAGTGACGTTTCGGGCACTATTAAATAAACGCCAACGACCACCGTAACGGTAGATACGATATCCTGCCAGACCAGCCTTACCCGCTCAAAAAAAGGCTCGATAAGTACCGTGATTACAGGAAAGGTAAAAAGGGCAATCATGCCAACAGACACCCCAGCATATTGCATGGCGGCAAAATAGGTGACCCAGTGCAGTGCCATCAGCACGCCTAAACCGAGGGCAACGCCGTAGTCTTTTTTTGAATTCAGCTTTATTTTGTTCTTCGCCAATTTCAAAAAGGCAAACAACGCTATACAGGCAAATACCGAACGAACAAGAGTGATATCACTGGCGCTAAGTGGTACAAGCCGAGAGAAAAGGGCTGTACCACCAAGTAAAATTACCGTGAAATGAAGTGAGATCAGGCTTTTTTTAACAGCATCCATAAATTAGCTGTCAGCGCCCTCTGACGAAGCCTCGCTCTTTTCGTCACTGGCTGATTTATCGCTAACGTGCGTATCTTTAGCCGTAGCCTGTGCGGTTGATTTAAGCGCCATAGGCTCACCAAGGCGTGTAACCATACCAGGGGCGAGGTCTTCAAAATCAATCATGTCTTTTTCGAAACACACCACAATGGTCGAACCTAGCTTGAAGCGGCCTAGCTCGGCACCTTTTTCAAGGAAAACTGCTGCTTCACTGTCTTTTTCATATGACCAGTGCTGAACGTTTTTACCCGCAGGTGGCGTAACCGTGCCAGCCCAGACAGTTTCAATGCTTGCCACTATGGTAGCGCCCACAAGCACCATCGCCATTTTGCCTACAGGCGTGTCGAACAGCGCCACAACGCGTTCATTACGTGCAAACAGACCTGGAATATTTTGTGCTGTAAGAGGATTTACCGAAAAAAGTTCGCCCGGCACATACAGCATATCAGTAAGCGTGCCCTCAACAGGCATGTGAATTCTGTGATAATCACGAGGGGCAAGATAAATGGTAGCAAACTTACCGTTTTTAAATGGCGCAGCTACATCAGGCTTGCCACCTAATAATGTAGTTAGGCTAAAGTCATGGCCTTTCGCCTGAAAAATACTGTCGCTACGGATATCGCCAAACTGACTTACCGTACCGTCAACAGCATGGATTAGTACGTCATCGTTTTCGTCAATGGTGCGCGCTTCAGGTTTAAGCGGGCGTGTGAAGAACTTATTAAAGCTTCTATAATGCTCTGGTTCCTCATGCAGCGCTTCTGACATATCAACATTGTATTGCTTAATAAACGCCTTGATGAAAAATGTCGTAACACTACCCATTTCTGCTTCTGCAAGTTTGCCTACAAGGCGTGAAAGCAGGTGCTTTGGTGTAACGTATTGTAAATTAACTTTAAGCCAATCTAACACAAAATATCTCCGTTTCTTTTATGCAAGCAATAACGCATTGCATAGATAGCGTTATTGTATAGTAAGTCGTGGTATTAAGAGCAACTTTAGGGTTATGAGTGCTTACACAAAAGCATAAGCACGTGGTTCACACCAAAAGAATAAATCGCCGAGTTAGTGACGGCTATTACGCGTAAGTAGTGCGTGTACTTCTTCGGTCGCTCCAACGAGTTTAGCGCTCCAGTGAGGTTGAAACCTAGTGGCAGTTGTTATGCCCCGGGAGGCTGGCTGTGACTAGGGCGCTGCTCTTCCATGGTGGTTAATATTCTATGGTAGCTGTCGAAGCGTTCTGCGCTAATTTTTCCTTCTTCTACAGCTTCTCTTAGTAAGCACCCCGGATCATTTAAGTGCTTGCAGTCTCTGAATTTGCAGCCGCCCAAATAATCTCTGAACTCAATAAAGCCCCATGTAATACGTTCGGTAGGAATGTGCCACAAGCCAAATTCACGTACTCCTGGGGAATCAATCAAATCACCGCCGGCTGGCAAGTGAAGCAATTTGGCCGCCGTCGTTGTATGTTGACCTAGTCCCGAGTTATCTGAAATATCGCCGGTTAATTCATCGGCGTCTGGCAGAACTTGGTTTATAAGGCTCGATTTACCTACGCCGGATTGCCCTACGAAAACGCTGATGTTATCGTTAAGGTATTCATTGAGTTTGCTAATGCCTTCACCGGTTTTGCAACTGGTGAAAAGCACTTCGTAGCCTAAGTTTTCGTACGTCTTAAGCTGCTCTGTGACGGTTGCGCGTTCCTCTTCACTGAGCAATTCTACTTTATTAAGGACAATCAGCGGCGTGATGCCTATGTCTTCACAGGCAACGAGATAACGGTCGATAATATTCAGTGAAAGGGTGGGTAAAATAGCGCTAACCACTATAATACGGTCGATATTCGCGGCAATGGGTTTAATACCGTCGTAATAATCTGGGCGAGTCAGGACGGAGTGCCTGTCTTTTACAACTTCAATAACCCCACTTACACCTGACTCAGCGTCATCCCCTTTACTGAAAAACACCTTGTCACCACACACTACAGAGTCTACCGTGCGGCGAATGTGGCAGCGAGATACTGCGCCGTTTGCGTCTTCAACGTCGGCGTGTTTACCAAAGCGACCAATTACCGTACCGCTTTCTAGCGTGCTTTCATCAAGGTTCGCCGCGCCCTTTGACGCGTGCTTTTCACGCAAGCGCTTGCTTCTATTTGCTGCAACTTGTCGTTTCTGTCGTTGTGTAAGTTTTGGTTTTTTCGCCACGATTCTTTTCTAGTTTCACGTATACTATGTCAATAATACCGTTTGTAGGGCATGGTTGCCATGTCTGTAGCGCAAAGAGGAAAGTAATGAGTAAACACGACAGTAACCTTGTTTGGATAGACATGGAAATGACAGGGTTAGATCCTGAAACCTGTGTAGTAATGGAAATTGCGACCATTGTTACCGATGCACAACTAAACATATTGGCTGAAGGCCCCGTAATAGCGGTACATCAAAGTGATGACGTGCTAAACAATATGGACGAGTGGTGTACACGAGTTCATGGAGAAAGTGGGCTAACCGCGCGCTGCCGAGAAAGTAAGATAAGCGTAGAAGAAGCATCGGCGCAGACCATTGCCTTTTTAGAGCAATGGGTAGATGCAGGCAAGTCACCTCTGTGTGGAAACACCATTGGGCAAGACAGACGCTTCATGGTTAAGTACATGCCCGAACTTGAAGCTTACTTCCACTACAGAAATATTGACGTAAGTACAATAAAAGAGCTGACGCGCCGCTGGAAGCCTGAAATTTTAGATGGTTTCGAAAAGAAAGGCGTACACCTGGCGTTAGATGATATTCGCGAGTCTATTGAAGAAATGCGTTATTATCGTGAGAAAGTGTTTACGATTTAAGCATTCAAACATTGAGGTGCAAAAAAAGTAGAATTAAAGGTTGCGTTACCCCAAAATTTTTGTAAAATGCGCACCACTTCAAACGAAGTACCTCTTTTGTTGCGGGAATAGCTCAGTTGGTAGAGCACGACCTTGCCAAGGTCGGGGTCGCGAGTTCGAATCTCGTTTCCCGCTCCA
>NZ_CAMZMZ010000067.1:0-5038 GCF_947311905.1 Alteromonas sp. CyTr2 | reverse complement strand
ACTTCTACAAACGCACCGAAGTCTACAATACGTGTAATCTTACCGTTGTAAGTCTTACCAACTTCAATTTCAGCCGTAAAGAAATATGCCTGTCTTGTTTATTGTGCCTGTCTTATTAGTTTCCGTTAATATTTGTTGTGGGGATCACCTCCACACCATTTCGAAACGTGTTTATGTAGACCCAGCTTCCTTGAGGGCTTGATTGAATCAACTTGACTTGATCACCAATTTCAATTTTTCTATACAACCCTTGAGGAATTGCCTGCTTCTTCTTTTTGACACTTCCCCCGCTCAAATGAACCATATAACTATCGGTTTTTCTATTATCTTCCACCCATTTTTTCATGACACTTGCATCTACCGAAGGCGTATCTTTAGGTGTAAAGGCTGCAGAAAAAAGACATAGAAAAAAAAATAACGACGGTATCACCATCAACCTCAAAAGTAGTATTTTCTTTTTATCACTCATTATTTGATCTTGGTTCTTAGAGAGTAAACTTTTAAATAAGGGGCGCATACAAGTGGGGCATAATAGCGAAGCCGCCCCGCATGTATGCGACCCAGCGAACGAAATGAGTGGCTTAATTTTTTGTTATAGTTCATTCCGCTTCATGTGTATTAGAGGGTAGACATAAACATGCCTGTCTTGTTTAGTATTGAAATAGCGAGCAACAAACAACAATACAAAGATGCCTGTCTTATTAAGAAAAGAAATATGCCTGTCTTGTTTAGTATTGTTTAGTATGCTTTTCATGGTGACTCCGTATATCCACAAACATGCCTGTCTTATTTAGTCCATTGACTTCGCTATTACTGGGATATAGCCTCCGATTTCAGACTCCGCCATGTGGACATGACGGCGTGATTTGGCCGAATACGTGTACAAAAGAGCCTGTCTTGTTTAATGGTCTGCCTGCCTTGTTTAGTCAGTGTATATTTTCTCATGCTGCTCAAATGCTTTTTCGAATAAGAGTAAGTCAACAGCATTATCATATGCCTCGAAATTATCCTTGAAGAAATTAACAGCCCAAACATAATATTCAAGAGCGCACATGACCAGATGCTGCATAGAGACGTAAGAGTTCTCTTGAAACTCAGGGTACAAGGGGGTAAAAGTACCTTGTTCGTACTCTTTTCGACCAAGCAGCTCCATAGCTTTAGGGCTTGCTGAGTGCGATATTTCTGAGTAATCGGAGTAAAGCCTATTGAGGCCTGATTTTAAATGCTTGATATTGGGCGTCCTTCTGATGAGGCGATCTACATCAATCCCATTGGTTATTTCATTTAATCTGGCTAAGAGCTCAATCTGCTTTCTTACAATAACGGCACCCTCAACTAACTCACCTCCAAGCAACAAATCAGAAGCAATAAAATGAGATCGGCAAAAAGAGGCCATTAAATCAGCTAGGTATAACCCATTCTCGATTTCTCTAAAACTTTTCCCAGAAATGGATAGCGTCAAGCTAGCAACTAGTTCGTTAATCGAAGCTACTAAGAGATTTGCATCTTTATTGAACTTTAAAAACTCATGCTGTGCCACTTTTCGAAAGTGGTCTCTAGAGTAAATATATTTTTCTGCTTTCGAAGAGAATTCCTTATCCGTCATGATTTATCTCGGGTTGATCACACATAACGCTCCGCATAACGAGCAAAAATACGTAGGCTAAAATACCGAGCGAAGCGCAGGAAGCCTACGTGTTTTTGTTCCCCCCCGCGAGCACAGCGAGTGGTCAATGCATTTGTCATACGATTATCCGCCAGCTGCAAAATATTTTGGAGCTTCAACTTCAAGTTCAGTATATTGAATATCAAGGTTGCACCCCGAATAAATTTCTTGGGCGAGCTTGCGTCCAACAATTTTGATGGTCTCATTGAATAGAATTGAACAAGCATTAACCATTAGTTGAGTATATTCCTCAAAATTGACAAGCCCTTCTTCATATTTTTGAACTGTTTGCTCAGTTCTTTTTAGAAACTCGTAATCTACTGTGGATAATGCATTCGTTAGATTGCGAGCCTTTTGTTCGTCGCCATGGCAAGCTGCAATATGAATTTTATCAATTTCTCGACGCTGTTCATCTAGATCGGGACCAGATCCACCAGGCTTATCCGGTGTATATTCATCTATTAAACTTTGGGAGCAATTTTTCTGCCGCCTTTTCCACTCGACCTTATTTTGCCCATATACACCTAAAGTGCTTTTAATAACAGCACTATAACCATTTTTCGGGATTTCAATGTCACCCAATGTTAGATGGTTTGGGGTTGCATACAACACTCGGTTCGCAATGTTGTGGCAAACATAGTTAACACTATATTCGCCTGCTATAACTAGGACGGGTCTTAGCTCGTGGTCATCTTTAATGTCAGGTGATACTAAACATTTTGCTAGGCTAATATTAGCATCTTCTATATGTTGATGTACTCCTGCCTCATCAATGTCACAGAAGTCACCCGCACAATACCAATATCCCGATGGCTCAGTTCTATCTAAAGGAATAGCGGCTTCTTCTACAACAAAAGTATGGTTGGGAACTACTGAAATAATGTCAAGCCAAGTTAAAATTGATTTTAGTATGCGTTGCCTAACGGGTTGAACCATTACACTGCATAATACGAGTCCATTATTGTCCAAAATTATCTCCTTTAAATTACAGTTTTATTCAACTTGTCGTATAACGCTGAAATCAGTTGCGCCGCAGGCGTCACTTGGATTGCTTGTTATGTGCAATTGCAGTAGACCATCATACACAAAAGACAGACTATCAATTAATTTTTCAACTAAATTATCAATTACAGGCAGTACAGTTTCAAATTTATCAATCGACTCATCAATAACTGCGTCTTTGATCTGATCGTAAGACATGATATCAGTGATTTCTCTGACTGAGATGGACTCTGCCTCTGCGTTTTCTATGGTCTGTAAAACACAAAGGCTTTTTCTGGAATATCCAGCTTGATGAGCCACTTTATTTCGAGGACTCCGTAGATGTTCTATTGCATCATCCATTTTTCTTAATATCGCTTCTGAACGTGGACTGAAATCCAATAGCTTGCTGCTAACTTTTCTTTTACCGCCCAACTTTTCAATTATATGGTTTTCCATCACCATTGTTGAACCGGCCAATAGATATGAGCGGTCAACGACGCTAGTCAGCCTAAGTAAAAAGTTTTCTACATGGAAAGTGTGGTGTTCAGAAAAACTATACTCTGAGTTTTCATAATTCTTCTGCTTTAAATATTCGATAGCAATCGACATACTTTTAATTGCATTGTCAATTTCTGATACTCTAGAAAAGATGTCTTGTGCATACTTCTCAATAGCTGATGCTTCATAGTTACTCTCACCATCAGATAGAGCATTTAGCCCTTTAGACAAAGATTCTGTAATTAATGGAAAAAATTGTTTTACCTTTGGATGTTCTGAATGCATTGAGTGCTCCATTTGCACATAACACGCGCACGTGGGGCAGCATATCGCCGCTACGTTTTGGTGTTACAGCCATGCTTTTTAGCGGCGACTTGATGCGTTTGATAATCATTGAGCCTCCTCCCTATCAGAATAAACTGAGTTTATCCTAATAGGCGACCAAACCAAGGGAGAAAACTCAATGAACTTTTATACTAATACACATCCGTACTATTGTGGAATCGATCTTCACACAAGACTGCTCTATGTCTGCATTATTGATAATGAAAATAATATTCTCGTACACGAAAAAATTGATGATTCACCTGACAAACTGTTAGCGCTTTTAAAACCCTATCTGGGCAATATTGTTGTTGGTGTTGAATGCATGCACTGCTGGTATTGGGTGTCTGATTTTTGTGAAGAGCACAATATTGACTTTATTCTTGGCCATGCGCTTTACATGAAAGCCATTCATGCTGGTAAAACCAAAAATGATAAGATTGATGCACTTAAGATTGCCAAGCTCATGCGGGGAGGGAACTTCCCACTCGCGCATGCCTATTCAAAAGAGCATCGCTCAATACGTGATGCGCTTCGTCGTAGAACCCACATAATGAGAATGAGTGCGCAACTGAAAGCGCACGTGTCCAGTACGATTAGTCAATACAATCTACCTGCGCTGGAGTCTCGTTTGAATCTGCAAAATTCACCTGACCGAGAAAAAATGCATCACTTTTTTCCCGATGAAGCTGTGCAAAAGAGCATGGATTTAAATCTCAATATTATCGAAACCATGGTGAGTGAACTTTACAAGATTGAACATTATGTAAAGACTCAGGCACAAACACACCGTGCAACAGATTTACATATCCTTAAGTCGTTTCCAGGTATCGGAAAAATTTTAGCCCTGACCATTTTGTATGAAGTTGGCGATATTAAGCGGTTTCCATCAGTTCAAAAGTTTGCCTCGTATTCACGGTTAGTGAAATGCAAAGCTGAGTCGGCCGGTAAAACACATGGCACGCAGGGTAATAAGATTGGCAACGCACACTTGAAGTGGGCATTCAGTGAAGCAGCGGTGTTGTACCTCAAAGGTAATGACAACGCCAAACGGTATCTAGCCAAGTTACAAAAGAGAATGAGCAAGGCGAAGGCCTTATCAGCACTCGCTCACAAAATCGGAAGATGTACTTACTTTATGTTGAAGAATCAGCAGGTATTCGATGAAGAACGCTTTTTAAACGGGTAAGTCGCGCAGTGGCATGAGCTTTAGCGTCTAACTGGTTAAACGACGAGTATCGACTTATCGCACAGTACTCTGCATTAAGCAGCATCGATAAGTATACCAACAAGTCATAACCTGCTGCGTTTGATTAGACATGCCACTGTTGCGCATCTCTACCTTTTTACGAATTTGCTTACACCTTCACTGAACCTGATACTAACTGGTCAATGCAGCCACTTAGGTTTGAATAGGACAGAGGAAGGTTAACCGATGAATGTCTAGTGCCGTTGCCAGTCAAAAGGAATTGAAAAGAGCAACAATAAGGTAAGCGTCTGGCAATCCCACCTAACGCTTCGTAAAGTGCCATGGTAGAAGTTGCTCGATATCGGCGTTGGGCCGAC
>NZ_CAMZMZ010000066.1:0-5643 GCF_947311905.1 Alteromonas sp. CyTr2 | reverse complement strand
AAATGAAACGCCCTGTGCGGAGCCGCATGCAGGGTGTTGTGGGGGCTGGAGGCTAGATACCTCCGGCTACCCGATTAGGCTAATTGTGAGCAAACAAGCTAGAAGACCAAAATTATTTGCCAGCTTCTGCAATAATCTCAAAATTATGAATGTTGTTTAGAACACCGTTATCCCAGCCGCCAACGACAAGATCATCCGCTTGGGCCTTGAGGGCAGCAGCAACTTTCCCGGCAAAGTGAGCTTCTCTTCCACTCTCATCGGTAAAGGTATCAAAAATACCAAAAGTGTTGCTATCTAATTTAAGTGATGTCCATAACAACGTTTTTGGTTCAGTTTCTGCGACAACAGGTGCGGCTCCGATTAATAGCTGCTGTAATTCTTGCTCTTTTCCTGGTTGGGCTTTTAACAATATATAAGTTGCGCTTGTTGCATTTTCTAAGTCTGTGTCAGGTTCTTTATAGGATAAAACGCTAAAGTTAGAAATATTAGCAACAACCCCCTTATCCCAACCATGCGCTACGAGCGTATCTGCATTGGCATTTAATGCGGCTGCTACTTTCCCTGCAAAGTGCTCTGACCGGCCCGCTTCATTTGGAAAAAAATCAAAAATTCCGAAACTGCCATCGTCTTTTTTAAGCGCATACCAATACAAGGTATTGGGTTCAGTTTGCGCGACCAGTGTTGCGCCTTCCTTTAGAAAAGCAGTTAGCTCTTTGTCTTGTCCAGACTTGGCCTCAAATGGAATATAGGTTGCTTCTTTCATGATAGTCTCCTGTTTTGGTACTTCTGAGCGTGATATAGACGCATTCATTAAAATGAATAGAAATACAGTTAGATAAATACTTGCTTTACGCATAGGATTGAAAGTTTTCATAGATTCCCCTTATGTTGAAATCGAGGTGCCATTGTAGGGTTTCGCGTAGCTTGACCAGTAGTGACAAAAAAGACATCATGCATGCAATATTTGCCATTACTTGTTTGGAGTGTATGGGTGACGACAATTGTGATTCTTTCAGTGAATAACGCCTTACCATCAGGGCTAATGGGCATGGTTGATATCTTTGCATTAAGTGGTTTGCATTTTGTGCAGAAGTCTGGAGATGGAGCACTTTCGAAGGTGGAGTGGCACCCAAACGTGATTTTGGCGAATCATGATGGGCAGCCGATAACTGACGGGCATGGGCGTAATTTTGAGGTCGACTCTGATTTTGCTTCAATTAAGCATTGCGATGCAGTGTTGGTACCGGGGTTTATTCCAAATGGTCAAGGACACCCACCCCAAACCACTACAGATAAGCTTACCTGCTCATGGTTGGCTACACAATATAAAAAAGGAGCGCTCATGTGTGGCTCTTGTAGCGGTGTATTTGCACTTGGAGAGGCGGGTTTACTTAATAACCGAAAATGCACTACCACGTGGTGGTTACATGATGAATTAAAGCAACGATTCCCAAAGGCGAATGCGGTATGGGCAAGTGAATTAATTGATGATAACGGTATCATCACTGCTGGTGGCCCACTTTCCTGGGTCACCATTGCATTGCATGTAGTGCAAAAGCTTGCTGGTATTGAAACGGCGAAGGTTGTGGCTGATTTTTCTGTCGTTGATGCGATACCAAAATCTCAAAAACCTGTATGTGCCGGAGGGGTATCAGGCTTCAAACAATCCATTCCTGGCAAAAGCGGAATATACCATTCGTAAAGCACACTACCAAACCATGAACGCTGGTGATTTGGCAAAAATAATGGCTGTTTCTGAACGTACGCTAAATCGTAAGTTAAAAGAGTTAACCGGAGAAACCCCCAAAGCCTTTATTGACGGGGTTAGAATAAGCCATGCTTGCACATTGTTAGCAACCACCAATACGTCAGTAAAGGAAATCGCCCTTTCTCTGGGTTATACGGACGATAGCGTATTTCGTCGTCTCTTTAAGCAGAAAATAAAAATGACACCTTCCAACTATCAACAACAAAGACGCAATAATTAAAGTTAAGCTTTTAGCCTAACTTTCCAATAACGGGCGCAGACATGTGGGGCATAATGGCGAAGCCGCCCCGCGTGAATGCGTCCCAGCCCGCGCAGCGGGCGAACTTAATTTTTTTGTTATGTTTCAAACCTATGAAGCATAAATGAATAGTTCTTTTTTAATGTAATCCGTTTTATCGCGTTGCGAGCTTCAGGCTGATATTCGCGCCAATTTCAATGATTGTCTTTGAGAATAATTTTCGATATGCCAAATCGCTCTAAATCATCTAAGCTGTAATCATGAGGTTGCTTATTGTGAGGAACAGCGTGGGGCGAGTCCGGTTCACTATGGCCGTATCTCTTCTTCCAAAGTCAGTGTCAAAAAGCTGCTATGTCAGTTTGATTCTAAATATCCCGGCGCGACACTGCACGTGGTTTATGAAGCTGGACCGTGTGGTTATTGGATTTATCGGCTGATAACGAGCTTGGGGCATTGTTGCTATATTGTGGCACCGTCTCTTATTTCCAAAAAGCCGGGAGAGCGAATTAAAACTGACCGTCGAGATGCGCTTAAACTCGTTAGGTCACTAAAGTCTGAAGACCTTACCCCCATCTATGTACCAGAGCCGGAGGACGAAGCTGTGCGGGGGTTATCTCGAGCTCAATAGGCCGCAATGAAGGATTTAAAGGAAGCCAAGTACCAGCTTAAAGCGTTACTGCTTCGCAACAACATACGCTATGAAGGCACTGCTAACTGGTCGAAGAAGCACCTTCGCTGGCTTACAGAATTGATATTGCCTCATCCGGCGCAGCAAATAGTTTTGCAGGAACAATTGCAAACCATAGAAGAGCGCATCCGTCGACTGGAAAGGCTAGATAATGAATTAACTCACCACGTTCACCAATGGCGTTATTATCCGGTGGTGAAAGCCGTTCAGGCGATGCGCGGTGTTCCATTGCTCGTTGCTGTTGGCGTGGTAGCTGATTTCTTTTTGTGATATTACATTTTGGTTGTTGACATGGGGGAGTCCACATAAGCCTGTGAGCGACTTAATGTGATTGTTAGCTGCCACCTACTAGTAATGGTAACGACACGAGATAACCGTAATTGCGGTATCGTCCACGGCATATACCAAACGGTTTGTGTCATCTATTCTGCGAGACCAGAAACCTGAAAGATTTTCTTTAAGAGGTTCAGGCTTTCCAATTCCTTCAAATGGAGAACGCTTTACATCCGAAATTAACTTATTGATACGTCTCAAGGTTTTCTTGTCTTGAGTCTGCCAATAAACGTAACTATTCCAAGCTTCATCAGTCCATGATAACAACCTGTTACTCATCAATAAGTTCTCGCTGGGTCGTTTTTGCCGCTTTAAACTGTGCTATTGAACGATTTAAGTGTTCAGCGTTCGCTGGAGAACGAAGTAGATGAACAGTTTCCATAAGGCTGTTGTAGTAATCTAATGACATTACAACAGCATCTTTAGAGTCTCGACGAGTGATAACTGTTGTATCTGCATCGTTAATTACATTGTCCAAAACGGCTTTTAGACCATTTCGTGCTTCGGTAAAAGAGACAATTCTCATTTCGCACCTCACTTGTACATATTATGGTACAAGTTTAGACCGAAAATGAGCTCATGTACAGAATGTTGTGCATTACTGCGCCGTGGCAGCTAACGCTTTGCTAAACGGCAGCCAAACTTGGGTTTGGCTGTCCGGTGGAGGGCCGGAGGCCCGGAACGAATTTGAGCAATTTGTGTACGCCCAGCATGGGCATGAACTAATGAGGTGAAAGTCCTCTGTAGGAAGATCACCGTTGTTTAACACACTGTTATTCAACGCTAACTACTAGCGAATGGCAAGGGCTAAATCGTGAGAGATAGTCTGGAGGAAGCCGCTAGCAAATCTGCGAGCTGATGAACAAGAACATCATATGAGGCGTAGGCTGAAGGTGAGTTGGCACAAGACAACGAAACCATGTGATCTAACGGCCACCGTAAATGATGCAGCAGTGCAGAGACAGTCCATGTTCTTATCTGGGGAGATCTGCTTTACGAGCGATCGGTGAATACCAGTAAGGCTCTGGTATACAAGTGCCTTGGCGCAGAGGAAACGCATCATCCACTGCGAGCGAATTCGATGCAAACCGATAGCGCTGTTACAGGTAACTGTGGCGGTGATAGAGCAGAAGTCAGCAGACGGCATAGTAGCCAAATGCCCAGCGTAATGGCTGGGACACGGCCAAGGCCGGAACATTTAGAATAAAGGAGGAGCCTTGTCAGACTTGAACACACGAATGCCGTCCGGTAGTGACGTGACTCAGCGTACTGATGAGCAGCCAGCCTTTAGCGCAGATCTACTCGAACTTTTTCTCCAGCCTTCCAATCTTGTGTCGGCATGGAAGCAGGTTCGAGCCAACAAAGGGGCCGCTGGCATTGATGGCATGACCATTGATGACTTCCCCGCTTGGGCAAACGCCGGAAACTGGAAACGTGATGGATGGATTGCGCTTCACTATCCTAAATGAAACGCCCTGTGCGGAGCCGCATGCAGGGTGTTGTGGGGGCTGGAGGCTAGATACCTCCGGCTACCCGATTAGCTGCCTGTGCGTTCTAAAGACTGCGATTGCTCAAGTCTTTCAGCCAACCAAACCTTGATTATAGATTGGCGAGTGACGCCAACACGACCAGCTTCTCTGTCTAGGGAATCAATCATCCATTCTGGAATGTCTACGTTAATCCTTTTTTGTTTTTGCATGGGACGTTTGGCTTTAGACAAATCTAAGTGTTGAAGAACTTCATCTCCATTCTCGAATTTATCTTCAAAGTTTTTAGCTTTCATAAATTGCCACCTCTGATTTTCTGGCGCGTCTTACAGAAATAATTCGAATATTTTTATTCCTGTGAGTAATCACTGCTGTCCAGTGTTTGGCACCGATAAGACCAATAACGATATATCTAGGTTCATCTTCTGTTTTTGCCGGGATCTCCAAAAGCATTGGGTCATTCCAAAGCTTTTGGGCTTCTACAAAGTCGATTCCATGTTTACTTAAATTAGAATCACTTTTAGTTTGGTCAAATTCGAAATTCTGCATGAGTAAAAATTATACCTTTTTGACTCAGACTGCAAGAGGTAAATTTGTGGGGCCGCTAACTTTCCAATAACGGGCGCAGACATGTGGGGCATAATGGCGCAGCCGCCCCGCGTGTATGCGTCCCAGCGAACGCAGTGAGTGTGTTGATTGGGTTGTGTACGCCCAGCATGGGCATGAACTAATGAGGTGAAAGTCCTCTGTAGGAAGATCACCGTTGTTTAACACACTGTTATTCAACGCGAACTACTAGCGAATGGCAAGGGCTAAATCGTGAGAGATAGTCTGGAGGAAGCCGCTAGCAAATCTGCGAGCTGATGGACAAGAACATCATATGAGGCGTAGGCTGAAGGTGAGTTGGCACAAGACAACGAAACCCTGTGATCTAACGGCCACCGTAAATGATGCAGCAGTGCAGAGACAGTCCATGCTCTTATCTGGGGAGATCTGCTCTAAGAGCGATCGGTGAATACCAGTAAGGCTCTGGTATACAAGTGCCTTGGCGCAGAGGAAACGCATCATCCACTGCGAGCGAATTCGATGCAAACCGATAGCGCTGTTACAGGTAACTGTGGCGGTGATA
>NZ_CAMZMZ010000065.1:0-5793 GCF_947311905.1 Alteromonas sp. CyTr2 | reverse complement strand
AAATCAATATGAGGCTGACATGGCTAACTTACAAAAAGCGGCTTAACTGGGTTGTGTGATTTTGGTTGACCACGTCATTCCATACCCGAAGATGTGCTCAAGGACTGCATCGGTTCTTTAGCGCAATCCCGCGAATTGCTAATAGGTGCAATAGATTTTGCCATTGCTGGAATATAGCTTTCAATAACAACTCAGATAGGTGGGTATACAGAAACATGCCTGTCTTGTTTAGCTTTTATTTTTCTCACGAACGCTAAATAGTCCTAACCATAGTAACAATAATGATATCGCCAGTTGCTTAAATAGATAAGAGTAATATCCCCGGTGTTCATCTTTGACAAAAGTAAATTTACCGTCGATTGCAACACTCGTGGTTACTGTCTCATAAACGTTGTAAACAAAAGGAATTGACGCTAACAGGAAAAATATCCGTAAAGACCATATGTACTTTTTATCAACGTGATATTTAATCAACTTCAATTTAATTACCTGCTATCTTTCGCTTTTAATAAGATCTTTGTGGGCACAAACATGCCTGTCTTGTTTAGCTTCGAGAAACAGGTAAAGCTTCTAAATTCTTAACGAAAGAGGACCTAAACTCATCCCAAAGTAAGTGCAATGCGATTTAATCCCTTATGATAGTTTTTAAAAGTTCGATAGTTTCTATAGATCGCTTCTCTGAAAAAGCTCTATCTTGATATTTTCTTCTTGGCCGTATCATCTCATTTATATTGATTGGATAGTAATAACTTTGCAATATCTCTAATAGCTTAGTCCGCCTTTCAGATTAAAATTAACTTTGTAAAAAGATGACTGTCTTGTTTAGTATTTTTAGTCTTCTAATTCAGCTTATTGATCCCTTATCTCAGAAACTTTAATTGTAAAGCCCTGTAATTTATTTCCATTAAGTAATTTATCGATCTCGTGGTAGTACTCTTCAGTAGCGAATGGGGATATGTAGACTTCATGGATTAGCTCATTAATATCGACCTTAACATTTCGTCCAAAATGAATATTATAAGGTGGAGCAGTGCCACCTTCTGAAAGCGGATAATTTAGAACAAATAAACGAAGTTCTTTCTCGAAATCATAGAACGGCTTCTTGGTGGTAACAACTGACAGTCTAGATAGCTCATCATTATTTAGGTGTTTTTTATACTTTACCTTTCCTATAAAAAACTCTTCAGGATACTCATCTTTACCTTTTTCGATAGAGCGTCTCAACTTACTTACGGTGCTCCTAATAGCTATACCGTTCTTTTCACCACCAAGATATATCTTCCATAATGCATAGGACTCGTGAGGACTTGTAGACCAACAATTTATCAAGACAAGATCTTTCATTGGATTTGTAGACCAATTGAAAGAAGCCATTTCCTCTTCAAGGTCTCGCCCCTGAAAGCCTTGTTTCTTCAGTTCTGCTCTTTTTCTTTGCTCAACACTGTCAGGTAAAGAAACTTCATATTGATCCGTCAATTTATTTGCGTTTGGAAAGAACAATGTTGAGCTCTCAATAAATTTTTGAAATTTCCATGTATTCATGTAGCGCCAGACTGTTGAATTACCATGTGGAACTTCCAAATGTTCACTTTTTCGGTACTTCATTTTAACCAGATCCCTCTTAATGCAGGAATTACTCACTCTGCTAAATTTGTACATCTATGTTAAGCGTATGTCGTATTCATACTCATAAAGATGCCTGTCTTGTTTAGTCATGTCTTGTTTAGTCCTCACCTAGAGCAATACGCGCACAATCAACAACAGCAACGGGTTCAAGGCCGACAAAGTGCAAGGCGATTACTCGGTTAGCTTTGCAGCTCAGTAAAGAGCAAGACGGGCACAAGATTTAAAACTTTATAGCGAAAGATGCCTACGCAAACATGCCTGTCTTGTTTAGCTATGCTGTGACTCGCTTGCGATTACGAGGTACAAAATTTTGTCCTTAATAACCCGAGCGACATACTCAAGTTCTTTGTCTGTCAAAGACTTATTCATACACGACCTAATTGCCTAAATAACTTACTGAAATGATAAGCTATTGTTCGCTATAATTGTTAACCCATTGGGCGGAACATACATGCTCTTTTTGATGAGAAGGATTCTCTTACCGCAAGTCTTTGCCTTCGATCTGTTGGGTTTATTAGTTTTTTTGCTCACGTTTAGTTAGTTGTATTAAAGCTTGAGTCTTAAACGCTTTTGATAGTCTTCGTAATCTAAACCAAGCAAATATAGAGATTATAAATATAGTAACACTTAAGTTAACAGCTATATGTTGCGTATCACCAGTGAATGTTAAATGAGAGATAAGACCGCAGGCGAATGAATTTAAAGCCATCCCTCTAGCAATACGATCCCTACTTATATAAGCCTCCATTGTCTTAATAGTGTCAGATGGAGAATACGATAAAATTTCCGCACTTCGTTTATAGGGTTCTGATTTAGAAGTACCTACCAATAAATTCAACAGCCATTTTAACCACCTAGGACAGGAAAAGCGTTTTGAAATAAACTCGGCTATATTACTAAATCTTTTTAGCAAATAAGATGATGAAACATCTACATATATTCCAAATACGTAAGCAATCGGAAAAACACAAATAACTATGACCTCTTTGTAAGCTTTAATATTTTCAGCGGAGATCTCTACATATTGTCTAGAATACAAGCCTATCCATATCAAGGATATGATTCCAGTTATCAGATACTCGATTAATGCCGCAGCGTATTTCATTAATACCTCCTAAGAATCAAATCTGCATACGTGAATGGATTGGAGACAAGAGCAAGACAAGCACTAAATTTATAACTCAGTACACAAAGGTGCCTGTCTTATTTAGTTCTTTTAAACTCTCCTTTTAAATGCTTGATAAAAAGGCACAAAGATGCCTGTCTTGTTTAGTAGTTTATGTTAGTATTCGCTGCACCTACTTCGTTTAAAATTACCAATTTTTTCGTAATTACTCATATCAGTGTCACTAAAAAAATCTTGAAATGATTCATTAAGACTTAATTTTTTGTCAGATATAACCTGATTATGATCTGGAGTTAAGAAGAGTACAGATATTTTTGCCTGGTCTTTTTTGTTATTTTCTAATGAAGCACAATCAAAAGTGCTACTGAAATCAAATTGATGCCCTAGCTTATAGGCCTTTATTTTCAGTCCATCATTACCAAAGCTTTTTTCACTTTGAAAGTAAAGGAAACCAGATAATAAAAGTGAACTAACAATGAAGCATATAGAGTTCCATTTTATTACCTTACTATATTTATATTCGGTAGTTACTCCTATCAGCACTAAAATGGACCAAGCACTTATACAAAAGAAAACCCACTTGAGTGTCAATATAAATGTTACAGGAGTCAGCAAAGCCATTGTGTATGGCAAATAACTCCCATCAACGTTGAAAACTTCGTTGATCACCGATGCTGCCTTAGAGCCACTTATTATTAGCGTGTAGGATATTGCTACTGTTGAAAATAATTTCATACTTTTATACTTCCAGAGGAACTGGAAGGTATCAGAGTTTTCGAAAGACATACCTATAAAGAGCATCATCCCCAATAAACCTACATATATTGGAACTAATTGATATTGTCTGGTCGCGTCAAATTCTGAAAGTAGCTGAGGACCAAAAAACAGTCCTATTAAGCTTAAAGCTCCTATAATACCAGTGGCGAAAGCTCTAGTTTCTTTTTCCTTTTCTAATAGAATTTCTTTCTCTGATTTTTTTATTTTATTACTTTCCATAGTGAAACCTTAAACTTCTCAGAATACTAAGACCCGTATAACGGGCCAAAATACGTAGGCTACAATACCAAGCGAAGCGCGGGGGGCCTACGTGTCTTTATCCTTAGCGAGCGGAGCGAGTGTTAATGCGCTTGTTAGTAACCATCTATAAATCAGCTTGAATACTCTCAATTGAAACTATTCTGGATAATAAAATTTTCAAATCCGCAGCTGGAAAATGATCAAGCTCAGTTTGAATGAAGTTAACGATCCCTGGAATATCAGAGTCACTTTTTACAAAAATGTACTTTATATCATCGGGCGTAAATTTTAAGGATGTATGCTCAAGTGTTTTTGCGTTTTCTGCATTAAGCGTGTCTTCATCATCGAATTTATCTTTAAACATATATGGCTTAATGTTTTCATTTTTCGGAACAAATCGCCACTCTGACTCCTGATAAAATTCTTTTTCTACAGGTTTTCCGTCCACTAACATGTTTCCATCTGATGGCTTTATGTGCATATAGATATAGCGCATCGTTTCTTTAGCCTCTTTTATATCGTCATCTGTTTTACACTTTCCCGCATGCTTATTAAGGGAGCGGATTTCAGATGAGAGATTATTTGATGAAGCGAGATACAAAAGCGGATTGAGGCTGTTTTTATTCGCCCAATCTTTGGTCATACCAAGGCCAAAGGAACCATAAAACCCCACATGCTCTGATATTCTACTTAGTGGAATATCACAAAAGCAGACCATAGGGAATGCAATATAATCCGCATCTGACTGATCTACCCAACGAATATCTTCTAAACAGTACCGTGGCCAAAAACCATTTTTTAATATTTTCTCTAACGTTTCTTTTCCTTTAGTAAAATGAAACAGAGTATGTGATTTTGGTGCCATCATAATCCTTTATAAATGTTTGGAGTGGTTACTAACGCCAAGCTAAGCGGCGCAGCTTTGCTGCGTCCTTGCTTGAGCGCCTTGTTAGAACGTTTACTGACCTAGCCAAGCAAAAAATGATTCGTTTGCCCAGCCACCTGAAGGCGTTGAAGGGCGCGATGGTCTAGAGGGCCTAGATGGTCTGGAAGGGCGCGACGGCCTTGACGCTCGTGATGCTCTTGAGGGTCTAGAAGGTCTAGATGTACCCTTTACTGGTTCTTTTGGATTCCAAGCAATTGGTTGACCTGACTGGTTTAAACAAAGCAAGCCATTTACTGGGCCGAGCCAATTTCCGGATTCACTAGACCAAGCATGTCCATTACGAATGTAAGCCACCCAATTCATATCAGTATCGAAAATATGAGCATTAGGACTAAGCCACGCGACTAAATCGCTATCTCTATCAAACAATGGGAATAGCATTTTCTCTCCTTGAAGTTCTAACAGCTTACTCGCCCCCAAACCGTCATGCTAATCCACATCATTTTCGGGAACCTGTCCTTGTATTTAGAACTACAATACCTCACAACCAACAGAAAAATAAAGAAAAACCTCACTGCCGTTTATCACGCACATATTAAAATCACCAAATCAGCGCACAGACTCCACAACTGCATTCCCCCACCCCAAAACCAAAAAAGCCAGCATAAGCTGGCTTCAAAACACAAAAACAAGTTTTGTCCTATCTAAAAACTACTTCCCCTGCCTAGCAGCCAGCTTCTCCAACTGCTCATCAGTAGCAGGAAGCTGGTGCTTCTCTTTCCACTCTGAATATGGCATTTTGTATACCACTGCGCGCGCGGCTTCGTAGTCGATATCAGCGCCCTGCTCGCTTGCAGCCGCCGAATACCATTTTGCTAAGCAGTTACGGCAGAAATCGGCCAAAATCATCAGGTCAATGTTCTGAACGTCTTTATTCGCGTCTAGGTGTTCTACTAAGCGGCGGAATACTGCTGCTTCTACTTCGGTTTGCGTTTGCTTATCCATTATCTAATACCTCTTAAAAGCGCTTTTCGTTATAGGTTGGATGTGAGGGTTAAAGAGTGTCCGTCCGGTAATCCCCACATTCAATTCATAGGTCAGCTACGGCATGGTGTTCTTTTTTGCTAAGGAGAATGAC
>NZ_CAMZMZ010000064.1:0-6769 GCF_947311905.1 Alteromonas sp. CyTr2 | reverse complement strand
ACCTCCGCAGCCATTTATTGGTGTGGTCTACAGAGGATTATGTCTTTTTAGAGGGGAAAATCCCTAGAACCCCAAGATGGTGGCCTCACTGATGCCGGTGCTCAATATGCTCACATCAAGTGAATTAGGGCCACTGTTATCACCGATTGCAAACGATGTGGATGACAGCCGGTTAATTACGGATTCTGGCCGTATTATCAACAATGCCCAAGTGGCGTATATCGGCTTGGATTCATTAACTGACGCCATGGTTGGCAGCGCCATTGGTTCGTTGCTTTTGTCCGATCTCACTGCTGTGGCCGGTGATCGCTATAACTATGGTGTTGAAAATCGTCCCGTAAATATCTTCATCGATGAGGCGGCTGAAGTCGTCAACGATCCCTTCATTCAACTGCTCAACAAAGGCCGTGGCGCAAAAATGCGTTGTGTAATTGCTACTCAGACCTTTGCTGACTTTGCAGCTCGTACAGGCAGTGAAGCTAAGGCTCGCCAGGTGTTAGGTAACATCAACAACTTGATAGCCCTTCGGGTGATGGATGCCGAAACGCAGCAGTACATTACCGACAATCTGCCTAAGACTCGGTTGCAGTACATCATGCAAACTCAAGGTATGTCGTCCAACTCGGACAGCCCCGCGTTGTTTACCGGCAATCATGGCGAACGCTTGATGGAGGAAGAAGGCGATATGTTTCCACCGCAGTTATTAGGCCAGCTTCCCAACCTGGAGTACATCGCCAAGCTTTCAGGTGGCCGCGTGATCAAAGGCCGCATTCCTATTTTAACCAGCTCTACACAGGCAGCATAAGGAGTCTGTATGCATCATTCTGTCTGTCTGAAAATGACAACACTTACCAGTAAAGAAATGCTCGCTCAGTGCCAGCAACATAACCCCCAGTTCAAGGAAACTTTAAGGCTGCTTGAAACCGACTGGCCTCATGCTTTGGCCTCAGTGCACTGTTTGGCGGACTATTTAACAGATGCGCTCACTTTAGATGGCCATTCCATCTTTGATTTGTGCCTTTGTAATGGTTTGGGCAGTTATGACGAAGTCAGTTGTGATGATGACAGTATCCGACTGTGGCATTTCATTGAGGCACTGACCTGGACTGCCGCCAGTGCTTTAACGGGGGTTCGGCTGCGTGATCCTGACCATTTCGAGTGGGCTGCCGTAGATGGTGTGTATTTCTACTCCTGGATTCGTAATCGTCAAAATCGGATGGCGTATTTGGCTGAAGGACGTATTGATGTGCGTTATGTCAGTGGCCATACATCGACAAAGCGGCTTCAACAAGTAATTAAAGCCCGGATTATGACGCCAACCGTTGCAGCCATGCTGGCGCGAGTTGAAGAGGATGTTTGGCATGAGCAAGCATAAGTCGGTTTGGCTGCTGTGTCTGGCGCTGATGCTGGAGATTATTGCCATTGGCGTGTTAGTGCCCGGTGATTGGACTGGCCGGGTTATTAGTAAAGAGAAACAGATGATCCAAAATCAATTGGGCGCTCAAACAAGCTATTGGATTGGTCAAACTAGCCATGGCTGGTATCAATCATGGGTTGTAGATACGCAGATGGAGCAATCTGTGCGTGATTTTCTAATCCCCACTGAAGAGCAGCGACTGCGCTCTAAAGGGATGGAGAACATGGGCGGCTTTTGGTTTGTGTGGGTAGAAGACCGTATTCAGGCATTTTTTGATGTGCTGTACCAAGTGTTCACTCGATTTGCTTTGTTGATGGTCTGGTTGCCCTTTGCCCTTATTCTCATGTTACCGGCGCTGTGGGACGGCTTGATGACCTGGAAGATTAAGAAGACAACCTTTGATTTTTCTAGCCCTATTATTCACCGCTACAGCATGATAATTCTGGGCTCAGGCGTCATTTTGCTGTTTATGGGATTGTTCGCCCCGCTGGCTATTCCACCGGTGGTACTACCGTCGCTGATCATCGGCTTGGCATTGATGGCAGGGTTGGCGTTAAGCCACTTGCAGAAGAAGATATGAGGCCAGTTAGGCCTCATCTTGTAGAGCTAAAACCTTACGCCTACGGTATTGCCGTTCTCGTCTTCAGCTGGCAAATGATAAGTATCAATAAGGTGACCTTGAAGCCAAATATATTGCGGCATCCAAAACGAGTACTGTCGTATAAGAGCCAATACTTCTTTCAGCGGTTTGTTTGCATGAGGCTCGGCAAGACGAAAGTACATGAATGAGCAATCATCTCGAAAGTACTCCTGAAGCTCTGAATCCGATAGCGTTTCTTTTAGAGGCCTGTTTTGTTCGTCGTCCTCATCAGGGGAGTTGGCATAAATTTCAAATAGCTGCTTTTCAGTGAGCATCTCCAAGAAGTGGTCTTCAATTAAAACCCCATCACTGGTATCGACATCCATACCATCTTTGACATCAAAAGCCATGACACATCCAGAAGATAACGCCACTTCTGATGGTTTAAGTAAGTCATTAGCTTGCACAACTTGATGCCAATGATTAAAACCAGCAGATACTGCAACTTCATCGAGTGCTTGAGTGTGTGGAATAGATTTTTCACGTTTAAGCTTTCGTGCTTTTTGCTTTAAACGTTCAACCGAGGCAGAGGAAATGATTTTAGTAATTTGCATTGAGTTTCTCCTATTAGCGAATACGGTGCCCACTGCCGAGGTCGCAGAAAAAACCTAAGCAAAAAATAAATTTTGGGTAAGCGGATTAAATGGTTGATCTTACCTTTGCATGAGAGTGAGACAGACCGGCATCTCATCGGATTATCTGGTTGATGCTTCACCTACTGCTGGTGCATGTTTCCTTCGCTAATTCCAGCAAGAACCCCACACGCCTCAACTTCCCGGTCATCGTTGCAACTCGCTCTCAGTGAAACGAGTTGTTTCTCAAGCGCTTGCAGAGCGGTTATCTGCGACCGCACATGAGAGATGTGATCATCGAGCAAGGTGTTGACGGCGGTACAAGGCTGATGAGGGTCGTCCTGATAGCTCTGTAGTTCGTGAATCTCAGCCAGTGACAGGCCCAGGATTCTGCAGCGGCGGATGAAGGCCAGCCCCTCACCATGCTTCTCGGTATAGACACGGTAACCGTTGTCCTGCCGATCAGGCGGCGGCAACAAGCCCTGCTGTTCATAGAAGCGGATCGTCTGTGTTTCGACCCCTACCAACTGCGCCAACTGACCAATGCGCATCAGCCTCCTCCCCAACGGATTCTTTACTCTATTGACCTTATAGTAGCTTTATAGTTTAAAATGGTACCACAACATTGTTCAAGTGGAGTCGTATTATGAGCAAATCCTGTGGTGGCGCCTGTGGCGCTGATGCAACGTCCGCAGCGGATACCGATATACAGGCCTCCTCCGAGGCGCCAGGGAGATGGGTCAGTGTTTATGCCGTGCCGAAGATGGACTGTCCATCAGAAGAACGAATGATTCGCCTAGCCCTGAACGGCTTTGAGGAGATTCGGGCGCTGTCCTTCGACTTGTCGAACCGCCGGCTGAAGGTCGTGCATGACGGCGAGGTTGAGCCCGTCACCTCGAAACTGAAGACCTTGGGGCTAGGCGCCTCGCTTCAGGAAACCGTCGCTGCAAATCCGGAGACCATCAAGGCCGCCGAGTTTTCGGCAGCTTCTGCTAAGCAAGAATCCGGGACCCTGCGCTGGTTGCTCGGCATCAATGCACTTCTGTTCGTGGTGGAAATGACTGCCGGTCTGATCGCCCGGTCCACCGGCCTGATTGGAGAATCCCTGGACAATTTTGCCGATGCGGCGGTGTACGGGCTTGCCCTTTATGCGGTTGGACATAGCGTGAAAATGCAGGTACGTGCCGCGCATCTTGCTGGTGTACTGCAACTGATCTTGGCTGTGGGCGTGCTCGTAGAGGTGGTGAGACGCTTTGTATTCGGTAGTGAGCCTGAATCGCTGGTGATGATGGCTATCGCATTCGTCGCATTGATTGCCAATACCAGTTGTCTGCTGCTCATATCCAAACATCGGGAAGGCGGGGCGCACATGAAGGCAAGCTGGATATTCTCGGCCAACGACGTGGTGATCAACCTGGGGGTCATCACCGCCGGCGCCCTGGTCGCGTGGACCGGTTCCAATTATCCGGATCTGATTATCGGCACCATCGCGGGGGGTATTGTACTTAACGGTGCCAGACGCATTTTGGCGTTGAAGGGTTAAATAATGCTCATTATTGGCAAAAAGCTCTCGCCGTATGCCCTATTGTCCATATCGGGCCTGCTGGCAGCGTCTGATCAGGCTGTAAAGTGGCTGGTGCAGCAATCAATGGCCTATGGCGAGTATGTTTCGGTGACCCCGTTCTTTAACTGGGTGCACCTATGGAACACCGGTGCCGCATTCAGTCTTTTTGCGAATGGTGGAGGCTGGCAGCGCTACTTTTTTATCGGAATCGCGGTAGTGGTCTCGATTTTTCTGATCAAGCTGATCCTTGAAAATCGTCATAAAGGAGAAGCCATCGCTTACAGTCTTATCCTCGGTGGCGCCATGGGTAACCTGATTGACCGGGTCTTTCGCGGCTATGTTGTGGATTCCTTTGATTTCTATTGGCGAGACTGGCATTGGCCGGCCTTCAACCTGGCTGATATTGCAATTGTCCTCGGTGCCTTACTTTTCGTTTCCAGCAGCTTGTTGGGTAAAAAAGCAAACACCAATGCCGAGTCGGATGGATCTGACTGACACCTACGCCTATACAACACCATGACCGAACTTCCCGACAACATCCTTCACCTGCCGCAATACCAAGTACTGGGCTGCAAATCAACCGACGACGAAATGCACTTCCAGGTGGACGTGCCCGATCCCATCGCCTGCGAGGAATGCGGCGTGCAGGGTGAGTTCGTACGGTTCGGCAAGCGTGACGTTCCCTATCGTGATCTGCCCATCCACGGCAAGCGGGTCACTCTCTGGGTGGTCCGCCGCCGATACACCTGCCGGGCCTGCAAGACAACATTCAGGCCCCAGCTACCGGAGATGGTGGACGGATTCCGTATGACACTGCGGCTGCATGAGTACGTGGAGAAGGAATCCTTCAACCACCCCTACACCTTTGTGGCGGCACAGACCGGCCTGGACGAGAAGACGGTGCGCGACATCTTCAACGCCCGCGCCGAGTTCCTGGGGCGCTGGCACCGCTTCGAGACGCCCCGCATCCTGGGCATTGACGAGCTATACCTGAACAAGCGCTACCGCTGCATTCTGACCAACATTGAGGAGCGAACCCTGCTCGACCTGCTGGCCACCCGCCGCCAGGACGTGGTGACCAACTACCTGATGAAGCTGAAAGACCGGCAGAAGGTCGAGATCGTCAGCATGGACATGTGGAACCCCTACCGGGCAGCGGTCAAGGCTGTGCTGCCCCAGGCCCGCATCGTGGTCGATAAGTTCCATGTGGTGCGCATGGCCAACGATGCCCTAGAGAGAGTGCGCAAGGGCCTCAGAAAGGAGCTGAAACCGTCCCAGAGTCGGACTCTCAAGGGAGACCGGAAAATCCTGCTGAAACGCGCTCACGAAGTCTCAGACCGGGAGCGCCTCATCATGGAGACCTGGACAGGCGCGTTCCCGCAACTGCTGGCCGCCTACGAGCACAAGGAGCGCTTCTACGGCATCTGGGACGCCACCACACGGCTCCAGGCAGAAGCCGCCCTGGACGAGTGGATAGCCACCATCCCGAAGGGCCAAAAGGAAGTCTGGAGCGATCTGGTCAGGGCAGTGGGAAACTGGCGCGAAGAGACCATGACCTACTTCGAGACGGACATGCCCGTCACCAACGCTTACACGGAGTCCATCAACCGACTGGCCAAGGACAAGAACCGTGAAGGGCGCGGTTACTCCTTCGAGGTGATGCGGGCACGAATGCTCTACACCACGAAGCACAAGAAGAAGGCACCGACTGCGAAGGTCTCTCCTTTCTACAAGAAAACCATCGGTTACGGACTGCCGGACTTCGCAGAGGAACTCAACTACGGAGTCGATCTATCAACCATCTGAGGGTGGTATCAGATTGATGGGGTGAAGGTGCCCCATCAACCATTAAATCCGTATACCCTTAATTTTTAGATAATAAGGACACAATCAGCAATGTTAACGTTGAATTTACATTTATTTAACCACTTTTTTGGAACAGACACGATGAAAGCTAAAATAAAAAATACGGCTACAGCAGTAGCGCTGTGCCTGGCAGCATCTACAGGTGCAGCACAAGCAGCAACAATCGGCGACACAAGTGTGAAATTCACAGGCTATATTAAAGTCGACGCTATGGTTAGTGACTACTCAGATGGCACCATTGCATCAGGTAGCGTAGGTCGCGATTTCTATATTCCTTCACTAACACCTGTTGGTGGCGTTGACGAAGATCCACAATTTGACGCGCATATCAGAACCTCACGATTCCGCTTTGCAACGTCAACGCCTACGGCTGAAGGCGACACAATTAACGGTGTATTCGAACTCGACTTCCTTGTAACTAGCGGCGGTGATGAGCGAATCAGTAACTCCTACACTCCGCGAGTACGCCACGCGTACTTAACTTACAAGAATTGGTTGGTGGGCCAAACAGGGACGACCTTTATGGACGTAGGTTCATTACCAGAATCACTTGATTTTATTGGTACCACTGACGGCATCACCTTTGCCCGTCAAGTTATGGTGAGATATACCAACGGCGGCCTACAGCTTGCGCTTGAAAACCCAGAATCAACCATTACGCCATTTGGCGGTGGTAGCCGAATTACGAGTGACGACAGCAGCGTTCCAGA
>NZ_CAMZMZ010000063.1:0-8426 GCF_947311905.1 Alteromonas sp. CyTr2 | reverse complement strand
TTCCGGCCATTTACTTTCTCCAGCTAAAGTTCAATTATATCCTTAACTGGACTGGTCAACTCAATTAAACCACCTCATTTTCCCCGCTTCTATCTGCTTTATATCTAAAACAGAATTTACTATTTCTAAAAGCCTTTCACCGCTTTGGCTTACATGAGAAAGCGGGGTGGTAAATGACGAGGGTAAATTTAACTTTTGGGCTTCGCCTTCAAGCAACTGACTAAACGTATTTATAGCATTAAGCGGTGTTCTAATTTCGTGGCTTACGTAAGAAAGAAAGTCAGACTTGAATTGACTGGTGCGCTCAAGCTCTCGGTTTTTCCGCTTTAACTCTAAATGTGCTACTACCGATTTACTTAAGGTTTGGAGCGAGGCTTTTTGTGTTTCGGTTAGCTTGCGTGGTTTGCTATCAATGGCGCACAGCGTGCCAATTGCATGACCAGACGGGGTAATCAGTGGTGCGCCGGCGTAAAACCGAATATCAGGCGCGCCAGTCACCAGCGGGTTATCGTGAAACCGGGGGTCTAACGTAGCGTTAGGTATTTCAAACACATCGCTTTGCAAAATAGCATGTGAGCAAAACGCGATGTCTCGTGATGTTTCTTCTGCGTCTAGACCTACTCTTGATTTAAACCATTGGCGGTTTGGATCAATGAGGCTGATAAGCGCAATAGGGGTTTCACAAATTTGAGAGGCAAGGGCTGTAAGGTCATCAAAGAGTTGTTCAGCTTCAGTATCAAGTACGTCGTAGCTGAGCAGTTCGGCAAGACGTTCATCTTCATTTTGAGGGAGGGGCGCCGCTTTCATAACCGTTGAGTTTAAACCTAGCTTTAAATAAAAAAGGGATTGTGTATTAACAATCCCTTAAACATATCATAGAGCGTAGGTGTCTATGAATAGTTGTTCCAGCTTTTTGTGGTCAACTTTAGTCGCTACCTTTATGGTATTTGCTTCATTCCATAGTGGACTCGGTGTTGTACCTTTAGGCGCAACCACGGTTTGCCCTCTATCTAGCGTCCCTGTTCCAACGCGAACGTGACCTTCAGTCAGTTCAAATAGCTCAGGGTGGCGAAGGTGGGCAATCGGGAATGCATCGTGGAAGAAACACACGCGATCTTCACGGTTTTGCGAGTAGAAATCCATGTAGAACTGGGCGCTTTCTTTCACAAAACCACCAAGGGTATTGTTTTTCTCTTCAAGCTTTTCAACAAAGGCTGGCGAGAACGGCGTGAAGTTTGTCACGTCCAAACCAAACATGGTCAGTTCCCAGTCTGCTGCGAAAACGATTTCTGCAGCATGTGCATCGTTCCAAATGTTCGCTTCAGCTACCGGCGTAACGTTACCTGGTACAAACGCTGCACCACCCATTATGCTAACGCCTTTTACCAACTTAGGAAGTTCTGGCTCAAGACGAAGCGCAAGGGCCAAGTTACCTAGTGGGCCAATAGCAACAATAGTAACTTCGCCAGGGTACTTACGTGCCATATCAACGATAAACTGCGCAGAGCTGCGTGGGTCAAGCTCGGTTTTAGGCGCTTCAGGTTTAATATGACCGAAGCCGTGCTCACCGTGTACGAAGTGTGCGTACGTTGACTCTGGGCCAACCCATGGCATGCCAACACCTTTAGTTACAGGGATATCTTTACCTGCAATTTCACAAAGTGTTAGTGCGTTTTGCGCTGCCATTGTTACTGGAACGTTACCGTAAACGGTCGTTAAGCCAAGTACTTCAATGTCTGGAGACTGAAAGGCGAAAAAGATCGCCATTGCATCATCAATCCCCGGATCCGTATCTAATATGATCTTATGTGCCATCAATTTATCTCAATGCGTCTTGCTAGTTGGCGTGTTTCGCTAAGAAACGATCCACTTCTTTTTGTGTTGGAATACTCTGCGCTGCGCCCTCGCGTGTTACCGCAATGGCTGAAGCTGCACACCCGCGACGCAATGCTTGTTTAGCATCGGTGTGGTTGCTGTATGCAGACAGGAAATAACCGATAAAGGTGTCACCGGCTGCGGTGGTATCTACCGCGTCTACAGAGAATGCTTTTACTTCTACAACATCGTTTTTGCGCAGCATCATTACACCCGCTTTACCCAGTGTAATAATAACTTCGCTGTGTGACCACTGCTCTTTGAACACTGTCACAATATCTTCAAGTTCTTCTTTACCGGTAATCGCAGCAGCTTCGGTTTCATTTACAATAAGTAAATCTACACAGTCTAACGGAAGCTGTTTAACCGACTCGCTCATAGGCGCTGGGTTAAAGGCTACTTTAAGCTGCTTTTCTTTCGCTTGGCGAAGTACTTCTTCAATGCTGCTTGTTTCATTTTGGGTTAGTACCCAATCTGAAGGACGCGTATCGTCTAACGCTTGCATTACGGTTTTTGCGGTAATGGTTTGGTTAGCACCACCAAATAATACAATGGCGTTTTCACCGCTAGGCGTGACTTGGATAATCGCGTGACCTGAAGGAACTTCTGAGCACTTTACGCCACGACAATCAACACCCTTCTTAATAAGAGCTTGTTTAAATGAGGCGTCGTTTTCGTGAATGCTACCGACGTGTCTTACGTCTGCACCTGCTTGCGCTAAAGCAATAGACTGGTTTGCACCCTTACCACCTAATAAGGTTTGATAATGGGTAGAGGCCAACGTCTCACCAGGTTGTACAAAGTGATCTACCTGATAAACGTGGTCAATATTTATAGAGCCAAAATTTATTATTGCCATTTCTTCTTCCGTCGAAAGAGGGCGCTTCCCAGAATGCCGCTGTCCATGTTTCGCCCGTGAACCGAAAAGTTCAGGGCGGAAGTATCACAATTGCCGTAGGCTTCTCGATACGCGTCGAGCTTGCACAATAGCATCTGTTTCAACTTCCTTGGTTTAAAGCATCGGCCAGGGACATGAATGAACTAGCAAACATCCCAGGAAACATTGTTGTTGTATTAACGCAACAGGGTATAACAAACGCGAGATCCAGTGAAGAGGATCACCTAAAGCGCTTTATAACTATTTTGCGTGGTGATTATAATAGCGGTAAAAAAATATTACTTTTCTTGACCAATTGGTCAGCAATTATACACGCATATAAGAGAAGCTCAATAATAACCAATCAGCTATTCAGGCATTAAAGGCTAATGAACGTTGTCACGCTGTTGCTAAAGGAATTCCGTATCCAACACCAGCGATCTTAGATGAAATCTGACGATGTTGCTAGCCGTCCGGCAACGAATTTAGCGAAATAGCCGCAAATTAAACATCGTTTGAACAGTGAGTAAACAACGTTTAAGTACCGCTGTGTAAAGTGTGTACGACACAGTGTTATTAGACCTTGAATGTACTTTTGCTGTTTGTTCAAAGTTAGAGCAGTGGTAGGGCAAAAGGAGGCGTTACACATTGATTTTTGCTAGTATTAACTCCATCAAGAGATGACATTGACGTAAGTCGCCGCCAAAATAGACGGTAATTAATCGCTTTATAAAAGTGGCGCCTGTATCTCAAACTATTCAAAACAAAAGAGAACAATTCGTGGAAAAACAGCTCGATTACGATAGCGTAAGTAATAAATTGTCTCAGCAAGGCGTAATTGTTGATGCTGCAGAAGTGCATGGCATCCTGTGCGGTATGCTTTGCGGAGGCATGTCGCTTACCGACCAAAAATGGCTAGAAGCGTTAAGTGAAACCATTAATCAGGGTGATGCGTTTAGCGACCCTACCCAGCACCTTTTAAATAGCCTTTTCAATCAAACCTGTCAGCAGCTTCTTGAGCCTGAATTCGCGCTCAATTTGTTACTTCCTGATGATCAAGCGCCTATCAACGATCGCGGGGCTGCACTAATAAACTGGGTGCAAGGTTTCATGCTTGGGTTTGGTCTACACCAGCAAGACCTTATGCAATGTTCTGACGACGTAAAAGAGGCACTTGAAGACTTTTCAGATATTTCACGTATGGAAGAACCAATGGACGCGGACGAAGAGTCTGAAAAGGCGCTGTTAGAGGTTGAAGAATACGTGAAAATTTCAGCAATTTTATGCTTCAGCGAACTGGGCCAATCGCTTCTAGATGATCAACAAGACACGCCATCCGTACACTAGTAATTAACTGAAGATATTAAAAGTGGCCGTAAGTCGCCATCCGTTTTAACGAGATTTTTTAGGGTTTTCTCTTTTATGATTAGTGCGCAAGAGTTTATCGCCAGGCAGGACCGACTGCTTGCACAGTGCGAGCCGAATAGTGTGTGTATTGTGCCTGCAGCAGGTATGGTAACCCGAAGTCGCGATACCGAATATACATTCAGGCAAGATAGCGACTTTTGGTATCTGACAGGATTTGAAGAGCCTAATGCTTGGTTGATATTGTCTAACCACCCTCGTTACGGTGAAAGTTATCGTGCAATGGTGGTACAAGAGAAAGACAAAAGTGCAGAAATTTGGCACGGCAAACGTTTAGGGGCTGAAGCTGCACTTGCTCGATTTAGTCTAGATGAAGCGTTTGAGTTGCAAGAACTTGAAGAAGCGCTGTTAGCGTCAATTCAAGGTCAAGACAACGTGTACTTTTCGTTGGGTCACAAGAAAGACAATGACCTATTATTTTCTGAAGCGCTAAACACCTTGCGCGATGCGCCTAAAGAATCACTGGCGCCAAGGGCAATTCACGACTTACAGCCTATTTTACACGAAATGCGTTTATTCAAGTCCGCATGTGAAGTGGCCATGATGAAAGCGGCGGGTGAGATAAGCGCACGTGCGCACAAGCGAGCTATGCAGTTCGCCGCGCCTGGTTGTTACGAGTACCAGCTAGAAGCTGAAATTCACCATGAATTTGCGATGGCGGGAGCCCGTTTACCTGCTTATAGCACTATTGTTGGAAGCGGCGATAATGCGTGTATTTTGCATTACACGCAAAATAACGCGCAGGTAAATGACGGTGACTTGATCTTGATCGATGCAGGTGCTGAATATCAAGGTTATGCTGCGGATATCACGCGAACGTTTCCTGCAAATGGAAAGTTCACCCATGCTCAGCGCGAAATTTACACCGTTGTATTAAAAGCGCAAAAAAGCGTGTTAGACATGTTAGCGCCCGGCGTTACCTTGTCACAAGCCATGTTACATAGCGTAGAAATTATTACTCAAGGTTTAGTTGACCTTGGCGTTCTTGAAGGTAGTGTGGCAGAAAACCTTGAAAATGAAACGTGGCGTCAGTTTTACATGCATGGTTTAGGGCACTATTTAGGTCTAGATGTGCATGATGTAGGCAACTACAAAATTGACGGTGAAGACCGTCCGTTAAAGCCTGGCATGGTGATCACTGTTGAGCCCGGCATTTACATTAGTCAAGATAGCAACGTGCAGGAAAAATACAAAGGCATTGGTGTAAGAATTGAAGATGATGTCGTGATTACTGCGACGGGTGTCGATATTCTTACCGCAGACGTGCCAAAAGACATTGATGAGATTGAAGCACTTATGGCTGAAAGCAGAGACTAGTTGTCAAAATTTGCTAGGTTTACCAAGGTTTGAAAAACTGCGATAAGTGTGAAATACGGAATTTTGGTTTAAGTTAGCGGTTTAAACTACCAGTTTTAATTACGCTAAAAACTAGCCTTTAATATAAAGAAAAAAATCTCAGAATTAACGCTTTTAATAATTAGAGCCTCTGGACGACAGGAATATAAAAACAGTGGAATCGGCAGCAGCGGTTGATGTAGTAATTATTGGTGGTGGTATTGTCGGTACCGTATTAGCCAAAGCACTCGCAGAGAAAGTATTTCCTGCAAACAGCTCTGGCTTATCTGTCACCCTAATTGATGCGGCTGACCCAGAGCAAACCAGTAAAAGCTTAGTCGACTTTAACCCTTTTACCGACACCCGAGTGATTGCCTTGGCAAGACGTACTGTTGAAGAACTGTCTCACATGGGGCTAAACCTTGATGATGTAGCTAAGCAGCACAACGGTGAGTTACCTCCTCAAATTAAGCATATTGAGGTTAGCGACAAAGGGCACTTGGGGCTATTAAACCTTCAAAGTAGTGACTACCACATTGACGCGTTTGGCCAGGTGGTGAGCTTAAGCGCACTAACGCGATTGGCGGCAGGTGCAGCCTCAAGCTACCAATATATCGCACCTGCCAAGGTAACGAACGTAAAGCGGCAGTGCAATTTTGTAGAGGTGCAGCTAGATAATGGGCAATCGCTTACCACAAAGTTGCTGGTACTGGCCGATGGCGGTCGCTCAGGATTAGCTGACCAGGTTGGCATTTCAAAAACAGTCAATGATTATCATCAAACGGCCATTGTCTTTAACGTTCACACTCAGCTCCCTCATGAAAACAGAGCTTACGAGCGTTTCACCCAAAATGGCCCGTTAGCGTTCCTGCCTTTCGACAGTGAAATCGATGATATCAGGGCTAGTGGAAACGGTTTTTCAGTTGTATGGACTGTAGATACCGACGCCGCAAAGTCGTTAATAGCATTAAATCAACGCGCATTTATCAAGGCCCTACAGGAAGCATTTGGCTATCGACAGGGCAAAGTACTGAGAGTCAGTGAGTTGGCAAGTTACCCGTTAGCGCTTACGAAGGCGCAGCAAGTTGCTAGTCACCGCACCGTGGTAGTAGGCAATGCGGCACAGGCGCTACATCCTATTGCAGGGCAAGGATTCAATCTAGGCTTACGCGACTTAAGTACTTTAGTGTCTGTGCTGCAAGCGTCAGCGGAAAAGCACGGCGAGCAGGATTCATACGAAGAGAAAAACGATACAATCGCATCAGCTAATTTCGATGCAGGCGCTTTTAGCATTACTCAGAATTACGCCAATTCGCGTAAGAATGACAGGGATAACACGATAGCCCTGACAGATACGCTAGTTCGCACCTTTTCAAACCAGTATTTTCCAACAGTAATTGGGCGCAATGTGTCGCTATTGGCATTAAGCATGATGCCCCAGGCGAAAAAAGCGTTTGTTAAACACACGACGGGCTATGGCGAAACATCACTAAGAAAAAGAGATAACAATGCAGCATGTTGATATAGCGATAGTGGGCGGCGGAATTGTAGGGCTAACCCTTGCAGCGGCGCTTAAACACAGTGAATTGAGCATAGCAATAGTCGATAAGGCGGTGTGTTATCAGACTCTGGACGAGAAGCCTACGGCGAGAGTGAGTGCCATAAACCAGGCCAATATTAAAGCGCTTCAACAGTTTGATGTGTGGTCGCATTTGCAGCAAGATCGCGCCAACCCTTACACCGACATGCATGTATGGGACAAAGACAGTTTTGGCGACATTCACTTTTCATGCGATGAAATGGGCAGTGATGCGCTTGGCGTGATTGTAGAGAATCAGGCTTTAGTCAATGCACTGTCTAAATCTGTGGAAGCGCAGCCTAATGTGGAGTTGATCACTGCGGGTATTGATAGAGTATTAGCTGGCCCAAACCAAACCATGCTGATGCTTGATAATGATGACGTGCTAAGCTGCAGGTTGTTAGTAGGCGCCGATGGCGCAAATTCGTTTGTGAGAAAGCAGGCTGGCTTGCCTATTACTTTTAAAGACTACGAGCATACGGCGATTGTCGCTAATATCAAAACGGTAGAGCCGCATAGTAATGTGGCGAGACAAGCGTTCACACCCACAGGACCGCTCGCGCTACTGCCTATGTCTGAGCCAAATGTATGTTCTATTGTATGGTCGCAAACGCCAGAGCAAGCGAACTTATTAATGGCATTGGATGACGCTGCGTTCTGCAATGCGTTAACTGCGGCTAGTAATAGCGTTCTTGGCACTATTTCGCTTGAAACCAAGCGCGCCGCTTTCCCGTTGACCATGCGTTATGCACGCCAGTGGGCGAAAGACGGTGTGGTGCTGGTAGGCGATGCAGCGCATACCATTCATCCGCTTGCAGGGCAGGGCGCTAACTTGGGAATGCAAGATGCGCTCGCATTGGCAGAAACCCTAAACAACTTAAAGGCGTCGGGTAAAGACATAGGTTTGTACAAGCACTTACGCAGCTATGAACGAAGCCGTAAAACAGAAGCCACGAAAATGATTGCCGCAATGGACGGCTTTAAATTCTTATTCGACGGCGACGACCCCCTCAAAAAGTTGCTCAGAGGAATTGGTCTTTCAGCCACAGACAAACTCAGCACCATTAAAACCGCCTTCCTCAGCCACGCCATGGGCCTATAAATCCAAAAATAATGGGGGCAGAGTACTTTTTTCGCCACCCCTGAATAGTGGGGTCAGAGTACATTATTGGCTTTCCCTATTACAAAACCGAATAAATGTACTCTGACCCTGAGGGATCCCCACGAATTTAATTTCATATGCCTCCGGCCCAGGCTGCGTCAACTATGGAGCTGTACCATTTGAGTGCAGCTTTCCACTGTCGCATAGTAAATCGTATTCGACAAGCGACAGCC
>NZ_CAMZMZ010000062.1:0-8692 GCF_947311905.1 Alteromonas sp. CyTr2 | reverse complement strand
GTGAAGGTGGTCGTACAGTAGGTGCTGGTGTTGTATCTAAGATCCTAGACTAATCTAGACTTAGCAACACAAGCCAAGAAAAGCGCACTTAGGTGCGCTTTTTTATGCCTGCGATTTAGAACGTCACTCCCTCGCAATCTGCATAACAGAAAGCTTTGGGGAGAGAAGGAAACACGCCGTAAACTTACCCTTCTTTTTAAGTTAGAGCTTCGACACCCCCCCCTGCGTTGTAGAGTTTCAGAGGGCACAGCACCCACTCTCTAATACAGAAATAACTTAAGGCCCAGTGGGTTTTATGGGGAAGCGGACAAACTTATTTCAAAATGACTAGGTTCGAGGCTAGCCTTAATCGCAAGTTGAGCTATGCTTAGGCATTGATAAATTTGAAACTTATTATCGTCCTGCCTTTTTTCCGTCAGTGCGAAGTGGCAAACTCCATTTTAATGTTTTAACAAGGTTTTATAAGTAATGTCATTCGAGTCAGTTTTAAATGAATCGGAGTTCAGCACAATTGTTTTGGAAAATCGTAGTGCTTATGAGCAAGATTTATTAGGGTTTAATGAGTTACTTCACGCTGACTATCTCTTTTTAGGCGTCAAAAAAGCGGATAAAATTTCCGTATTAGTAGGGCTTGCGCACGACTCTCCAATTTCACAAATTGAATATGACCTGAAGGGTTCGCCTTGTGAAACTGTCTTGCTAACTGGAGCGTGTGGTTACAAGTCGGACATTTGCGAGCATTTTCCCGATGATCAAACCCTCAGTGAGCTTAATGCGCAAGCGTATTTAGGCGCGGGCCTCTTTAATGAGAAAAACCAAGATATTGGTTTACTCGTTGCTATTTTTAACACTCCCAAGCATGACATCAATGAGTGGTTACAAGTTTTCTCACTTCAAGCTAAGTTGTTTTCTACACAACTGCAGAAGGACTTTTTCGCAATAAAAACCGCGCGTAACCTAAGCCTTATTGATGAAATAAGCCGTATGTCGAAAACAGGGTCATGGGAGTTTTATCCTGAAACTGAAAAGTTAATATGGTCATCAGAGACATACCGTATCTTCGGTTTACCAGTCGGTAGTGCCATAAACGTCCAAAAAGCCATCAACTCTTTCGCCCCGGGATATACTGAGGAGTTAACGCTCGCATTTGATAACCTCCGTTTTCACCAACAGCCCTATGACATTCAGTGCAAAATTATCGATTCGTCAGGCACTATTCGATGGGTAAGAGCCTCTGGGAAAGCGGAGCTTTATAAGAATGGCGCAGTGAAGCGTCTTTTCGGTGCATTTGAAGATATTACTGAATATAAAACCGCGCTTACTCTCAATGAAGAGCGAGCGATGAAAATTCAAAATATTTTGAATAATATCAATGATGCTGTATTTAGTATCGACGTCAAGGGCACAATCACACATTGTAACGACATTGCGCTTAAAACGTTTGGTTACACGCGAAGGGAGTTAATCGCTCAGTCTGTAGAGATTCTAATGCCAGAACCTTATGCGTCTAACCATGCTTTTTATATGCGCAATTATATGGAGACTGGGGTAGGTAAAATTATAGGAGTAGGTCGTCAGCTTCCGGCTAAGCGAAAAAACGGCGATATATTCCAGATGGAATTGTCATTGTCGGAGAGTTTTGACCAGGGTGAAAGGGGATTTATAGGTGTTATACGGGATATTAGTGAACGTATAGAAGCGCAGGATACCATTTATAATCTCGCTTATACTGACTCTGTTACCCGCCTTCGAAATCAGCAGTGGTTCCATCAACGCTTTAAAGACTTGATGTTACGCGCATCGTTGAAGCAAGAATATATACATATTTTGTTGTTAGATATCGATAATATGGCGCAAATCAATACGCGTTTCGGCTTTGGTAACGGCAACTATGCTATAAGAAAGATTGCAGAGCAGTTGCTTTTCGTCATCGGCCACGATTATGAAATTTTTAAATATGGCGGTGATAGTTTTGTCGTACTGTCTAAAAAAACCTACATAAAAGAAGACCTCCATAAATTTGATGCGAACTTAGTGGAAAGCGCACTCCTTAGTCCACGTCATTTCGATATTGTCATAAATTCAGTGAAATGGTCTCTTACCGCGTCACTTGGCAGTGCTATCTTTAACCCGCAAGGTCAAAGCTTTGAGTCAATCATCAATGTAATCGAACAGGCTGTTAAAAGGGCAAAAAGGTCGGCACCTTTTGGTCTTTGTCATATTTCAGAGGATGGGTTTAAAGAGTTCGACCGTTATTTAGATATAAAATCTAAGCTTGAACAAGCGATAGAACGCGATGAATTATCAATAGTACTTCAGCCTCAAGTTACCCATGATGGAACGGTTTCTTCTTTCGAAGCGTTGGTGCGGTGGTACTCGAAAGAGTTAGGTCCAGTAAGCCCAAGTGAATTTATTCCTATTGCCGAAGAGAGCTACGCTATCTGCGAAATAGGTGACATAGTTTTAAGAAAAACGCTGAGCGTTATTAGTAACTTCGTGAAAAGCGGTTTAAAAACCAGTATTGCGATCAACATAAGCGCTAGACAAATCGTTGTGCCTGACTTTATAAATTCGCTACTTTCTCGCGTAAATCAATACGGCATTCCACCTCACATGTTAATGCTGGAATTAACAGAAACCGCTTTAGTGGTGGATATTGAGCTGGTTAAGGAAACCATGCTTGAACTCGCAAGATTCGGCTTTCGCTTTTCAATTGATGATTTCGGTACTGGATATTCCAGTCTTGCATACCTGAAAGTTCTCCCGATCAGTGAGCTTAAAATTGATAAGTACTTTGTGGACGACATAGGAAAAGACTTTGATGGAAAAGCGGCGCAGATTGTTGATGCAATTATTGAAATGGCCAAAGCACTGAATGTCACATGTATTGCAGAGGGTGTAGAGAGTGAAGAGCAGCTAAAATACCTAATAAGTAAAGGCTGTGAAAAATTTCAAGGCTATTACTTCTCAAGGCCTGAACCGGAAGCACATTGGGCGGGAATCAATGAAAACACAAAACTACCCTAAATTTAAAGAAAGTTTGCAATTATCCGCTATTGGCTAGCCAAGTCTTGATCGTGTTCTAGGTTCTCTTTTCCACCTGAAAAAGCGGCTTTCTTGTAAGTTTTATAAGCTCCTTTTGTCATACTGTAACAATACCGAGTTATAATTTTTGAATTTAATGCTGTGAGAGACTTTGATGATAACACGACGCCAGTTTTTAGTAGGCTCTTTGGCATTTGGTGGCCTAGCGACCAGTGCTTTTGGTAAGAAAATAAATTTGGCGTCTATGCCTATTAGTGAAGGCTATGGTGCACTAGTCGCCGACCCTCAAAAGCTGCTCGATTTACCTAAAGGCTTTAGCTATAAGGTTATATCAAGCCTTGGAAATAGCATGTCTGATGGTATGCATGTACCTGACAGAGCGGACGGTATGGGTTGTTTGCCTGTAGAAGGCAGTAGCGACAAAGTGGCGCTTATACGTAACCACGAACTGCACCCCAAACATTTGAGTGCTCAGCCACAGTCTATTCAAATGCATACTAGCGAGTTGGCCTATGACAACTATCATAGTGGCGTTGCTTTACCAGGCGGCACCACAACCATGGTGTATAACCTTACTACCAAAATGGTAGAGCGAGAGTTTATCAGTCTTGTTGGAACGGTAAGAAACTGCTCGGGCGGCACTACGCCTTGGGGCACGTGGCTAACGTGTGAAGAGTCCGTAGACCGACCTCATGGCCCGAACGGCGATGTGGTAAGCAAAGATCACGGCTACATATTTGAAGTACCTGCAAATGCTGACTCACTCATTGAAGCTAAACCACTTAAAGCAATGGGGCGCTTTAACCATGAAGCGGCATGTGTTGACCCCAAAACAGGCATTGTTTACCTGACTGAAGATCAGGGTGACAGCTTGCTATATCGCTTTGTGCCTAACGAGTACGCTAACTTGGCAGCTGGCGGCCAATTAGAAGCCCTGGTAGTAAAAAACAAACCTCAGTTTGATACACGTAATTGGAGTTCCACAACTATGCCATTGGCGACGTGGTTCGACGTTGAGTGGATAGCATTAGACAACCCAGAAAGCCCGAACGATGACTTACGCGCTAGAGGATATGAGAAAGGTGCTGCCTTATTCGCTCGCGGTGAAGGTATACATTGGGGTGAAAATGAGCTTTATTTTTGCTGTACTAATGGTGGCCAAAAGCAACTCGGTCAGGTGATGAAACTTGTTTCTTCTGCAGATGGTAAACAGGACAAGCTTCAGCTATTTTTAGAAAGTGAAGACAAGAACTTATATAACTTCGGCGATAACTTAACCGTATGTCCAAACGGGCATCTATTGGTGTGCGAAGATCAATATACTGATATTGTTGATAATCACTTACGCGGTGTTACACCAAATGGAGAAGTGTATAACTTTGCAAAGCTCCATGCGCAAACTGAACTTGCCGGCGCGTGTTTCTCGCCTGACGGCAATACGCTTTTCGTGAATATTTACTCTCCAACGAAGACCTTAGCTATAACCGGGCCATGGCTTGAAGGTTAGAGATCAGAGGTTGGAGACCAGATATTACGGTTATCTAGAAAACTGGCGTCATTTATTCTTAGTACTTTAAAATGGCGCCGTTATTCCCACAGCGTGAACTGCAAATTTCTATCAACCTTTCTTTCGTCACGCATCATTTACTTACTTTCATACCTTTTCTCGATTAACGAGTACCTTTACAATCTAATAAATTAATTATTTGAATCGTTTTAACCCGTTTTAATAGTTTTGTTCAATTAATGATAATACGCTCAACTTAAGAAGGAGAGCCAAATGAGCGCACTATTAAAAAAGCTAACAACGGCGAATAGCCACCGTGTTTCCTCCACAACTAATCAACCCATTCGAACGCAATGCAATTACGCTGATAACTATTATGGCGACCAAGTTTGCGTAGAAGTCAAAGCCCCTAAACCTCGTACCAACCTTCATGTGGGAGTACAGCTGTGAGAACCTCAAAAATGCGGTTATCAATAACCACGAACAGCATGGTCAGCTACGCACAACGAGTACTAATCGCGATGTGAACTACCAGCCAAGTCGACGTCTTGATCTTAACGAAGAACCGGCGTTCCGTTACTCAAGCAAACCGCTTGCAGGTATGACGCAACAAATTCCGTTCTACAAAGAGCAGAACTTTAAACAAGCAGGGGAGTTTTTCAGAAAGCTAACCAAAGAAGGCCAGCAAAACCTGATTAATAACTTAGGTGGAGCACTGGCATCGGTGCCTGAAGAAGAAATCCGCGTCATTATTAGTGCTTATATGTACAACGCAGATAAAGACTACGGCAAAGGCGTAGCTAAACTAGCAAACGCACCAATGGCTAAAGTCCGTCAAACGGCGAAAGACTTGATGGAACAGCAGGCTGCACGTGCAGCTAAAGCGAAACAAGTTGCAGAAAGCCTGACGGCGCTAATGCAATAAACCAGAGCTACTAAAGTCAGAGCTACTTAAGTCAGAAATATTAAAGTCAGAAGTACTAAAAGGTGGACTATTTATCGTTGATAAATAGTCCACCCAATGCGTAGCTACCTAATTTCAATTACTTTTCACTTCATGCGTCGATAAATAAAGAGGGCACAATGTCTATTTTTAAGCACTCACTACTATCAACACTGTTCGTTATTGTCACTCTATTCAGCTTCGATGCCAGTGCTGTAACACAAGTAACTAGTGCGGCGGATAAACCTGCGCAATCAGCTTCGCTATCTATTAAAGCACTAAAAGTGCGGTATTTCGACGCAGCTAGAGAAGGCGACAGCACCCTGTTGCAAGCCTTTTATAACGCTGGGCTAGATGTAAACGTCGCAGATGAAAAAGGCTATACAGCACTTATTCTTGCGGCGTACCACGGTCACACTGACACCGTAAACTTTCTTATTGAGCAGGCGAAGGTAAACCCGTGTCAAGAAGACAACCGCGGGAATACTGCACTTATGGGCGCTATATTTAAAGGTCATGTTAGTGTGGCAAAGCAGCTGGTATTTGCCGATTGCGATATAGACGAAGAAAACGCAAATGGGCAAACGGCCCTAATGTTTGCAAGCCTCTTCGATAGACAAGAGATTGTAAGCAGCCTAATAGAAAAAGGCGCAAATCCTAAGCATGTAGATAAAGCTGGTAACTCAGTGGCAGATATAGCCTTGTCGCAAGGCAATTACGCGCTCGCTAAGGCACTGAACAAAGATAATAAGTAGCTTACCTCACCGGCTTTTAGTTGCTGCGCTCACGTCTATCGTGTTAATTCTGGTATTGATCAAGAGTTCTGCGACATTTCACCGAGCTTTTGTTAACTTTCTTACTTTCTTTTATCGCTGGAAGCGTCAGTATCAAATAATTAATACCAGAAAGTTAGGGGTTGCAGAGTTAAAATCACTCGCAGAATTGGCGAATGAAATGGTCGAGTCCAAAAGAGATATTGAGGCGCGGCTAGCAAGTGTAGAAGCCGAGTTGACCATTAAGAAAGCCTCATAAATACAGAGAGCATTTTTATTTCTTAAGCGGTCGACTTATTATTGCATCAATAAGGTATAAGCCAAGCAAGGTAGAAGCAAAAATGAAGTTTAACCGCTTAGGAAATAGCGACTTACAGGTGTCGGATGTGTGTTTGGGCACAATGACATGGGGCATTCAAAACACCCAGCAAGATGCAGACGAGCAAATAGCGTTTGCCCTGGATAAAGGCGTGAACTTTGTCGATACGGCGGAAATGTATCCTGTTCCCCCAAATGTAGATACCTATGGCGATACAGAGCGCATTATCGGTAATTGGATTTCGCGGAACGAATCAAAGCGCTCTGACATTGTTTTAATGACTAAAATTGCTGGCAGCGGTTTGAATTACATTCGAAACGCAGGGCCCATTACAGCTGACGCTATCGCAAACGCACTCACCTATTCATTAGAACGCTTAAAAACGGATTATATCGACGTTTACCAGCTTCATTGGCCGAATAGAGTTACACCTCATTTCGGTAAGCATTGGCCGGATGGTGCTGATCCAACCAAAACCAATCGAGAGAAAGAACTGGATGGTATGCGTGATATCCTTTCAGGCATTAAGCGCGCGCTGGATGAAGGGAAAATTAGACACTGGGGGCTGTCAGATGACACGCCTTGGGGCATTCACGCCTTTCTTACACTTTGCAAAGAGCTGGATATGCCGCTTCCAGTTTCTATCCAAAATGAGTTCAGTTTACTTCATGCGAAAGACTGGCCTTATTTAATTGAAATGTGTGAACTAGAGAACATTGCTTACCTTCCGTGGTCGCCGTTAGCAACGGGTATGTTAAGTGGTAAGTATCAGGATGGAGCCAGACCGGAAGGTAGTCGTTGGACACTAGCTCAGCGTATGGGGTTATTTAGAGATAAAGCGCCAGCGCAGGCAGCTACAGCTGAATATATGAAGATTGCAGAAAAAGCAGGAATAACACCTTCGCAGCTCGCGTTGGCGTGGTGTAAGCAAGTGCCTGGTGTTACCTCAACAATTATTGGCGCTACCACTGTGCCTCAACTTAAAGAAAATATAGACGCGTTTGATATTTCACTTTCGAAGGAAACATTAGACGACATTCACGGTGTACTAAGGCAGTATCCTTTAGGCTTCTAAGCGAATTTTTTCTTCCTAAGATTGGCGGGGTAGCACTTCACTCCCCCGTCATTTTTGTGTAATACGCACGTCATATTATGTGTTTTTCAAGTATGAATTTGTGCGTATTATGTCAATGATTGACCCTCAACTAGCCCAGAACAGCGTGCTAGAAAAAGCACATAACTGGCGTAAGTGGCTTCTTTTAGCCTTGTTAGTCTATGTGATGTTATTAGCTGTCAGCATGATTGGCAGCGGATTCAAATTTGCTACTGGCGACCACGCGAAATCTCTTTTTAGTTTTGCTTCTAATCCTGTCATGGGATTGATTATTGGTATGGTGTGTACCGCACTTATTCAGTCTTCAAGTACGGTTACCTCTATTATTGTCGGAATGGTAGCGGGTGGTTTACCCATAACTATCGCTATACCCATGATGATGGGCGCCAACATTGGGACCAGTATTACCAACACCTTGGTGAGCCTTGGTCATGTTGCAAAAAAAGATGAGTTTCAAAGAGCCTTCAATGCGGCCACTATTCATGACTTCTTCAATGTACTGTCGGTACTAATTTTCTTACCTCTTGAAATGGCGTTTGGTATTTTGGAGTTTTTAAGTGCCCAATTGGTTGCGCTTATCCATACAGGTGAAGCCATCGGTGTGTCTGGTGTTAATCCTATTAAAGCGATGACGCAACCGGTAACAGACATAGTTACACAAGCATTCTCCTTTTTACCTTCTATTTATCCGGGCGTAGCGAAAATAATTCTTGGTATCGGCCTTATTATGTTTTCAATTACCTACATGGGTAAAATTATGAAATCACTTATGGTAGGCAAGGCAAAGGCGTTATTGCATACCAGCATAGGAAAAGGGCCACTCTCTGGAATAACGTCGGGTGCTGTGATGACAGTGCTAGTGCAATCCTCGTCAACCACCACATCGCTCATGGTTCCTTTGGTTGGCAGTGGAATTTTAAAAGCTAAGGATATCTATCCGTTCACATTGGGCGCAAATATAGGCACATGTATCACTGCGCTTATCGCAGCG
>NZ_CAMZMZ010000061.1:0-10540 GCF_947311905.1 Alteromonas sp. CyTr2 | reverse complement strand
AAATCAATATGAGGCGGACATGAAGAAATTGAAAAAAGTAGCTTAACTGGGTTGGTCAATTTTGGTTGACCACGTCACTTCATCACTGTAACCACTGACGGCATCTTCTGCGTCTTGAATGGCTAAATTGGCGATTCTCGCCTTATTGTACAGTGTTCTTCCTGCATCAGTTAAATTGAGCTTTCGTGTAGAGCGGTAAAGCAATTGAACGTTCAAATCTGACTCTAATCGTGCGATACGCTTACTTACTACAGAATTAGTTAGGTTGAGTTTTTGAGCGACCTTTGAAAAAGAGCCTTCATCAACTACGTTCACAAAAAGGATAATATCGTCTGCTTTTGCCACTATTAGTCCAAAAATGGAAATAAACTTTGTCTTTAATGCATATATATCAACACGTGAGAAATTAGTACAGTCGCATACCTAAATTTTAACCCTGCATTAACATCGAGTTTCTAACGTTAGAAACTCGAATAATTAACTAATTATAATAAGAGGAAAACTCATGAATGAGATAACCCTTGGATTATTAGCATTGTTACCTATAACGCTTTCAGCAGTGCTGCTATTGGGTTTACAGTGGTCTGCGAAAAGAGCAATGCCAGTTGTATTAGCAAGTACAGCACTTATGGCACTTTTAGCATGGGATATGTCGGCAGTACGGGTGGGCGCTTCAATTCTACAAGGCTTAGTGATTACAGTATCTGTTTTGTGGATTGTATTTGGTGCAATTTTTCTGCTCAACACATTGAAATATACTGGAGCAATTGATGTTATCCGCCAGGGTTTCACCAACATTTCACCTGATAGAAGAGTCCAGGCAATAATCATTGCTTGGTGCTTCGGTACTTTTATTGAAGGTGCTTCTGGTTTTGGCACGCCGGCCGCTATAGCGGCTCCTTTGCTTGTTGCCATCGGTTTTCCAGCATTGGCTGCCGTACTTATTGGTATGATGATCCAAAGCACACCCGTCTCTTTCGGCGCGGTGGGAACGCCTATTGTCATTGGTGTAAACAAAGGTTTAGACGGCCAAGCGATCAGTCAGACTTTGCAGGCTCAAGGCTGGCAATGGGAGCAGTTTATTCAACTAATCACCTCTGAAGTGGCAACTATCCACGGAATTATTGGCTCATTTATGCCAGTTTTAATGGCTGTAATGCTTACTCGCTTTTTTGGCTCCAACAAGTCTTGGCGCGAAGGGTTACAAATTCTACCTTTCGCCTTATTCGCAGGCGTCAGCTTTACCATTCCTTACGTATTTACCGGCATTGTATTAGGCCCTGAATTTCCATCGTTGATTGGAGGATTGGTGAGCTTGGCAGTGGTTGTTACTGCAGCTAAAAATGGTTTCTTGATGCCTAAAACAACATGGGATTTCCCGCCGAAAGCGTCATGGGACAAAGGTTGGCTGGGTAATTTGGAAATAAAAGCAGACGACATAACGTCACAAAAGGCCATGCATTGGGTTACGGCTTGGGTCCCTTATTTAGTTGTTGCACTTCTGCTCGTTATATCCAGAGTGTTTCCAACGATAAAAGAATTTACTACGTCGCTGACACTCTCATTTGACAACATACTGGGTGAAACGGGTGTAAGTGCATCAATCAGTCCGCTATATCTTCCTGGTGGGTTGTTGTTAATAGGTGCATTGGTTGCAGTAATCATTCAAAGTAAAAAGGTATCCAAGGGAGAAGTGTTGTTTAAGGCTTTCAATGATTCCAGCAAAACGTTGCTAAGTGCTGGTTTTGTATTGATGTTCACAATTCCTATGGTTAGGCTTTTTATAAATTCAGGTGTGAATGGCGCCGACATCGTCAGTATGCCGATAGCTGGCGCGCAATTGTTCGCCAATATGTTTGGCGAAGCTTTCCCATTAATTAGCCCTACTATTGGTGCATTAGGTGCATTTATCGCAGGCTCGAATACAGTATCAAATATGATGTTCAGCCAGTTTCAGTTCGAAGCAGCACTAAGCCTTCAATTGTCACCTGCACTAATTATCGCAGCGCAAGCCGTTGGGGCGGCTGCCGGAAATATGATTGCAATACACAATGTTGTAGCTGCGTCGGCAACGGTAGGATTAATAGGGCAAGAGGGAGCTACTTTAAGAAAGACTATTATCCCAACTATATATTACGTTGTATTTGCAGGTATTTTAGTATGGTTGGGGGTTTATGTGTTTGAAGTCGGTGGTCCACTAGTCGGCACAAATTAATTTTTTAATACGCATTGCACTGTTCTAAGGAGTTATACATGCAAACAACCCCAATTATTGACGCTTTTACACGCGTACTCGGGGAAAGCAACCTTGCCGTAGGAACGCGCCAAACTGAGCACTATCGCAAGGGATGGCGGTCAGGCGAAGGCGAAGCATTGGCTGTACTTTTTCCACATACGCTAATGCAATATTGGGAAGTGCTAAAGGTTTGCGTTGAATATAACTGCATCATTATTATGCAGGCCGCGAAAACCGGCTTGACCGAAGGCTCAACGCCAAGCGGTAGCGACTACGATAGGCCAGTGGTGGTTATAAATACGTTAGCAATGGACGATATTGTTCTGGTTAACGACGGAACGCAAGTATTGAGTTTTCCAGGAGCAACACTGTTCAAACTTGAAAAGGCGCTAAAGCCACTTGGGCGTGCGCCTCACTCTGTAATTGGGTCGTCATGTCTAGGTGCGTCTATTGTCGGTGGTGTTGCAAACAACTCAGGTGGGGCACTTGTAAAAAGGGGACCTGCCTATACTGAATTATCGCTGTTTGCTCAGGTGGATAAAAACGGAGAGCTAAAGCTTGTTAATCACCTAGGTATAGATTTAGGCGACACACCAGAAGAAATTATCGGAAACCTTTCTTCTGGCAACTTTCCAAAATCTCTACCTGAAACCAGTATGAAAGCGTCGGCAAGTGATTATGAACACATCGTTAGAGACGTGAATGCTGATACGCCGAGCCGCTTCAATGCTGATCCAACACGGCTTTACGAAGCCAGTGGGTGCGCAGGTAAAATTGCTGTTTTCGCGGTGCGTTTAGACACATTCGAAGTGCCTAATGAAGAACAAACGTTTTATATCGGTACGAATGATGCCTCTGTACTTACTCGTATTCGCAGAGACATACTGACTCAATGTAAAAACGTTCCTGAAGTAGGTGAATATCTTCATAGAGAAATGTTCGATATTGCAGATGTTTACGGGAAAGATACGATTATAAGTATTCAGCGTTTGGGAACTGACTCGCTACCTAAAATGTTTGCACTTAAAGGGCGGGTGGATGCCGTGCTCAACAAGTTACCTCTGCTTCCTCCTTACCTAAGCGACAGATTGATGCAGTTCGGTAGTAAGTTCTTTTCTGACCAAATACCCTCGAGTATAAGAACTTACCGCGACAAGTACGAGCATCATCTAATCCTTAAAATGAGCGATGGTGGCATCGAAGAGGTTAAAACACTTTTGGCCAAGCTGTTTAACGAAGAGAAGCTAGATGGTGACTTCATTACTTGTAATGAAGAAGAAGCGTCTAAGGCGTTTTTATTACGTTTTGCTGCAGCTGGCGCCGCGGTTCGCTATCAAACGTTACACCATAAGCAAGTAGGAGACATCTTAGCATTGGACATCGCATTGCGCCGCAACGATGATTTATGGGTAGAGAACCTGCCTGAGCACATCGCCAAACACGTTGAAAAGTCACTTTATTATGGACATTTCTTCTGCCATGTCTTTCATCAAGATTACATACTTAAAAAAGGCAGCGACGCCAAAAAAGTAAAAGCAGATATGTTGGCACTATTAGACAGTCGTGGCGCTAAGTATCCGGCTGAACACAATGTAGGTCATTTGTATGAAGCCGAAAGTAACTTGCAGAAATTTTACAAAGACTTAGATCCAACCAATACGTTTAACCCTGGTATTGGCAAAATGGAAAAGCACAAACGCAACTGTTCGTGCTGTCTTTAGTTGAATTAATCTCTACTTAATCCGAGCGAGAGCCTTAAAGGCTCTCCAATAATGCTCTTGCTTGCGGGCGCTTAAAGAAGGGACGCTCTACATTTACTGCATATTCTAGCTCTTTCTTCGCCTCTTCAATTCTATTAAGCTTGGCTAGCGTGTAGCCCAGATGATAGCGAATATTTGGGTCGTTGACGTCTCTGGCGAACGCATCCCTCAGCATTTTAAGGCTGCCTTCATAGTCTCCTTGTAGCGCTTTGATGTGACCGTAGGTATCCAATATTTTTGCTGAGTTTGGTTGAAGCTCGTAGGCCTGACGTGCATAGTTTTTTGCAGTGACTAGCGATTTCTCGATATGCATGATCGCTAGGCGATTGTAAGCCTCAGCAGGGTTGAGTAAGTTTGGTTGCTCAACAAGCTCCTTGTAAAGCGCTATCGACTCATCGAACTCTTGAATGAAAAATAAGTATTGCGCCAACAGGTTTTTTGCCAGCAGATTGTTTTCATTCTCGCTCACCAGTTTTCTTGCCGTATTCAAGAATACATCGACAAACTGATCGTTCAGTGCGTAGTTGTAAATGGCAACAAAAGCCTGTGCAAAAGTAGCGTCTACATCTAACGCTTTTTCAAACTCTTTGATAGCACGTTCACTGTTTCCCTTATTTGCTGCCAATCGGCCTTTCAAGAAATAATAAACCGGATTTTGTTGTTGGTTTGTGGGAATGGTTGTTAGCAATGATTGTGCTTTGTCGTTGTTTTGCATGTCGAGCAGTAGGCTCACATAACGCAACGTGACAAACGTACTTGTATTCGCTATTTCATACGCTCGGGCCATGGCGTCTAAGGCGTTTTCATCATTATCAACACTTCGAGCTTGATCAGCATATGCGATAAGCTTGCCGGCATCGTCATTGATAAAATTCCTCACAATACTTAGCGTTTTTTCTGCATCGGCACGTTGACCTGCTTCTAACTGAAGCGCTGCTTTTCGAAGGAGATAATCGGCGTTGTCGAAATCGTCTTTGATTAAGAGGTCTAAGTGATAGAGCGCATTTTTTGTGTCGCCTTGTTGTTGATACAAAGATGAAACGCGCTCTCTCGCTCCAGTATTTGAAGGCGTGAGCGTCAATATATCGAGATAAATTTGCTTAGCTTCTTCTAGATTTCCTGCTTTGCTTAAATTGAACGCTTTCAGCATCAGCGTTTCATTATGTTGGGGAGACAGAGCAAGTAACTCTTCTACTAGCAGGTTAGATTTATCGACATTTCCTAAACGGCTTTCCGTGGCTGCTAAATTGAATTTCGCAGGGAAAAGCGTCGGGTTTTGCGCTAGCGCTTTTTCTATGTTGATCTTGGCTTCTTCTAATCGACCCTGTCTAATCAATATACCGGCTTTAAGATTGAAAACTTCTGCTTCGTTTGGAAACAAAGCGCTTAGTAAGTCAGCGCCTTTTAATGCATTCTTAAACTGCTGAGCTTGTAAATTCATCAATGAATAAGTGAAAAGAAAGCCGGCATTATCCTTGTAGGTAGATAAGTTATTTTCAAGAATAGATAGCGCTTCATCTTGCTTACCTCTAGCAGCCATTAATTTAATCTTAAATAGCTGGAGCTTGTTTTCATTCGGGTATTTATATTCAAGATTTTGCAAAAGTCGCTCGGCTTTAAACGCTTTGTTTTGGCGAATAAATAAGTCACCTAAAAGCAGTGCTGAGTCTGGGTCTTCCATTAACGCATCCTGATGACGTTCAAGCAGGGCAAGGGCCTGCTTATCTTGTTGAGTCGCCATGTAAACTTGGCTCAACATCAATACCGCCTGTAAGTCATCAGGCTCTTGTTGCAGATAAGCGTTAAAATCTTTCGCGGCTGTCTCCATGTTGTTATTAAAGAAGTTAGTTAAACCACTTATGTAAAGCAACATGGGCTGTGAGGTAATAAGCTCAGGATCCAGTTGAGCCATGAAGTCGTTAAGTTCTTTTAGTTTTTCGTTATCGATAGCTTGCTGGTTGTCTCTGCTTTGTAACCAGCTATTAAGTAAAATGGCGAGCGGATCATTGGGTGTATCTTGGATTATCTCATCTACGAACAGTTTTGCCGTGTCGTAGTCTTTCGCTTCTAAATACAAATCAACAAGATTCCGTAATGCAATGGGATCGTCTCGATTAAAAGTCAGCGCTTTCTGTAAGTGTGCGGTTGCAGCGTCTGTATCACCCTGTCGGTATGCGAGTTGCCCCTTCAGTCGCCATGTTATTGCATTTTCTGGTTCTAACGACATAGCTTTATTTATAAGCGAGGTCGCTTTGGATAAATTTTCATTTTGAAGAGCTATGGAGGCTAAGCCATTTATTGCAGGTACAAAATTAGGCGTGCGTGAAACAATTGTATTGTAATCACGTAGGGCACACGACTCGTCTTGCAGTCTAATACATGCAGTTGCACGTATCATCAGCCACTCGCGCTCAGCATCACCTGACAGTTTGTTTAGATCAGAGAAGTCTACAATTTCTTGGTACCTGTTCAAAAACAACCAAGTGTTGCCGAGAGGCTCTGCCAGAAGGTTGATATCTGCACCCATTTCCAACGCTTCTACAAACTCCATTTCTGCTGCAGTTAAGTAGCCATTAATAAGCAGTATTTCGCCCATTAGGATTTTTGCAGCAAGGTTTTCAGGATCTTTTTGTAAGCTGTTTTTAAGGTGGATATAGGCTTCGTCGTATTCGTTTTGATTAAACGCGGTCAGTGCTTTTTCGTAGTCTTCTGACGTAGAAGCAAAACTGTTAAAAGCGATTAATGATGAGGCAACTGCAGAGACAATAGCGCGTTGTACAACACGCTTTTTATTATTAAAAAAATCCATATATACCTTCGAAACTTAGCCTAGCCGCTGGCTTAAAAATAGCATAAAAAAAGGTGGCCTAAGCCACCTTCTAAAGATACGTGTTTTCTAAGCGTTTTTAAACAATTAAACGCGGCGCTTACGTCTATAAAGAACAAGACCTAAACCCAACCCCATCAGTGCTAGGGCGCCAGGCTCACTAACTTGTGTTGGAGGTGGAGTATTCTGAACATCAAATGACAAAGCGCTTAATTTGAATTTGTCGTTTGAGTCAGAGCCACCAATATTTCCAAAGATTTTATTGTAAGCGCCAACTAACCACAAATTTGAGAATTCATTTCTAAAAGCGTCGCTCACATTGGCTACGCCATTGTATTGATCGCCAGCTATATTGAATGATGAAGAGATAGCTTTACCTAAAGAGTCTTTCTGAACAATGTTGGTCCACGAGTTGTTCTCCAAATTAGCACCGGATAACGCAGCTACTGAAAGCTGTTGCCCACTACCCGCGTGCCATCCAAGCTCAACACTATTCAGGCTTACCGCTTTATCAAATGAAAAGAGAATATAGTCAAACGTACGATTCCCTTGTGCGGTATGCCAGTTGTCATCGGAGTCATAATCAAATAGGTTGTCTATAGTTTGGTGGGCACCAGTAGCTTCGTGACTATTTTGCACGCCATATCCATAGTCGTAGTTAAGGTTTGGCTGGCCTACGAATTGAGCATTAGACTCATCGAAACTTTTAACGTTTGAACTAGAGAGTTGCGTCCAGCTACCGTTTCTTCTTTCCCAGTCTGTAGAGTAGTCAATGTAAGTCCAGGCAGACAATTTGACATTGACGCCATCTATTACTACACCATCACTTGAAAGGACACTATTCTCAGAATGAGACATCAAGTCATATCTTTTGTTGTCACTGGATGAAGCAAAAACAGAATTGCTTGCTAGGGCTAAAAAGGTAGCGGTGGTAATGGAAAATTTTAGTATCGACTTCATAGGCTTATACAACTTAAAACTACAGATAATAAGTTATCAAGCATTTTGTGTGCCAATATTTAAGCGTATGATTTTAAAGTTATTTTTCTGGTTCTTTAGATGCCCAAGTAAAAAAAACTGACAGATTTTTCAATCTGTCAGTGATCTAAAGTCTAATTTCTTCAAATGGATTTTTTGCGACGCCACATCACGAGAAGTGAACAAGCCATGAGTAAGCCAATGGTGCCAGGTTCAGAAACTTCTGTTGGCGTTGGCGTACCGGCAGACTCTGTTACAGAGAAGCCAACATTAGCAAGCTTAAAGGCATCATTACCTACATGGCCGCCAATATTTCCGAATACGGTGTTATAAGCGCCAACCAACCAATATTGAGCGGACTCAGTGAAAGTAAAGTCAGCGCGGTGATCTAAATATTCACAGTTTTCAATATCAAATGAGGCTGAAGTTAAGGCGTTAGTGACAATATCGCTCCACGTGTTAACACCTGAGGTTAGTTTCGAAGTATTACTTAGTGCTGCAACAGATACTTGGCTGTCGCTGCCACTGTAAAGCCATGAAAAACTTGCGCCCGTTAGTGTCACCGCAGAGTCGAAAGATAACAACACGAAGTCATAGTCACGTTCTACGTTAGTCATACCACTATAATAAGCGTTCGCGCTACCTTGAGAGTAATAGTTGATATTGTCAATAGCGTGGTCAGCGTCGCCACGATAGTACGCTTCATCATTGTTTGTTATGCCGTAAGCCCATTTATCTGAGATTTTTTCTAACTTGGCGCCAACGACTGTTTCGCCGGTAACTCCTTGTGTGTCAGAAAAGGCGGACATACTAATATTTAATCCGTCTATTTGAACAAAGGAATTATTCGTCTGATTGGTTTGTGTCACTTTGTCATCGACTAGATCGTAGGTGTATTCTCCCAACGGAGAGTTACATATATTGCTTTGTTCGTTGCTTTGGCTCGATGACCCACAGTGAGAATAACTTTGCTTTTTATAGTAGGTAGCGAATGCTGAATTAGCACTCAGGGTAGATAGCAAAGCTGTGGAAAGTAATAGTACAGTTTGCAAAGAAAACGTTTTTTGTAGCGTTCGCATAATTGCTTTCCTAAATATGAAGCGCAAAGCACTTCAAGTACACGCCGAGTGATGTGTGCGCACATTATGCGAACACAAACTTGGTAGTACCTAATTTCAACATGGACTTGTATGATATATGAACGGTGAGCTATTTAAGGTATGTAACCGTATACCTAGTTATTAGTTGTTTGTTTAATCGTGAGCATACGCGGTCCTGAATAAGTAGAAGCCAAGCGCCGGCATTGTGGTAGGAGTACGTGTAATCAATGCAAAGCTAATAACGTTTTGCAACGGCGTTATGTAAAGGAACGAGGCAGTCTTTTTACTTTGCTATGCGTTCCTGCATATCTATGAAATAATTAGTGCAATTGTATATGTAGAAGTATGAGGACATATGTCTGATCAAAAACGTAAAGGGATATACTTACTTCCCAACTTATTAACAACGGCAGGGTTGTTTTCTGGTTTCTTTGCTGTGGTTTCATCAATGAACGGCAGGTTCGAAGCCGCCGCAGTAGCTATCTTCGTCGCTATGATCTTTGATGGTTTAGATGGGCGTGTGGCAAGAATGACGAACACGCAAAGCGACTTCGGTGCTGAATTTGACTCTATGGCCGATATGGTTTCTTTTGGCGTAGCGCCTGCACTTGTTGCTTACAATTGGGGGTTAACTGAACTTGGCAAGTTAGGCTGGTTAGCTGCCTTTATATATGTAGCAGGTGCAGCGCTTCGCTTGGCCCGTTTTAATACACAGGTGGGTATTGCAGATAAGCGTTTCTTTCAAGGGCTAGCAAGTCCGGCTGCTGCGGCAGTTGTGTCTGGTCTTGTATGGGTAGGTGTTGAGTATGATGCAGTAGGTACCGACTATGGTTTTATAGTTGCTGCAGTAACAGGCTTAGCTGGCTTACTTATGGTGAGCAACTTTAAGTACAATTCGTTCAAAGAAGTTAATTGGCATGGCAAGGTCCCATTTGTAGGCCTTCTTTTAGTTCTTCTGATATTCGTTGTTGTGGCAACAGAACCCGCTTTAGTATTGTTCCTTGTTTTTGCACTATATGCGTTAGCTGGACCTATCAATACGTTTCGTACCGTTGAGAAAGTAACGTTAGACGATGTAGTGGGCGACCATGAAGAAGATGCAGACTTCAATGCCGATAAAAAGAAAAGCAATGAAAGTGTAGACAATAAGCAGGAATGATTACGTAGCAATAATCAGATGTCTTCGCTCAATAATAAAGAGGATATGCCTTTTTGAGCTGATAGAATAAGGATATACAAGCGTAAACGCATGCTTAATGTACTAATAGATTAAAAAGCGACCGGGCGGTCGCTTTTTTTATATTTATTTTAAAAAGGGTGTTGACGATGCTACAGGAATGCGTAGAATGCGCGCCTCCTCAACAGGGAACAGCAAAACGCTAACAACTGATGAGGATGTCAAAAACCAAGTTTAAAAATAAATAAACAAAAGTTGTTGACAAAAAAAAGATGCGCTGTAAGATACGCATCCGCTTCGGGAGAGGCAGCTAGCAAAAGCTAGTAACGTTCTTTAAAAATTTAGACAAGACAATCTGTGTGGGCACTCGTTAAGAGTGTCACATAACGACGATTCATATTTCGATATATTTAATTGAAGAGTTTGATCATGGCTCAGATTGAACGCTGGCGGCAGGCCTAA
>NZ_CAMZMZ010000060.1:0-11946 GCF_947311905.1 Alteromonas sp. CyTr2 | reverse complement strand
TGCTGTTTTGCTTTTCCCCCGAAGCGGATGCGCATTTTAGGGAAATGAGCGCTCACGTCAACACTTATTTTAAAAAAGTTGAAAAAACTGAACCAACCGTCTATTTTTCGCTCAAATGTGATAATTAGTAGACAATATGGACTAATTACTAATAGGATAGGAATTCAGATCCTATAAAGTAGTAGTTCTTAAAGTAGTATTTGATCCTGCCGTTATTATATTAATGCTTAATATTAGCGATAGATATTAAGGCTTGCGTAAAGGAATACGTATAAGAATGTATATAAGCGTAAATGACCTATGCTTTGTGTTCTTTATAAATGTATTAATACTGGTGGTGTCAGAAATTGGCTACGCAATAATTATAAAGGTGGGTTTATGTTACGAACTCTTACACTGCTGTCTGCGGCAATACTAGCAACTCATGTTAGTCATACAGCAATGGCACAAGAATTATCCTCAAATGATGTTGCTCAGCCACCTGCGTCAGCGAATGTAGAAAGTGCTGACGAGTCAAATCATTTTCAAACCGCCTTCTTAAGACGTCAAGTAAACCAAACTATGTCGGTTGGCCGAGCAATCAGTTCAATCGCTGGTCATTATCCGCAAGAGATTGTGTCTATTGTGGATATTGCTTTAGATACCTATCCAGACAAATACAGAGAGATCATTTTTGCTGCTATCTCTGCACAACCTGCGTCTACTGAAGAGATTGTACAGCTGGCTATTGAGAAAGAAGTAAGTAGCTGCCCTAACATTGTTCAGTTAGCGATAAAAGCAGAGCCGACTTATGTCGACTTTGTTGTGCAGGCTGCTGCGGTTTCGACACCTGAAGAGCTAGATGAGATTGTACGCGTTGCCGTGCTTACTCAACCTGACGCAGCAGACAGTATTGTTCAGACATTGTCGCAAGAACATCCAAATAAGATTGTCGATATCATGACAAGCGCATTGAATGCTGTTCCTTTTGTTGGTGAGTATGTAGTGGATGCGCTTCTGGCCGTGTTTCCTAACGAAGCAGAAACGGTAGTTGAAACGGCAGTGAGAGAGTCTGCGCAGCAGCGTGAACAAGTAATGCGTATTTTAAATACTGCGCAACACGCGGGTGTATCTCAGGATAAGTTAAAAGAATACGCTATGTCTGCCGGACTAAGCGAAGACGACTTTAATAGTGCACTGGGCAATTAACCGCCTACTAATTGATTTTTAAAAAAACGGCGTATTGACTTACTCAATACGCCGTTTTTGTTTATAGCTGTACTAGTATCTTCAACCCTTACCTGCTTTTTAACAACAAGCAGCAAGCAATAGCACCCAAGCCTACTTCACAATTAAACTCGATGTTTTCAAAAAAGCTCAGTTGTTAAGGGAGTGCAACATAGCGGCTTCTTTATAAAGGGTTAGTTCTGCCTTTAGTAAGTCCACTTTCGCTTTTATCTCTTTTATTTGGGCCTTAATTTCATTTTGTGCGCGCGCATTTAACACGAACATATCACTGTCACCTGCATCGAAACGTGTTTTTTCTACTTTAGAAAGGGTTTTCGCTAGCGCCGCATTTTCACTTTGAAGAGCAACAATGTCTTTCGCCTGCCCCCAATAAACTAGCGCCTGTTCAAAACGCTGAGTTATCGCTTGCTCAGTAGAGGTTAGCTTGTGCTCTAGCTCTCTTTGCTTTGACTGTAATTGGGCTTGTTCAGCTTTCGCCTTCCTGTTTCCTAAAGGGTAGGAAAACGACAGACCTACTTTTGTTTCGGTACCGTCTAAATTTGACGGACCAGAACCTATATCTCTTGCAACCGATGCTTTTAAATCTAACTTCGGCAATAACGCGTTACTAGCCAGCGCAGCCTTGTTATTTACCACCTGCTGTTCTAATTTCATCACATCAAGTTCAGGGTGATTACGAAGGGCATTGCGAAGAGTCATAAGCTGACCGGTACCAACCCAGAAAGGCCAGTTGATATCTTTAGGCGGATTCGCTTCATCTACTATCAACATATCTCCCTTAGGTGAACGCCAATAAAAAGAAAGCATTTGAGCATGTGCGTCTCGCTTTTGCTTAAGCTCGGCAAGCAAAAGGCGCTGTTGCAAAATGTTGGCTTTAAATTCTGTCAGCACAACATTGGCTAAATCTCCTTTCTCTACGCGGGTCACCAACGCTCTTTCACGTTGTGTTGCGGTGTTAAGCAACTCTGTAACGGCATTGACTTGCAATGCGCTTTCGTACCACGCAACATATTCACTAACCCCTTTGTAAACAAAGTCATTAATTAAACTTGTCGCTAACGCTTGCCATTGTGAAGTCGCTAGCCCTGCATTGGCTAACTCCGTTCTACGCTTATCCAGTTCTCTATTTTTAAGTAGGGAGATGGCAATGCCCACACTAGCCTCGCCGCCAGACAAGGTTTCGTAATCGGCTTCGTACACCGGGAAATCACCGTCTGATATACGGTACTCGGTATAAACTGAGCCATTAAAGTCTTCGAACGGATTAGAAAAGCGCTGCGTTAAATTAGTACCATCGTAATATCCGCTAACGCGGCTACTGGTCTTCTGCTCTATAAACGGATCAAAACTGCTTCTTGCAATTTCTAACTCGGCTGCAGCTTGATAGTTTCCTTCATTTATCGCCCTAACGTAGGGATGATAGTTCACCATACTCTGGATAAGTGCATCGATTGATGGTGCTTGCCTAGTATTTTTGTTTTGCGCTACTGCATCAGAAACATGAGTGCTAATAACCGCAACAGTTGCAAGCACTGCTAATGTAAACCTTCGAATTACCATATTGATGCCCCAGCCCCCTTGGCTCCACCGGTAGTAGGCTCTTGCGTTGGCAATGGCGGGAAGTTGTTCAACTGTCGCCACATCTCGTAACCTAGACGCACCTCTTCTAATAGCACCCACGCTTTAACCCGGCTCCCCAAACGCGCAGAACTTTCAGCTGGCCAAGGAATATCAGACTCGTCAGGTCTAATCCACACGTTAAAATCGCCAGTAGCATTAGCAACAGGCTCTACATACACAACTTCACCACCAAAGGTACCTATTGCACTACCCGGCCATCCACTAAACTGAAAAACGGGCCAGCCATCAAACTGCAAACGCGCCTTTGCACCAGGCTTAACCAGCGGTGCGTCTAACCCTCTCACGGTAACGCGAACGCTGCGTTTTGCATCTGCTGGAATAAACTGCCCAAGAATATCGCCCGACTTTACGAACGTAGACACACCGCCTGATAGCAACCGAACAACCGTACCATCAACGGGTGCATATTTAGTTTGCGTCGATTGGCGAGATAAAATCATGCTTACTTCATTAATCTCCGAAACAGAGGCGGCAGCTTTTGCTCGCAGTTCCTGCACTTTTATCTCGGCCTGTTCTACTTCTTTGCGTGAAACCAGCCCTTGCTCTTGCAGAGACTGTTGACGCGCCAGGTTGTTCTCAGCATTTCTTACTGCTGTTTCATTAGCTTGATTCTTTAAGTTCGCTGCTGAAAGCTGAGATCGCAGCTTCTCAAGTCGCTGCGCATCAATATCGATTAACGTAACGATTGGCTCGCCGGCTTTTATTTGTTGGCCTTCCCTTACGTGCCACTGCTTTACTTGTCCATCAACTAACGCATTTATCGGTTGGGTTCTGTCTTTAGGATCGAGCGAGTCGACCATACCGGTGCCATAAGCCGTTTGGATCCATGGTGTGAAATACAAAATTAATCCAGCTGCCAACACCAAGAAGATGATAACTCCGGTAATTACACGATGAAGCTTTGGCACTTTCAATGAAGGCAGTGAAATGATGTTATCTAAAAAGCGACGTTCTGCGTGATTCACTTACTCACCCTCCTTATTGTTCTTTGAAGCCGTGCTGCTCTCACTTGCGTTAGTAGCACTAATCGGTGACTCACCATTTGAATACTCATTTAACATTGCCGTTGCGTTATCGTGCAGATGCAACACACCTTCGAAACAATCTGGCAGTGGCATATTGGTAAAATACATGACGGTAAAATCATATTTACTTAAGCGTCTTAGAAGTCGCGCCCTCAACTCTACCGGTATTGCGTCGAAGTGCTGATTCAAAATGAGCAGCTTAGGTTTACCAATAATTGCGGCGGCAAGTTTAAGCAACAAAAACTCCAATGGCTGTAGCGGTGCCCCTAATACGGATACTTTAGTCTGCAAACCCTCTGGTAAGCTATCTATCACTTTGGTCATTTCTACTTCCTCAAGCGCAGCGCGAATATCCGCGATGGTTGCCTGAGGATGTGCCAACTTTAAGTAGCGCTCTACAGAAACTTCGATAATTAAAGAACGATCTAGAATGGTGACGGCCTGCCGTAACTCATGGGTGTCGTAATCGTTTAGACTAAGCTCTCCTAACAAGATGTCGCCCGATTTAACGCGGTCATATTGCTTCAGCAATCCTAGCAGTTGCTTCTGCACCCAACTTTTATCAGTAGTAACAAAATACTTAGTGCCAGGTTCGAAGATAACATTGAGGTGGCACGCATCATTACCATGTTTAAGTTCAACATCGTTAAACACCAATTTAGAAGAAGCTGGTATCTGTTCCGACGTATTGAGCTCTTCCTGCGGCATGTCAAGAGCGCCACCCAGCTTCTCGGCAGCGCCATATAACTCATAGTAAAGTTTTAAATATTGGGTAAAGCGAGACAACCCAAAGAAAACAGCAGACATCACAAGCTCAGCAGCCACTAGCTGACCGATAGAAAGCTCGCCTTGTACAACCAGAACACCACCGATACCAAGTAGCGAAGCACTCGCCACGGCATACATCAATAGAAACATAACCACCTGCGAAAAGGTGTAGTGAAAGTGGCTTTTGTGCTTTTTCACATAGTTACTGATATAACCTTCGGTGCTGCGCCCTGCGTATTCAACATGATCAGCTGACTTAAAGAATTCGTGAGCAATTGCAATATCGTGTAGCCACTTTGCAGAATCGTATTTCGCGTTAGACAATTCAATAGCCGTGCGCTTAGCACCACGCCCCCAAATTTTCCAAACCGCATACATGGTAAGTAAAAGCACCACATTAAACGCGAAAAGCGCTGGGTGGTAGAATGATACTAGAGTGAAACCTACCAGCATCTGTAGTACTAGCGCGAAACCATCAATCATTAAAGACGGCATATTCTTTTGAAAAGTCATTATGTCGAAGTAGCGCTGTGTAATGCTAACGTTTTGTCGACCTTCAAAAAAACTGTGGGGCGCGAGAATAGTTTTTAGCCCTAAGTCTGCGGTGAGGCGGGCGTAAACTTTACGCTCGTAGAACTCCATCACTCGCATACGAAGCGCGCTAAATACGCCAGATATAAATAAAGTAAGAAATAGAATGACGGCCAATATGATAACAGCCCGAGTTGAACCGATATTGGCGATACTGTTAATCAGCGTTTGAACCGCTATAGGTACCGCAAGGGTCATTAAACTAATTGCTACACCGTATGCGATAGCAACCCAAAAAAAGCCAGCTTCTGGTTTCAATAGCGAAAATAAGGTCTTTCGCGTTTTACGTAAATCAATTGGTTTAGCCATAGTTATGTCTTCAATATACCGCTAGCTTAAAAATCAGTGACGCGCCGTTTTTAATCGTACAAAAACAACGCTAGATAGTGTATTGCAATAGTTAGTTAGAATAAATCTGTTATATTCTTAATAGTTCATCGAAAAAAATGGGGTCAGAGTACATTTCTTGCCCCTAATACCTTCATAACCGAGTAACTTGTTGAAGTATGCATCACCTAAACTACCATCATTTATATTATTTCTATCTTGTTGCCCGTGAGGGTAGCATTGCGAAAGCCGCTAAATTACTCCACGTTACCCCGCAAACCGTAAGCGGGCAACTAAGCACCTTCGAAAATCAGCTAGGTTATTCTCTCTTTGATAGAATAAATAAGCGCCTATACCTGAACGCGCGAGGTAAAGTAAGTTATCAGTATGCCAGCGAAATATTTCATAAAGGCAATCAACTAGCTGAAATACTTAACAATAGCGATGAAGTGAATACGAAAGAATTTGTGATAGGTATTACTAATGGTATTCCAAAAGTGCTTTTTTACGACTTTGTGCATGCCACCATGCGTAGGTATTCACAGGTTAAATACGTGATAAAAGAGGATAGCTTCGACGGTTTGTTGAAAGAGCTCGCCATTAATGCAATCGATTTTATTTTAGCAGACAGAGGCATAGCCCCTGGTACACAAATAAGCGCCAATAGTTTTTTCTTGGGCGAAAGTTCGTTGAGCTTCTTTGCTAAAGCACCGCTTACTGAAGAACAGACTTTTCCAGAGTGTTTAAATCAAATGCCGTTGCTAATTCAAGGTAATACTTCAGGAATACGGCAAGCACTTACAAGTTGGCTTGAGACAGAACAGCTGTACCCCAAAGTTGTAGCCGAATTTGACGATACTGCTTTGCTTAAACTTTTTGGTAGTGAAGACTTCGGTGTTTTCTGCGCACCATCGGCCATTTCAAAGCACGTAGAAGAGCAATATGGCGTGCACTGTATTGGTAACGCAAGCACATTAAATGAGAGATACTATGCCATTACTGGCAAAAGCCGTGCTGACTACACTATTAGTGAGGCAATCGTAGAAGCCGCTCGCGGAATTCTAGCGTAGTGCACTTAATGGTGGGGTCAGAGTACATTTTCTGCCCCCACTTAATTTAAGCAGCAACACCACCATCTATATCTTGAGCATAAAAACTCAGTGTTAGAATTTTTTCTAACACAAAACGTAGTGCGTCATTTATAGGCATAAGCCTTTCCCCCAATTCATAATCTAATTGAGCAAGTTTTTGTCTGCCTTCTGCGATCATTGGCGGCTTTGTCGATGTAACTCGAACCTCACTATTTGCGGCAATATCATCCACTAATCGCTTTTCTAAGATATCTAAATGCTGAGGCTGTATAGCAATCAGCGCGGCCGCATACTTCTCTGGTACAGCTTGCTTAATTGGTTTACACACCGAAAGTGTGGCTTCGCCAGATTTGGTTTTATAACCTGCTGCACCGAACATACGGCAAATGGCAGGTCGGTATTCGTAAATTCCGCAGTAGCCTTCTTTACCGTCCAAACTTAAGCGTTGATATTGTTTACAGGCGAAGCCGCTGTAGTTGTCTAGCTCGTCAAACTCCTGTTCAGCCCGTCCTGTATCAAACAGATGAAGTGCTAAAGGCAGCATCTCCAATGGCGACACTTCAATGTCGGGGTTATTGCAACATGCACCACATTTCTCAACGCAGTTTAGTGACTGGCTAGATTGATATGCACTGAATTCTTGGGAAAGAGATTGGTAAACATCCATCACTTGGCTGGACAGCTCACGCAGCCTATTCATAACGACTCCGCTAATAAAAGCAAACTAAAACAAATACATGTTCATGCTGGTGTAATGTAATAGGTAGCATGAACTCAACATTCTGATTATTGATTTTGGTAACCAAATTGACAGATCGTACTGGAGGAAGAAATGTACTCTGCCCCCAATATTTTAAAGCATGCTTCTTCCCCGCCGGGTGTGCGTAAGCTTGAGGCTTAATGGCAGGGGTTGAATTGGTGCGGATTCTATTTTGGATTTTGGGATTTGGGAAGTTTTTTTGTGAAAGCTCTTTGATGATAAGAGCAATACAGCGATGTGGACACAGTAGGTATAACAGATATGTATGGCTTGTAGTAAAAAAATTTTGGTCGATACCCGTTTTTAATATGGTGGATGAACACTTTCCTGCGTACGGGATAAAATTAATTAACGCATTAACAGAATGGTTCTGTGGGTATTTTGGTGATAAATATACGTTGGCGCTAGCTCTGATAAACTAGCGCCATAACTTTTTTGAACTATCGCGTTATTAATTCCGAAGTATACGACAGCGAGATGTCAGGCGCATTTAAATTGCCTAAATCTGTATTTTCCCAAAATTCAGGATATTGTTCTTCTAGGTTTATTGTAAATGTAAAACTTAAACGAGGAAGAATGTTAAACACAGTGTCTTCGTTAAAATCATCTGCGTAATCAACTTTGTTGGACTGCATTTCAAGTATTGTAACAACACCTTCTTGCTTTGAGCCCAGTAATTTCCAAGTGTATTCTCTGTTGAAAGTAAACGCGTTACTTTCGCGTAACCCAATGATGTTGACCTCGTTGTCGTCTGCGGTCCATTGGAAGTTATAAAGTTCACGATCTCCTACAAAGTATGGCTCTTCCATATGGGAATAAATTCTCCCAGCCGTACCGTCCGCGTAAAAGTAATAAGCAAATAAGTCTTCAGGTAACGGTACACCATCTACGAAAAGTGCTTCATTGTAAGAAGACATCCAAACATTAGGTAATGAGCTCTCTATGCTGAAGTCTTCGGCCAACTCATAGTCTATGGCGTGCATATCGCCAGTGTATTTAATCGCTACGCCATCATTGTCAAATTCATAAAGCGCCAGCACGAAATTATTCTGCGCTTTAAAGGGCGTAACTGTGAAAGACATATCTTCCAATTCAATGTCTATAACACCATCATTTAGCTGCCATGTTCCTTGCACATCAAAAACAAGAGACGTAAAGGTATTATCATCTTTAAATGTGAACTGGTCGTTCAAAATACCAACTTCAGTACGCTCATCTTCATTTAAGTAGTCTTTGTCATACTTATAACTTCCCTGATAAGCAAATACCCAAGGTGATGCAAGCAGGTCTTCCTCGGTTACGGTAAACGTAGATGCTGTGGTGTCGGTGTACTTAACGTCGCTGGTAGTTTCGTAGGTGGTAGTAAAAGTTGGTTTATCTTGTATGTCATCCATCGGTGTGATGGAAAGCTCAGTGGTAGTTGTTAACACAGCAAGTGCGTGACCGCCGGATTGTGTTAGCAATTCTATACGCTCGCCCACTGTGGTTCGCTCTGTTTTCCAATACTCAATGCCATATTCATGAACATAACTAAGAATCTCCGAAGCTGTTTCTTCATCAAATCGATCATAGATTTCTTCGTCAAGAAACACAAAATAAGCTATGAGTGATTCATCAAGCTCATCAATAACTAAGTTTCCGTCTACAACACTCCAGTTAAATTCATCTGAATAAATATTAAATGCATTTTCCGCAGACGTTTTTGCGCCGCTACCGTCCGCGTTGAACGTATACGCTGTCATGCCCTTGCCAGCTTGCTGTTCTGAATGGTAGTAAGTCGCAAAAACCGCACCCGCAATGTCGGCATTTACGAAATTTTGCTGTAACGATTCATCTTCGAGAGTTTCTGCTCGGGCAGCATTAATTGCTTCCACATAAGCCTCGTCATAAGTACCGTCATCGTTTAACAGTCCCATGCTATCAACATACTTTCGGATGGTGCTTAGCGCATCGACTAGGCTTCCAGTAAAAAACGACAAGGTGCTCATACCTTCAGGAACCGAGAACTCGCTATTATCAGCAAGAACTTTTATGAAGCTGGCCAATCCTAAAACCTTTTCGAAGTCCACTTCACTTGCAAACGTATCGAAGCTTCCCTCGCCGCCGTTCTCTTTATACTCCGAATAAAGTACATCCATAGCCGTACTTAAATGAGTTATCTTGCCTGCAGGAAATAGATCGCTGTTAAGTTCATCAGTATTATTTTCGATGCTAATGTTACGCATCGTAGTGAAGTCACCGACTCGTGATGATAGCGTTACATGGGCTTGTTCTTCCGTGCCCACTGCATTAAGAATTAAATCGCCGGGCGCAGCACTTACAGTAATAGGAAGCGTGAATCGACCATCCGCACCGGCCTGCACGGAAGCAATTACATTTCCACCTGCATCGAGCGCGCTCACCTCTGCATTCGATAAAGGCGCATCGGTTGCAATACTCGAAATAGAAATAGACTGTTGGTTCGTGATTGTAATCGTTGAACTTACTGTGTTTTCACCGTCAGTTACATCGTATGAAAAACTGACTTCGCCCATCGCCAACGCTGTAGGTGTGTACACTATCTCATTATTGATGATAGCGGCTTCACCAACATCTGGCACTCCAACTGCCGATATAGTTAAAGCATCGCCGTCAGGATCGGTATCATTCGCAAGTACATCAATAGATACTGCGTCACCATTGAGTGTAACCGCGGAGTCTGCGACAAGCACTGGTAGTTGGTTGTTGTCGTCGGAACCGCCACAGGCAGCAAGAAGAGTTGAACTAACGGCAATAGCAATAATGCTTTTGTTCATTTTGAACGTCCTTGTATTTAGAGTAATTTACTATGAGACTTCGAATTTATCTGGCTGAATATAACCTATTGTTAAGCAATAATTAAGATAACTACTAGAAAATTAAATGCACTTTTTTTTGGCTAACGATTAAAGCCACGTCGAAATATTTTTATCTCGACCATAACTCAGTATACTGGATGCATAAAATGTATTTGAAAACTAGGGAATTCAAATGAAGCCAGTCATTCTTGCAGGTGGTACCGGAAGCCGCTTATGGCCAAAGTCTCGCGCCGCTTTACCAAAACAGTTCCTGTCTCTTACTTCTGACAAAACGATGATTCAAGACACTGTACTGAGACTCAATGGCATAGAGTCTTTGCCACCTTCTATTATCTGTAACGAAGAACATCGTTTCCTTGTTGCCGAGCAAATGCGACAAATAAGTGTCGATAACAGCGACATTCTTTTAGAGCCAGTTGGTCGCAATACCGCTCCTGCTATTGCACTTGCTGCATTTCAAGCTTGCGAAAACGGGGATGATCCTGTTCTTTTGGTATTAGCCGCCGATCACTTAATAAAAGATAGCGATACGTTTCGTACCAAAATTAAAGAAGCCCAGGCTCTAGCTGAACAAGATAAGTTAGTTACTTTCGGTATTGTCCCCACTCAGCCTCATACTGGTTACGGCTATATAAAAGCCGGAAACAAGCTGAATATTGGCTTCGATGTAAGTGAATTTGTTGAAAAGCCAGATATGCCTACCGCAACACAATACGTAAGTTCAGGTGAGTATTTTTGGAATAGCGGCATGTTTATGTTTAAAGCCAGTGCATTTTTAAAGGCGCTGGAAGTGCACGCACCTGACATATATTCGGTATGTAAAAAGGCGATTGAAAAAACCGAAAAAGATCTCGACTTTGTTCGTGTAGACAAAGACATTTTTGCTTCATGCCCAAGTGATTCTATCGATTATGCAGTGATGGAAAAAACTTCCGAAGCCGCGATGGTAACACTAGATGCAGGTTGGTCTGATGTAGGCAGTTGGTCGTCTCTCTGGGAGACGGGAGAAAAGGACGCAAATGGCAATGTAACTACTGGCGACACCTTATTAGAAGGCACCAACAACAGCTATGTGAATGCCGAGCACAGCCTCGTTGCAGTTATTGGCCTTGAAGACGTAGTTGTAGTTGAGACCAAAGATGCTGTTATGGTGGCGAATAAGAAAAACGCAGAACACATCAAAACCGTTGTGAACCGTTTGAAAGCTGAAAAGCGCCCTGAATTTGAGTTTCACCGCGAAGTTTTCAGACCTTGGGGAAGTTACGATTCAATAGACAATGGTGGACGTTTCAAAGTTAAGCGTATTACCGTGAAGCCAGGCGAAAAACTATCAGTTCAAATGCATCATCATAGAGCTGAACACTGGGTTGTAGTATCGGGAACAGCTAATGTGACAATAGGCGATGAAACGCAAATGCTAACGGAAAATGAGTCTGTTTATATTCCTATTGGGGCAGTTCATGCATTAGAAAACCCAGGAAAGATTCCATTAGAACTAATTGAAGTACAATCTGGAGCTTACCTAGGGGAAGACGATATCGTTCGTTTCTCAGATAGATATGGGCGTTCTGATAAATAAACGCAGTGTAAGGCAGTTTGTCTTGTGTCGTCCTAATATAGGTTGACAGTTATTAGGCCAGCTCTCGAAGCTGGCCTTTTCTATTATGCACTGCGTTAGG
>NZ_CAMZMZ010000059.1:0-12724 GCF_947311905.1 Alteromonas sp. CyTr2 | reverse complement strand
AAATCAATATGAGGCGGACATGAAGAAATTGAAAAAAGTAGCTTAACTGGGTTGGTCAATTTTGGTTGACCACGTCAGTTTATGCCAACGTTGAATCACGTCTTCTGTACTTAGTGCGTCTGCTTTCTCTTTGTTTACGTGTAATACCAGGTGCGTATGATTACTCATTACCGCATAAGCACATACATCAATGGCAAAAACCTCACTTAAAATATGGATACGGTCTTCTACCCATTGGCGACGATGCTCAAAGCTTCTACCGTTTTCCTCGCCACATAAAAAAGCACGACGAACACAGCGGGAAACACAATGGTAATAGGGCGTATCCGATAAACTAATTTGAGACTTTCGGGCTTTAGGCACTGCGACTGTCCTACTTTGATTAACTCGATTAGCAGTTTGAATAGGTATTTAGATTAAAGAAAGTGTACGAAGGGACAGTTTGGGTGTTTTCGAATTATGCCTGTCTTGCTTACGGTTGCTTACGTTGTTGTGCTCACTCTCTTGCGCCAAAAAAATTCAATAAAGTCTTTTTAAGCTGCCATAATTATTACTAATCTGTCAGAACACCAATAAAAGGATATTACTATGACACTTTGCAAGACTAACGCTTTTTTTGTGGCTTGTTTAATTATGTTAGCGGGCTGCTCGAAAAGTCAGCAGGAACTATTAAAAGGCCATTGGGAATGTAATGGACAAGACGATGGCGCCAAGTTCACGGGGAGTGTGGAGTATGTAAGTAATGGCACCTCAAACGTGATGTTTGAAATGAGTATGAAAGAGTCGGGTACAGAGGCTGAATTCGATGTTATAGCTCAAGGCACTTGGGAGCTCAATAAAAACGAATTACTTGAGTCATTCACTAAGCTTACTATTACCCGTTTTGTTGTAGATGGACGCAATTTACCACCTGAACAATTTCCTCAACAATTGAAAGAAGCCATTATTGGAACCGCCACGGGTTCAGAAATCATACAGTTGGATGAAAGAGTTTTATTAACTAAAAATGGGGGTTCTAAAACTACTTGTTCTCGTCAATAATCTGATAGTCTTTGAATTCTAAAAAACTAAACGCTGGCTCTGTTGTGCCAGCGAGGACTTAACAAGACACAGGACTAAACGAGACAGGCATCTTTGTCTAAAAGGGTCTACATTATGGGTATGTCTAACTAGCTATTTTTACGTCGGTATCCGCTATATATGTAGGCTCACTGTAGTGGATAAAACCAAGTTGGAATCAAGGAATGATGAAGAGATTACTGATAGTTATAACTGCTCTTGTTGTTATAGGCTGTAATGAAAATCAGCCGAAAAACCACTCCCCAGAAATTGCATTAGCGAAGATAATCGGCAATGGAAATCAAACCGTTGTAAATGACGTTCAACTTTACCTTTCTGATAAGAATGCATACAAACTAAAACACAAAGACGGACTAGAAGAAAGCGGATTTGATGGAGCCTTTGAAAATTCATTTGACCTTACATTTGTAATTATAGAAGGTCTAAAAAGCATCAACCGCGTAGTGATTGTAGATTGGAGAGAGGATGCGCAACATGTCTTCGATTTATTAAACGATTTATCTAAAAATGCACTTTCTACTTGCAGCATATCGAAACAGCTGGTGGACGATATGATGCAAACTCAGTTCAATATATCTTACTACTTAGAATCTAGTGAATCTGGCTTTTTATTCTCAACCTGTGCAAAAAGCATGGGGCTAGAAATTATTGGCATTGACGATGGATCAGACTCGTTCGTCTTGTCTTTAATACCAAGTGGCAACGCGGCAAAACTCAAAACATATTTGCAGCAACTAAAATTGAATATAAAGACATACGATAACCGTGTGACTAGTTAGTTGGAGCGAAAAAGAACGTGCTGCGATAGCTTTTTTCTACTGCTTAAATTTTTATATTTTTTTCCGAGGCAAAAAATGACCAAAAATGAAATACCTATTATTGCTAAACAAGCGCTGTCTGAATATCTAGAGGAACCAGGAAGCGTTCTCTATAGTAGCCATGAAACATTAAAGCCTAGTGATGTTTACTTGCTCGGCTTCAATCCAGGTGGCGCAAACGGAAAGCCAGTTGAACAAAGTATTTGTTCAATGCTTACAAATACCAATAACGCCTACTTGGATGAGAGTTGGGAAAATCATAAAGGTGTGTGGGCAAGTGGCGAAGCTCCTCTTCAAAGAAGAGTTCAGTGGGTATTTGAAAACCTTGGGATCAATACCAGAGATGTGTGTGCGAGTAATTTAATATTCTTACAGAGCCGCGAAGCTACAGATATTAACTTTTCATTAGCTGAAATATGTTGGCCAGTACATGAGGCAATTTTAAGCGTTGTTAATCCAAAGCTTATAATAACTTTCGGAAACTCTGATGTTTCACCCTACGGCTTCTTGCATTCTATGTTCGGCGGCAAAGAAGATTATTTACCGTCAGGACATGGAAACTGGGCGGTTAAGGGATTTAGTTGCAAAATCAATGAACGTCCTATTTACGTAGCAGGCCTACCTCATTTAAGTCGCTACTCTCCTGTAGGTAAAACTGAAGTTATCAAGTGGCTGTCAAGTAAGATACAACAAGTCAATTAACATCGCAGCTTTGATGCAGCCGCAGAAGGCTGTATCAAAGCTGTTACCTGTTATTCACTCAAAGGAATGCAAAGCATGCTCTACAAAATAGAAGAACAAGCAGAAGTATTTGAAAAGTTGGAACCCGTAGAGTTCAAAGACTTTTCTAGCTTTGGAAAATTAGAGAAAGATCTAGAAAACTTAATTGCGAACAGTATTTTAGACGTCTTATTTGAAGACGCTAGATTGATGCCGGTGTTTCAAGAACGACAATGGCAGGCAGAAGCTGACATATATGCACTGAATGAAAGTGGCGAATTAGTTATATTCGAGCTAAAGCGTGCATCTGCCGGGAAAGATGCCGTTCATCAAGCGCTAAGATATGCGCAAGATGCTGGTCAATGGAGCTATCAAAAATTAGAAAATAAGTTCAAAGAATATAGCAAAGGCGACATGTCGCTAGTTGAAGCACACAGAGAGGCTTTCAGTCTTGAGCACCAATTAGAGCCTAAAGAAATTAATAACAAACAGCACTTATTAGTTATCGGCAGTGCAGCGGATGACTCATTAATATCTTCCGTCGATTACTGGAAGAAAAGTGGTATATCTATCGATTTCTTGCCCTATAGAATTTATGAACTTGCTGGCGAAAAGTACTTTGAGTTCTTTGCGCTTCCCTATGATAAGCACAAAAACCCAAGTGATGTAAAAGGTGTATTATTTGATACAAATCGCAGTTGGAATGAGGACTCTATTTGGTCGATGATGGATAATAGTCGTCTGGAGGCGTATGGAGACGCCAAAAGGTTTGTTCACCATGTTCATATAGGCGATATTGTTTTCTTTTCCCACAAATGGTGTGGCTTGATAGCTGCTGCAAAAGTGAAAGGTGAGGTTAAAGCGCCAGACAGTGAAACTTTGTATCGGGACGTAGAGTTTTTAACTCCCATCCCAAACCGAAACGATAACACGTTATTGGCTATGCCTTTTTCAGAAGTGAGTTCTAAAACAGGTAAAAGTTTCTTTTGGGCTAGAACGATAAAAGTACCTTACTTAACGAAAAGCGAAGCACTTGAGTTAGTCGATGAGCTTAATAACTATTTACATCGAACTTAACAAGTTAACGCGGTTGGGGGTCTTCACAGTCAAAACTTTAAGCGCTAGTGCACTTTTAACGGCCTTTTGGTAGTTTCTGGCTACGTTGCCGTGGACTGTTACAGGTCGTTTAAAACGCAGTGTTAGTTCAGCATTTTATTAGTTGATTTAAGGAGGATGGTTTTGGCAAAAATTCTAATATTTGGAAACTCTGGTTCTGGAAAATCTACGCTGGCAAAGCACTTATGCAAAACACAAGGTTTGGCTCATTTAGATCTAGATACATTAGCGTGGAAACCTACTAGCCCTCCTGAGAGAAAGCCTATTGATGACTCTGAAGAAGAGATAAAGACTTTTATTTCTTCCAACGACAAATGGGTAATTGAAGGCTGTTATACAGACTTACTAAAAATTGTAGAACAGCAGTCTACTGAAATTATATTTATGAACTTACCCATTGAATCCTGCATTTCAAACGCAAAGGCGAGACCTTGGGAGCCCCATAAATACAAAACAAAGCAAGCCCAAGATGACAACTTAGCAATGCTTATTGATTGGATTGGGCAATATACAGAAAGAAACGATACATTTTCTTATGCGGCACATAAGCAGTTTTATGATGGCTATCATGGTCATAAAAAGATGATTACGCAAAATGTCCCAACTGAGCAATGTTAGGCAAAGTTTGGAACTTGAAAGATAATAAGTCACTATAGTTACTCGTTTGCGCACTCTGAAACAATAATACAAAGACTCAGGTCGCTACGCTCCCAAGTATAGTTTACGTGCAATTCCCCCTTATTTAGGGAGCTGCTACAAGGAATCCTCATGCTGCAAACGCTGGTCATTTGTCTTTTTATTCTGTCTATTTGGGCGTTGTTAAAAAGCGCTACCGATTTCGTTAATGTATGGAAAAGTGAGGCGCCACTTCATTGGCAGCATTGGGGTGAGCCAGAATTTGTGGATTTATATCGTGGTATGTTTGGAGAGCTTTGGCCTGTAATTTTTGGCAAAGCTTGTGAAGAAGCGGGTAGTGATCTGCTAGTAAAAAAACGAAATGATATCCGTTTTGTTTTAAAAATTATCGTTTTACTTTTTATCGCAGCTACTGCATTCAACGGATTCTACTTTGAAGTTAAGCCACGCGGGTAAGCGAATGTTCCCGTAATGGGTTGGTAGATGCTAGGAAAGACGACACAAATGCACGTTGCAATTAGTTTTAAAACAGCCATGTTCGATTTATCCAAAGAACATGAAAATATGATAAATCCAATATACGGTGAATCTTTTCTTATTTGGTTAAAAGAGCAATTCGATGGCGAGTTCAGTGTAACATCGCCTTTTATGGAAGATTGGGGTTGGTACTGTAACGTTTTGTTTCAAGGCCAGAAATACTTGGTCGGCTCATCTGTTTTTATCGAAGAGGATGATAATCCTGAATCAGAACTGAAAAAATGGCTAATTCAAATTGATAAACATAGGTCTTTCATTGAAATTTTGCTTAGAAAAGCGCACATATCGGAAACTGATGAATTTGTGCATCTCCTAAAGTCAAAATTAGAAGCTGAGCCAAAAATAAAATCAGTAGTTTTTGAGTAAGGGGCCCATTAGTGAAAAGTGAAGTTTTTCATTGGTTGAAGCACTTTCCGAGCTATGGAATAGCGCGTTTAAAAATTTCGCATCTAAAGCTCATAAATTAAAAATAAAATGTATGAAATAAGTGAAACGGAGTTTCAATGAAAATAAATCTACTTTTAGCATTATTATTTCTAGTGTCAGCTACGGTATCGGCTGAAGATATTAAAATAGATCTTAAACAGCTTGCCCAACAGTATTTCGACACAATGGTTGCAACTCAGGCCCCTGGTGCTACAAAAGTTGAGCTTGAAAATCACCTGAGTTTACTCGCGGATGATGTTGGTCATTCACATTTGCCATGGGTGATAGACGATACGCGATTACCTGATGGTAAGGAGCAAATGAGAGAGGGCATGACGTTCTATTTAGGCGCACACACAGAATATATTGCTGAGCTGCTAGATGTTTTTACATTTAATCATTCTGCTATTGCTATCAGGTATAAGAATTATGCCAAGGGCGTGCATCCGCAAAACAATCAGCCTATTGAATACAGTCAAGTAATGATGGAAGTACTAGAAATAGAGAACGGTAAGATTGCTGTAATTCGAAAGTACCATGAGTAAATTTCACATTCTGATAAGTTGCGTTGGGGTGAGACGTCGGTCGTTGCTTAGTTTCGCGGTGATGCGCCAGGCATTGACGCTTCTTATCGGTTTGATTTTACATGTATAATTCTTATTCAGGTACTGCTAGTATGGATTGTGTGGTGTCTAATGCCTATAACTAACATTCCCATTGCTTCTCGAAACGATTACATGAGAGCTCAGCGATAGAACAGGGAGCTTTCTAGCTAGAAAGTAGGTTATTACATTTTAAAGGAACGGTATGTTTAAGAAGCTGTTAAAAGGATTTGGAATTGCGCTTCTAATCCTTATCTGTCTATTTGTACTTATTGCTGTTTGGTCGGGCTATAAATCTTCTGAATACGAGAAAACGGCAATTCCTTACATGGATACTGCAATTGCTGACATCTCCTCTTGGGAGCTAGGTACCTTTAAGAGTTACCTCACTCCGTCTGAAGTAGAAAATATCAATGAAGATGACCTTAAAAGGCTTATAAAGGCGCTATCAAAGATGGGGGCGTTAGTTGAAATTGGCGAATATCAATTCAATACAGTTACGTCCAGAGCACTAACATCTGGTGGTTCAGGAACGTTTGTTACCTATACTGTTCCAGCCATATATGAGAATGGAGATGCAGTACTAACCATTACTCTAAAAGAAGAGGGTGATTCCTTTTCAGTTTATCATTTTAAACTAGACTCCCTCGCGCTGTTTGACTAGCGAAGATGTTAAAGCTAATCGTGCGTCGACGCCAAAATGAAGACACCGACAAGCACATTTTTACAGAATATTAGGCCGAGTTTTAAGGACGGGGTAAAATGACGAAGAACCGAAGAACAGCCATCATCAGGCTTCTTCTGCTAGTCAGTACTATTGTTTCCTTGTTTTTCGTTCCGTGGATATTGGTTAAAGCCTGGATCCTACCTTTGCCACACACAGTGCAAGAACAAGTTGATGAGGCTATTAGCCACGGCTTTGACGGCATAATTGTCTACGTGGATGAGGCGGGAAAACCTCCAGCTTTTTACACAGCAGGCTGGAAAGATAGAGATAACAAAATACCCGCTGCCCCCGACTCTTTGTTTAAAATTGCCAGTATCAGTAAGTTGTACACCGCTGTGGCTATCACGAAAATGGCGCGAGAACAGCGACTATCCCTAGACGATTTACTTATTGATCATTTACCCGAACTCAAAGACAGAATTGAGCATTCAGAAAAAATAACGCTTAAAATGATGGTGCAGCATAAGTCAGGAATACCTAACTTTACCGATAATGCTGCCTACTGGGAGAACGAACCGGAAAACGGCAAGCGAGCGCTCGACTTCGCGCTAGATCTTCCGGCGAGTTTTAAGCCCGGCGATGGATATGAGTATTCCAACACGAACTATCTGTTGCTTCGCAATATTATGGATAAGGTTTTGGGGTACAATCACCACGCGTACATTAAGCAAAACATCTTACTTCCACTTCAATTGAACAACACCTATTTTTCATTGAGCGAAGTCAATATAGACGACGTGATGAGCGGCTATTACGTTGGTTACAAGGAAGATGTTAAGGCGCGCGAATACGGTATGCTAGCGACAGCAGAAGATGTGGGTAAGTTCTTACGAGCGCTAAACAACGGCGCTATTTTCAATGAAGGCGAAGCGGAACTTTACCCTTATGTGTTCGAGCATGGAGGCTTGGTTATCGGTTACCAGAGCCTTGCAGAATATGACAAAGACCTCGATACCGTGGTCGTCCAATTTATCAATACCACTGACTTTGACGGTTATGAGTGGAACTTGTCTGAAATCACAATTAGCCGAATCTTCAAAATACTAAGAAAAGCAGAAAACGAGTAGATGGTAGGCTTGGTTCAACGCTTTTTCAGTGTAGGCCAATCATTACAAGTTAGAAAATAATGGGTGGCAACAGAGCGGTTTTTATTATGTGCTTAGTTTATTAATTCGCCGTTTTCACTCTATGCTTTTAGTGGTTATTTTATATCTTCAGCTGCTCGACAAAAAAGGGACAAAACGTGAAAAAACTCTTCTTAATGTTATCTGTGCTTATATCGGTTTTGCGTTTGCTACTGGCCGCTGCGCCATTTACTCCGGCAGTTGCGGGCTCGTTTTTAATGCTTATCCTCGCTGGAGTTTTAGGCTTTAAAGGGTATTCAAAAATAAGCTTGCTTTTGCTTTGTATCAACACCTTTTCGATAGTTGTCAGCCCAAACATAAACGAGTCTAGTTTTACCGCATTAACTGTAATATCGATTATCTTTATTTTCTCTTTCACCGGTCTAGCACTTGGTCTGCCGAAAGGTTTTCAAAGATATGATAGTTGCGTTGATTGACGTTTGAGTATTCAAATATTCAGATGTTAGAGTGGATAATTAAAGGGATTAAAAAAACGTTGCCCCGTTTTGTTTCAACCGCTAGAGTTTAAAAACTCGCCGCCTACAAAAGCAAGGATGTTATTTATGGTCAAGTATGAACTTTCCGCCAGAATTGTATTATCGCTATTTACTGTTATTCCTCTTTTTTTCGCTTATTCCACGCTTCAAAGCAGTCAGCCACTGCTATTCATTTCAATGCTTCTTGCATCAGTACTGTTTTTGGTAACGCAACTAAACATAAAACAGTTTTTAATGCCTAAACGCCAACCCAATGCCAAATTACTTAATATGCAAAAGGCCTTAGGAACCGCTTCGGTTGTTTTATTGATGTTAAATATTGCGTTCAAAGACATAATGTTGTTCTAGAAGAATTTACTTTTTTGCCCAGGAAAAATAAAAAACAACGCCAAAGGAAGGCCAATGAAGAAGCATTTAGTATCGTTTTTGATCTTATCAATCCCTTTTATTTGTTTTTCTAAAGAATTACCCAGCGAATTTAAGAATAACTTAATTTACCTAAAACCTAAGCTCGCGGACGGAACTACCCTGACATTTTTTACTGATACTGGTGGTGGTTGGAATGCGATCTCACGAGAGCTTAGCGAAAAATATGGTTGGGAGATAAGTCAAAAAGAATCTGAAAATGGGGTTATCGATGTTACTGATATGCCTCAGTTTGATCCAGAAGCGTCAATCCCCATGGCGGGATTGAATAATTGGTGGGCTGGAAAATTACAAGTAGTACCATCCGAAGAATTTAGTTCGACTACGAAAAGCGACGGAACGCTAGGCGGACGTTGGCATGCTGAAAAAGTAATTGATTTTAATTACCCTGAGAAAAAAGTAGAAGTGCTAGATGAAACTCCTACATCAACTGAGTTTTGGACGGTTCCTTTGGGATTTCAAAAGGGCCTGGATGGTGGTTATACAATGGCTTTTCCAAGTATCGATATCTCAGTTAATGACAGACAGATTCCAATGTTATTAGATTCAGGTGCTTCGGCATGGCCATCGACAGAGGCGATGGAAAAAGGAGGGCTAGAAGGTGGTCAAGTTGCGACTTCTTTCATTGTCGCTTCAATATTCGATGAATGGGTGAAGTCTAACCCGGAATGGTTAGTGATTGAGGATGCATGTAATTTTTCTCATCAACCCATGATTCGTATTCCGTATATAAGAATTGGAAATAAAACCGTTGGCCCAGTTTGGTTCACAAGAAGAGCAGACAGTAGTTTCCACCAATTTATGTCTTCGATGATGGATAGGCGCATTGATGGCGCACTAGGAGGTTCAGCGCTTCAGTACTTAAGACTCATAGTTGATTACCCCAACGAGCAAGCGTTGATAGCTAACGAAATTTGATAACGACGAGATAATTAAACCAAAATGTCCAATCTACTAACCGCTATGTTTATGCACATTCTTCTTTGTGCATTGCTCTACGTATTTCTTACGCTAGCTCGCGCGCCTTCGGTATGGGGAGTAGGGAAAAACAAAGATGGTTCAAACCCGTTTGCTGATATACAGCCTAAAGTAAGTGCGAATCTTAGCAATCAGTTTGAGTGGCCGTTATTTTTTCACGCTGTTTGCGCCTTGCTAATTGCCTTAGGTGAGCCAATCAGCAATTCACAAGTCTTCCTTGCGTGGGTATTTGTTATTGGCAGGGTGCTGCATAGTCTTGTACAAATATTTACCGACAATATTAGATTGCGTGGTTTGGTGTTTACTATCAACTTCGTTGCCGTTCTTGCAATGTGGTTGTTGCTTTTTATAGAACAGGTTTTAGGTTAAAGAGCGTAAGGGTTATGGAAGAAGTTTTTGAACCGCTGGGCCGCTTTATGCTTCGAGTAGTAAAGTGGATTATCATAGACGCTATTATGGAATTCGTTTTGAAGGGCACGGGCCATGTGGTACTTAAATTGCTGACCTTCGGAAAATATCCAAGAGCAGGTCGTGATGAGGGAAGGACCGTTGCTGTTGGTTTTGTAAGCTTTGTGGCGGTTTTCGTCTGTCTTGCAATGATTGCTTAGTATTGAAAAAGGATATCTGCAATAAAATTAGAAAAGTGGGCGAGAATAAGAGAAAAAGGAAAGCAGCGCTTCGTTCTAGTTTACGGCGTTTTAGGCTGGGGAGTCTCTACCGGTTTATTATGGTCATTACTTATGGCTTTTATCGAGCCTTCCGAAAATATCTGGGGGAGACTCGCCATTGCGATGGTCATCTTTCCCATTGCGGGTATCGCTTTTGGCCACTTAACGTGGAATAAATCTGAAAAAGCTTTTGCAAAAGAAACGACGAAAACTGTCTAGAATTGCTAGAACATGTCTTGTATTAACCAATGAAGGGAAGCCGCTGTTGTTAAGAATCAAAAAATTATTTGTTGTTTCATTAACTTTGCTTGTAGTTAGTTGCGCCAATATACCTATTGCAACAATGCTTGAGTTTCGCTCATTTGATGAGGAGAAATTTGTTGAACTCGACCCCAATCATTTACTTACGAAGATTCACTTAGACAAGCCAGCCGAAATAAAACCAGAAAGCACCTGGCTTACTTTGGGTGTTAGCTCCTCAGAGCAAGAAAGAAGTTTTAAGTATAATCTTGAGGTTATTTCAGAAAAAACACTGCCAGCCGAGTCGGGATGGCTGAGTAAAACGCCAGCGCGAACTGAGTACATTTTAGGGTTAAGTGCCGACGCAATAAAAGAATTCACTGAACTTCAAGAGTTTATGGGTTCTGCATCGCCAACGGGCTTTGATCTTCACGTCAATACTGGGTTTAAAGAGGCGGCAAATGACATGACAAGCATCACAATGTCTATCTTTTTAAAGCTTTACGCTGATGAAGACTATTTTACGCTAATCGATAGAGCGGAATTAGATATCGAGAAAGGAAGCGAGTAACTTCTATTAGACTGGCTTTTTACCAATAACAAAGTAAAGTAATAATCTTCAGCTCTTCAAGCTTATTTAGAGAAGTACATGGAAGTATCTAAAGCCAGTATTCAAAAAGCAGTAGCTAACAATATCATCTCCGAGCAACAGGGCATTGCTCTGTACAATTTCTTCCAAGAAGAAAATCAGCATACTCCCTCTTTTACCTTCACCCATATTCTGTACTACTTAGGTGGCCTTATTGCAATTGGCGCCATGACTCTATTTATGAATTTAGGCTGGGAGCAATTTGGTGGTGCCGGCATCGTATTTATCTCTATGCTTTATGCTGGCGTGGGCTTAAAGCTTGCCAATTCCTTTGCGCGTAAGCATTTAATAATACCAGCAGGGATCTGTGCCATGTTCGTAGTTTGTTTAACGCCAATTGCTATCTACGGTGCGCAGCAATGGCTAGGGCTATGGCCCGACGACAATACGGTTTTTCGCCAGTTTCACCACCGCATTAAATGGCTATGGTTATATATGGAACTTGGAACGCTAGTAACTGGACTTGTCGTAGCATGGCGATATAAATACCCGTTCTTAATAATGCCGATTGCGGTAACGCTCTGGTATATCAGTATGGACGCTGTGATGCTCATTATTGACCATGAGGACTTATGGAACAACTACACGTGGCAATTCCGAGCACTTGTGTCGATGTACTTTGGCGCGTTGATGACGCTATTGGCGTTCTGGGTGGACATCAGGGCGCGAAACACAGCAGATTACGCGTTTTGGCTTTATCTTTTCGGCGTTTTAGCGTTTTGGGGCGGCCTTACCAGCCAAGATTCAGACAGCGAACTGTCTAAATTTGTCTATTTCTGTATAAACCTTGCCATGATTGGCGCTGGTGCTCTGTTGGTTCGACGTGTATTTGTCATATTTGGTGCTTTGGGATGCTGTTTATATTTAGGTCATCTTGCTTCTACCGTTTTTGAAGATAGTTGGCTTTTCCCAGTGGCGCTATCAGCGATTGGTTTAGGCGTCGTATATTCGGGAATTTGGTGGCAAAAGAATGAAGCTCGCATAACAAAGAGTGCGCAAGCGATACTGCCGAAAGCGCTACAGGAACTATTAGCTAATAAAGCTAGATAAGCGAATCAATAGCCAGAAACTGCAGAAGATTCAGATTTACAACCCGCAAAATAGTAGTATCCATTACGCTAGTTGCTCTGCCACAAAAAGTAGGGCCTCGTTTTGTAGGCGTGGTTGTGGCTTTTTTGTGGGGCGGTGATTTTATTGTTGGCTCGATAGGTATCTCTTCCCATCATCTTTGGCTGCTGTACTTGGACTACGGCGTACTCGGCGGCTTCGGGCTTGGGCACGGTTATGATGGTTAATCAAATGCCAGCCATCAAAGATGGACAGTCTGTTATGGCTATTGGTGTTGAAGTTTCTGAATAACTAAGCTGGTGGTGTAGTTACAGTGGTGATCTAATTAACCTACTTGAGGTGGTTTAATTGAGTTGACCAGTCCAGTTAAGGATATAATTGAACTTTAGCTGGAGAAAGTAAATGGCCGGAA
>NZ_CAMZMZ010000058.1:0-14403 GCF_947311905.1 Alteromonas sp. CyTr2 | reverse complement strand
CCCGGTTTAATGCACCTGACTTGAAATCAGACGTGGGGTCAAACCCACCGGGGGTTCGAATCCCTCACTCTCCGCCATATTATGAAAGCCCGCACATTGTTGCGGGTTTTTTATGCCTGTCTACCACGCTAGACTTTCGTATAAGACCACAGTCGCATTGTTACATTCCGTTCACATGTTTAGGCTTGCGCTTTTCTTCGCGCAATCTAAAGGTGTTATGTGTCACAAGAAAGTTCTTCTTATCAAAATCTTCACAAACCGAGCAGTAGTTTTAAATCAAGAGACGAATATTTAAATCACGAACTTCAAATACTTTCTCCAAAACGTTGGCGGTTGAACCTGCCTGGTAAAGACTACCGCGTTGAGTGGGAAGACTTCGTGCCAGGCATGGCGGCGACCATAGGAAAAATCGTTATGGTTGCCGCCGTAGTAGGTGCATTCGCAGCACCGCTAGGGCTATCTCCTGAGTTTGTTATTGAAAACGTGCGCTTTGAATTACTCATTGCAGCAGTCTTGTTCGTTGTTCTGATTTCCGGTTTCCTAAACCCGTCAGCTAATTTAGCAGGTACACACGGCCCCTTACTGCCCTTGGTACCCCTTATTGTTGCATCTGGCGGCCATCCCATGGCGCTCGGCCTGCTCATTGGGCTATTTGGTTTTATTCTAGGAATAACGAAGGGCGGCAGTGTGCTTGCTAGGCTAACCAGTAACGGTGTATGCGGTGGGCTGCTGTTGTACTTAGGGTTTATTGGCATTACAGGCCAGGTGAAGAAACTCTTTGCGTGGGCAGAAAGCTTCGATATGGCTTACTTAGCCTTCGTGGTGATCATTGCCACTATTTTAATGTATGCATGGCTAGAGCATATTCAAAAGCGCTGGCTAGCCATTCCGCTTGGTGCGGTGATGGCGGCGGTCATTGCGTTTTCCTTCGGTGCGCCATTTGAGTTCACAACGTCGCCGGGTATGCCTAACTTGAACCCTGCTTATTGGTGGGGGGAAGACACAGGTTGGAAACTAGGTCTGCCAGACTGGTCACATTTCATTGCTGTGCTGCCTTTTGCTGTGCTGGCTGTGTCTATGTGGTCGCCAGATTTCTTAGGTCATCAAGTCTTTCAAAAGCTTAGCTACCCTAAAAAAAGTGAGCGAGCGCACATGAATATAGATGACACCATGATTGCTGCATCTAGTCGTCAGGCAGTGGGAAGCCTACTGGGAGGGGGGAATATCTCATCTTCGTGGGGGACCTACATTATTCCGGCTTCAATCGCGCGCAGACCCATACCCGGTGGTGCATTAGTTACTGGCTTTTTATGCGTTGTAGCGGCACTTTGGGGTTACCCCATGGATCTAGCAATTTGGCCGCCAGTGCTTTGCGTAGCGCTTATTGTTGGGGTCTTTCTTCCGCTAATGGAAGCCGGTATGCAAATGACCCGTGAAGGTAAAACGACGCAATCTGCCGCATTGGTGGTGATCTCCTCTGTATTAGTTAATCCAGTATTCGGATGGTCTTTTACCATGCTTTTGGATAATTTGGGGCTCGTTGGGTGTAAAGATAGAGCTGGAGAACTCGGCAAAGCAGGGCGTTGGCTAATTCCAGGAATTACGTTTTTGGTGCTATGTACCGTTATGGCACTAATTGGTATGTTCCCGGGGGTGCCCGCGATTATGGAAACCTTCAGAATGTGATGAGGGCTTTAGGGTAAGGTTACTCTTTTAAAGTTAAAGTCACTGAAACCAGATAGGCTATTACGCGAACGGCGTCGGAGGTGTTTCTCCACGCCGTTTTTATTTAATTTATTAAGCTGATATCTCTCATCCACTGAAGTTACGTTTTTACCACATAAATTAAGCGTTACGCGTACCGCAATTTACTTGTCCCAGTAGGGCGTACTTTCAAAATAGCTTGATAAAAAGTCAATGAAAACCCTTAGCTTATTAGAAATGAGCTTACGATGAGGATAGACCGCATACAAAGAGATAGCTTGCGGTACGAAATCGTCCAGTATGGACACGAGTTCCCCGTTTTTGAGCGCTTCACCGGCAATGAAGGTAGGTTGAAGTACATAACCTTCACCCTGCTTTGCTACATTGGTTAGGACTTCTCCATTATTCGCGGTTAGCTTGGGCGTCACAGTCTGGGCATTTGCTTTAAGCGCCGCAATAAGCACTGATTTATCGTTATCATAGTTGACGTAGGAGTACTCAAGATAGTGTTCTGGTTTTAATTCGGCTGGATGTTGCGGTGTGCCATATTTTTCCAGGTAGGCTGGTGAAGCGCACAGGGCCAGCTTTATCGTTGTGATTTTCTTGGCCACCAGCGACGAGTTAGCTAGGTGACCTGCACGTATTGCTACATCAAAGCCTTCGTCTATCACATCAATCTTTCTATCGTTTAGCTGCAAGTTTATCGATACGTGAGGGTGTGCTTGTTGAAACGCACTGAGTGCACTCGCTAAATGTAATGTTGAGAAAGAGACAGGGGCACTTACGTGCAGAACTCCCTTTGCTTCTGTATTGAGCAACCCAAGCTGACTTTCCATATCGGTTACGCTTTCAAGAATATGATTTGCATGTTGCAAACACTGTTGACCAGCCTCGGTTAGGTGAATTTTTCTTGTAGTGCGATTGAATAAACGCGTATCAAGTTGCTTCTCTAATTCGGCAACATACTTGCTTACGAGTTGATTTGACGTGTCTAGCTTTTCTGCAGCTTTTGTAAAACTGCCTTCATTCGCAACAACGCAGAAGGTTTTCAGTAGCGATAATTTATCCATCGTTTAGCCATTCGTCTCAATAAACAACAAATTGTTGGTAATCATTCAATATTTAACCGCTTTATTCAATAGGTGTTGGTAACTATTCTATTTGCATCAGGTTAGCGCTGTGCCAACTCAATGAAGTCAGGCGGAGCGTTCATCACTTTTTAGATATGACACTTTCAATTACGAGAGACTTTGAGGATTCAACAATGAACAAGCAATTTCTGAAAAACATTTTTACTTCTAACAGCAGTATTTCTAGTTTGGTTTTACGTGTGCCTGTGGGCATTATTCTTACCGCACACGGCGCACAAAAGCTTTTTGCTTGGTTTGGTGGTTATGGATTAGAAGGCACAGGTCAGTGGATGGAAAGCATTGGTTTAGCGCCAGGCTTTTTAATGGCATTGCTGGCCGGCAGCGCTGAGTTTTTTGGCGGGCTAGCGCTTATTATAGGTTTTCTAACACGCCCAGCCGCTTTAGTAAGTGCATTCACAATGGTGATTGCGATTTTTAGTGTACATGCAGCAAACGGTTTATTTATGACTAACAACGGTTACGAGTTTGCACTAACGTTACTTGCTGCAACAGGTGCGCTAGCTATTCAAGGTGGCGGTAAACTTTCAATCGACTCTCTTATTAGTCACAAGCTTAATAAATAGCGGTTGTGAGATTCGACGACTAACGAAACCGGCCCAAATGCGCCGGTTTCAATGGCTATGGAGCCCTTATATCAATCCGCATAGATAATTGCCCACTCATAAGACGCTGGCAAGTTTCCTAGCGAAGCGTGGGAATGCAGGAATGGTATTCTCTACATCTAACAAGGTATGGTTTTATGCAACAGCGAACGCAAACTCGCCCGTCTGTGAGAATTAACACCGCTTATATTTCTCATGGTGGAGGGCCGCTTCCACTTCTTGAAATGCAGTCAGTAGGAGAGGCGAGAATGCCTGCCTATCACATTGAAATGATTGAAGCGCTCAAAGCATTATCAACAGATTTACCCAAACCTGATGCAGTCATAGTGATTAGTGCCCATTGGGAAGATACTGAAGTCTGTGTAACTACTCACCCAGAACCTTCCTTGATTTATGACTATTATGGCTTCCCTAAAGAGGCGTATTCCCTTGAATATTCGGCCAAAGGAGAAGTAGCACTTGCAACTATATTACTAGAGCGTTTAGCAGAACAAGGCATTGCTGTACGGGAGGATAGGGCACGTGGTTTCGATCATGGAATGTTCATTCCCCTAAGTATTATGTATCCCAGTGCCGATGTACCCTGTATTCAACTATCCATTACGTCTGATTTGGATTCTAAAAAGCATGTGCTATTGGGGGAAGCAATTAGGAAAGCTGTTGAACTCGGGGTAGAGCCTGTAAATAGTGAAGCAAAGAACGAAGTGAATATTTTAGTATTGGGCTCGGGGTCTTCTTTTCACAATATGCAGGGCTTTTTTGATAGCTCCGATGAGGCATTGCGAAAAGCAACGCGCTTTAATAACTGGCTTCAGACAACTATGCAGACCAGTGCCTACAGCGAGAATGAACGCAAAGCTCGTCTTGTTGAATGGTACAGCGCGCCGGATGCGCGATACGCTCATCCTAGAGAAGAGCACCTTCTCCCTCTCCATGTTTGTTATGGTGTTAATAATAGAGCAGCTGATAAAGCTCTGTCTTTAACGCTTCTAACCAAACCTGCAAGCATGTTTATGTGGTGTGATTGACCAGTGCTTCACATTGCCGCGTCAGTGCAACACCTGATTGGATACCGGCTGCGTTAAACGAGAGCAATTAAATTTTGAACACTTTGATTATCAATTGGTCGTTTGAGTAAAAATGTTAAAATTAGTGCTTTACAGTCCCACATAAATCATTAAGATACGCAGCACTTCAGGAGAGTTGGCAGAGCCCGGTTTAATGCACCTGACTTGAAATCAGACGTGGGGTCAAACCCACCGGGGGTTCGAATCCCTCACTCTCCGCCAAATACGAAAAACCCGCACATTGTTGCGGGTTTTTTTATGGGCTAAATTTACGCGCTTTAGTATATGGCTATAGCCAAGAGTGAAACCTATGCAAAACTATATTGTTCAAAGCTAAACGAACATTATCATTTTGGCATCATGAACTGTCGACGTGCATGGAATACCTAATGAGAATTTTTGAGTGAGAACTTCAATCGCTTTTAAAAAACGTCGTTTTAAGTTTTACGTGCATTTATAGTAGGTTAACGCTAATAGTGTTTTTAAATAATGAGAACGCAGGTCATTTTCTACCAAGATGGTTATTATTCTTGCGAAAAGGTGAATATTTCACCAGTTGATTGATTTAATTGAAATTAGTGCTTTACAGCGTCACGTAAATCATTAAGATAAGCGTCACTTCAGGAGAGTTGGCAGAGCCCGGTTTAATGCACCTGACTTGAAATCAGACGTGGGGTCAAACCCACCGGGGGTTCGAATCCCTCACTCTCCGCCAAATACGAAAAACCCGCACTTAGTTGCGGGTTTTTTTATGGGTCAAATAAAAACGTGCTGCTAGAACGTCTTCAACCAACCTCGTTACACGTTGTAGTGTCGATACTTATCACCGCATAAAAATCATTATTCTTATCGTTGTACAAATAATTAACTGTAATTCCATGTCGCCTAAAAATTTCTTGCGAGGGTGAAGTGCACACATACGGATAGAGCTTCTTTTGTTGTTCCTCTACAAATTGATTAACGCCTTTGTTTTGAGTCAACGTCATAGAGCGATAGTGATAAGTGATCTCTCCGTCACTGGTTGATAGGCGCTCCATAGTGAGTGTTGGGTTTACAATTAAAGGGGTACTCTTATTGCCTTTGCGAACGGCTTCATTGAGAAGCGCATTAGTATAGTCGTCAGCTGCAGTCGCGGGTGAACCGTACAACGAGAGCAGCGTTACTGCTATGTAAATTACTGATTTCATGTTAAGAAAAATCCTTTTTCGTTTCTGAAGGTGTGAAGGTATAAACGTATAAGTATGCTGTTTACCGACGCAGCTTAATTAGCCAACGTTGAATCGGGCATTTAGTAAGCTAGGTAAACGTAACATGATAACCAACGGTATCTCCATGCTTTTTATGATCACGAGCTTTAAGTTAAACGGTGTTTCACAGCATCATCGCAGGCATAAGTTTGTTGTGAAATATTTTCTGATCTCATCCTGTCTGTATCTTGTAATTACAGGACATTCCATAAAAACCTAGTTATGTCGCGCTTTATTCATAAAAGCTTGGTATACATAAAGGGTTAGCAATCAACTGAAATCATTACGGCAATTTAAAGCGCTCTTCTTTTATTTTTATGGCGCTGGTCCTACGCAGTTGGTAGTAATAACAAAAATCGAGAGGACATTATGCAGGCAATGCCCACACTTAATTTACGGGACGGAACAGTTGAGCAAAAAAGACAGGAAATAAAGGCTTATTTCCTCGATTCCTTTGATACCTACGAATCGCTTTTCTCTTGTCTTGCCAATGATGACGTATTTTATCAACGACCTGAAAAGTTGCGCCATCCGTTAATTTTCTATTTTGGTCATACTGCTACTTTCTTTATCAATAAATTAGTACTGTCTAAGGCAATAAACGAGCGCATTAACCCAAAATTTGAATCGCTATTTGCCATTGGTGTTGATGAAATGAGTTGGGATGATCTTAACGATGAAAATTACGACTGGCCGAAGGTGGAAGAGGTGCGTCAATATCGTAATCAAGTGCGCACATTGGTATGCGATTTAATAGATACCATGTCTTTCAGCATGCCTATTGACTGGGAAAGTCCAATGTGGCCCGTTGTTATGGGAATAGAGCATGAACGTATTCATTTAGAAACCTCATCTGTTCTAATCAGACAGCTACCCATTGCATCGGTACGCCCCAGCCCAGTATGGCCTGCATGTGGCACTATGCAAACTAATGCTGAAGCGTTAGAGGCTAATGTTTTAATGACCGTTCCGGCACAGAAAGTCATAAATGACAAAGCGTGGGACAGTGCTTATTACGGCTGGGACAATGAATATGGTTCTCAGCAAGAATCCGTTAGCGAGTTTAGTGCGTCTAAATTTCTTGTAAGTAATGGTGAGTATTTATCGTTTGTGCAAGACGGCGGCTATAACAACGCAAAATACTGGGAGGCTGAAGGCAATAAGTGGCGTGAATACACTAAAGCTCAGTATCCTGTATTTTGGATTAAAAAGGGTGATGATTATTTATATCGCAACATGCTTGAAGAGCATCCACTACCTTTAGATTGGCCTGTGGATGTGAATTATCATGAAGCGAAAGCGTTTTGTAACTACTTGAGTGAAAAAACGGGTGATCTTATTCGTCTGCCGACTGAAAATGAATGGCAAGCGTTACGACAGCAGGCTGGTGTAACACAAACCGTATACAGCGAAGGGTTCAACATAGCGCTGCAAAAGTATGCGTCGAGTGAACCTGTTAATGTTAATAAGTCCGGCGAATTTTATGATGTTGTTGGCAACGTATGGCAATGGACAGAAACACCCATCTATCCGTTTGAGGGCTTTATCGTTCATCCTCTATATGACGACTTTACAACACCAACATTCGACAATAAGCATAACCTCATTAAAGGCGGTAGTTGGGTATCTACAGGTAACGAAGCAATGAAAGATAGTCGTTACGCTTTTAGGCGCCACTTCTTTCAGCACGCGGGGTTTCGGTATGTTCAAGGAAAGCGAGTTATAGCAGTGAACGATTTTGATTATGAAAGTGATACACAGGTTTCGCAGTACAGTGAATTCCATTACGGCGACGAGTACTACGGCGTCCCTAATTTTGCTAAAGCCAGTGCGCAGTTTTGTATTGACGCTATGCAAGGGCGTCAACACGCTAAAGCGTTAGATTTGGGGTGTGCCGTTGGTCGGTCTACCTTTGAACTTGCAAAATACTTCGATCATGTCGATGGCATCGATTTTTCTGCACGCTTTATAAAAACAGCGTTTGAGATGCAAGAGCGTGGTGAAATACGCTATAACCTTATAGAAGAAGGTGAACTTACGTCGTTTAAGGCGCGTAAGCTCTCTGCGCTCGGTTTAGATGACAGTGTAGACAACGTTGCTTTCGCACAAGGTGATGCGTGTAATTTGAAGCCGCAATTCACAGGCTACGACTTGATCTTCTTAGGCAACCTTATTGATAGAGTGTATAGTCCAAGAAAGGTATTAACGGACATGGCCACGCGGCTAAATAAAGGTGGATTGCTCGTTGTCGCCAGCCCCTTTACATGGTTGGAAGAGTATACCGAAAGAAGTGAATGGTTGGGCGGCTATAAAGATGAAAATGGTGAAACGCTTAGTTCTACTCAGGCGCTTGAAGATGCATTAGGTCAGAGCTTTAAACGAATTGCTGAACCTAAAGACATTCCATTTGTCATTCGAGAAACAAAGCGGAAATACCAACATACGCTTTCTGAATTTAACGTGTTTGAAAAGATAGAATAACACGGTGTCTATTAAAGTGTGTGTGTAGCATAAAGTGAGCGCGGTACGCGTGTTTCGCGCTTATAAATATAATAGAATTCAGAAGGCCTTTAGCCAATAGTAAATGCGTAAGGCTATATAGATAGGATAATGTGAAGGTGAGCAACGCGCTAAGCCATCTCCCCGTGTTCAACGCTATGCAAAGCGAGTTTATGCCTTACAAGGATGTATGGCAGGCACCTTCTCACCTGAAACTCGATCAAACCCGTCTTAAATATTCAGCGATATTTCGCCGCTTTCAGGGCGCGTCTTCATCTCAAGCGAACGTTGTCGCGTCTCAGCAAGACCCTATTCCAATGTGGATAGCGGATATGGACATCCCGCCTTGTGATGAAATTCTCAGCGCGATTACACAAAACCTTCGCTCTACTTATGGATATCAGTCCCTTGATATCGGTGACGCGGTAGCAAAACGTTTTGAGCGTACCACGCAAAAAAGTAGTCGCTTTAAAGTAGAAAGTGGCGATGTTGTGGATGTTGCGAGCGCAATAGGAGCAATAGACGTTGCGCTTCACACTTTTTGCCAACCTGGTCAAAAAGTCATGGTTTTAACACCAACCTATTCCCCTTTAACAGAGACTATTCATAATAACGGCTTAACGCCAGTATCTATTCCAGTCATTCAAAACACGCGTCAAATTCAGACTAAGCTTTCTGAAGTTGCCGCGACAAAGGATAGCGACAAGAGTCGTCAGGAAGACGTCGAAGGTTCTAACGCAACTATAGATACTTCAACCTTCGATAGTGCTGCGGCTGCATTCGTGATTTGCCATCCTAATAACCCTACAGGTACAGTGTTAAGTGCAGAAGAGCAGCGTGTTATTATGAGTTTCTGCGCCAAGAACGATATTTTAATGATCACTGATGAGGTGCACAGCGAGTTTGCATTTAACTCGTCAAATGAACCAACGCTAATCCCCATGTTTGGTGCAGAGGTAAGCAATAAGAGCGAAAGGCGCCAAGAAAGTCAAAACGGTGGTAACACCCATGCTCATCAACTGCCACGCATTATCCACATCAATAGCGTATCCAAGGCGTTTAACTTAGCGAGTATTCCAGGTGCATCGTATGCGGTCATTAAGGATAAAACGATCAGAGAGACGTTTGCCCAAGCTATTAATAGCAGGCACCTTAACGCAAGTAACCTAGGAAAAGTTGCGTTGATTGCCGCCTATGAGAAGGGAAGTACGTGGTTAGACAGCGTAAAAAGTGCGTTGAGCTTCAACCGAAAGCTTGTTGTGTGCTTCTTTGAGCACTATGGTTTATCTGTTAATTATACAATGGGCAGCGCTGGTTATTTCTTGTGGCTAGACCTTTCAACGTTCCCTTCGCATTTAACACAGCCGAACAGTATCGCTTCTGTGGATGAAGCTCCTTTAGGTGACGCTTCTCGTCAACCTCTCAAATATTCACCCGTGACCACTGTTGAAGGATGCATTGAGCGCGGCGTGATAGGTAACGACGGTGCGACCTTTGGTTCTCCGCACCATATTAGGCTAAATATAGCCTGTCACCCTGCGGTTGTAGAAACCGCGCTGCAAAGACTGTGCTTTATTTCTTAGCGTAGCTTAACCCGCATCTGTTGACCGACAGTTAATTTAATTCTAAATATTAGAATAATAAGCTCAAATATATGACATTTTATTTCTATTAAAGAGGATTAAAATGGCCTTATTAAATAATTAGCCCTTAACACATGTTCTATCGCCCAGCGTTACTCCTGTTGGGCAGAAGAGTCAGTGGCGGCTTACGGTTATAAGGAATGCAAGATGATGTATTTGAGAGAAGCGAATGAAAGAGGAAAAGTGAACTTTGGCTGGCTAAAAAGCCAACATAGCTTTTCGTTTGGACATTATTATGACGCAAAACATATGGGGTTTTCAGCGCTACGGGTTATCAATGACGATGTTGTTCAGGCCGGCAGAGGTTTTGAAACCCATGGTCACAGAGATATGGAGATAATTTCATATGTTGTGAGCGGTGCTTTAAAGCACAAGGATAATACCGGTAATGAGTACGTAGTGCCAGCGGGTGACGTGCAAGTAATGAGTGCAGGTAAGGGTATTATGCATTCTGAGTTTAACCCTTCTACTGAAGAGCCTGTTAACTTTCTGCAAATTTGGATTGTGCCCAATGAAAAAGGCGGTACGCCCAGCTATGCGCAAAAAACCTTTGGCACACAGGCGGGTGGAAACAACCATGATTCAAAGCTTGAATTATTAGTAAGTGATAACGGTAGGGAAGGGTCATTACGCATTAAGCAAAATGCGGCAATCAGCCGTTTAACTTTGAAAGCTGGCGAAACATGGGAGCATGGCACTGAAGACCAAAAGGGTTACCTTCATATGATTAGCGGTAATGTACAGGCTGTGGTAGACAGTGAAACGAATGCAGTTGAAATAGAGGCAGGCGATGCTTTGGGTATTTACGAGCAAGACATCATTCGTCTGAAAGCCTCAGAGGAAAGTGTGGCCTTGTGGTTTGAATTACCTAAATAGCTGCCTAAAAGTAATCTAGATCAATAATTTAGTTTCAAATTGTGTATCTCTACTTCACGAATTCTTATCTCGTGGTATGATGACTTGGATAAGGTTAAAGGCTGGTAATACTTCTCATTAATGAGCATTATCAGTCTTTATTCCAGTTGTATGTAAAACTGAAGTCAGTGAGATACTAGAGTGATAAAAATAATCCTAGCAGATGACCATGATTTGGTCAGAACAGGGATACGCCGGATTCTGGAAGACGTAGACGATTTTACTATTCTCGCAGAAGCGAAGAACGGTGAAGACGCGGTACTTTTGTGCCGAAAAAACGCGCCAGATGTGGTACTCATGGACGTGAATATGCCCGGTATTGGTGGACTGGAGGCGACAAAGAAAATTGTTCGTATGTCTGAAAATACGCGTGTTATTTGTGTTTCAATGCACAAGGAAAGTCCTATTCCAATGCAAGTTATGGACGCAGGCGCATACGGTTTTCTGACAAAAGATGCAGAGCCAGACGAAGTAATACGCGCTATCCATAAAGTTGCGGCAGGACAAAAGTACGTTGATCAAGAAGTGGCCAATAGCATCGCCATCGGTAAGTTATTGCCTAGTTCGGATAATCCGTTTGACGAGCTATCGAGTAGAGAACTTACAATAGCAATGCGATTAACCGAAGGTCACAAAGTGCCGGATATAGCCCGAGAACTCAGTATTAACTCAAAAACGGTTAATACTTACCGTTACCGAATGTTTCAAAAGTTAGGCGTAAATTCTGATGTAGAGCTAACGCACTTGGCCTATCGTCATAAGCTTATCAATCCTAACACCTTTTAAGCGTCACTAGACGCGCAACGTCAAAGTGATTATGTCTGCATTTGATTCAGCAGCATTTCTTAAGAATCTAACCTCTCAACCTGGCGTGTACCGCATGTACAATAGTCAGGAAGAGGTTATTTACGTAGGAAAAGCCAAAAACCTTAAAAAGCGTGTATCAAGCTATTTTCGTAGTAATCTTGATAACGCCAAAACGCGTTCGCTAGTTAGTCAGATTGCGAACATGGATGTCACGGTTGTAAACAGCGAAACCGAAGCGTTCTTGCTTGAGAACAACTTCATCAAGAAATACAAACCGCGTTACAACGTGGTCATGCGTGACGACAAGTCTTATCCCTTTATCTTCTTATCCGACCACGAACATCCAAGGCTTTCTTTCCATCGCGGCCCTCAAAAGAAAAAGGGCGAATACTTTGGCCCATACCCCAGTGCGTGGTCGGTGCGAGAAAGCTTGCGTTCAATGCAGCGAATCTTCCCCGTACGTCAGTGCGAAGATAGCTATTACCGAGCACGCAGCAGACCTTGTCTTCAGTATCAGATGCAGCGCTGCAGTGCGCCGTGTGTAGAAGGCTATGTGAGCGATGAAGAATATAAAGAGCAGGTCAATTTTGCACGCTTGTTCTTGAAAGGTAAAAATCAGCAGGTCATTGGTGGGCTGGTGGAAAAGATGGAAGCAGCCAGCGAGGCACTCAACTTTGAAGCTGCTGCCCGTTACCGCGATCAGATTAATGCACTAAGAAAAGTTCAAGAACGACAGTGGGTTGCCGGTACTCAAGACGAAATGGATGTGTTTGGGTTTGCGTTTAAAGGCAATATGGCGTGTATTCAGGTAATGTTTATTCGTGAAGGGCAGTTGTTAGGCAGCAAGGCCTATTTTCCCAAAGTACCCAACACTGCCGATGAACAAGAAGTATTTGAATCTTTCTTCCTACAGTTCTATCTGGCGGGTAACAAAGTTATTCCCAAGCAGATAGTACTTAGCAATACATTAACTGACGAAGACGCTATAGCAGGTGTACTAGCCAGTGAAGCTGGGCACAAGGTTCAGTTCTTTAAAGGGGCGAGGGAAGAGAAACGCAAGTACCTGCAGCTCGCGCAGTCAAATGCGCAAACTGCGTTAGATGCTCAATACAGTCAGCAAAAGTCTGTGTTTGCACGCTATCTCGACTTAGAAGCGGCACTGGAAGTTGATACGCCTATTCAACGCATGGAGTGTTTTGATATATCACACACGTCTGGCCAGCAAACGGTGGCTTCGTGCGTAGTATTTAATCGTGAAGGTCCGCACAAAAGTGACTATCGCCGATACAATATAGAAGGCATTACCCCAGGTGATGACTACGCGGCCATGGCACAGGCGTTAAAACGTCGCTACAAGTCAGTGAAAGAAGTGCAAAAAATACCTGACCTTCTATTAATAGACGGTGGTAAAGGACAGCTTGCCCAAGCAGAAGCGTTTTTTGAAGATTGGCCCCATGATAAAAAGCCTATGCTGTTAGGCGTGGCAAAAGGCACCACCCGTAAGCCTGGCTTAGAAACACTAATACTGGCAGGTAGCCATCAGGTTCTGCCGATGGACAGCCATTCGCCAGGGCTTCACCTAATTCAGCATATTCGCGATGAATCTCACCGATTTGCCATTACTGGGCACCGCAACCGACGCCAGAAAGTTAAAACCACATCGAGTTTGGAAAGCATACCTGGTATTGGTGCTAAACGCAGACAAACACTGCTTAAATTCATGGGGGGATTGCAGGGTCTTAAGAAAGCCAGCAAAGATGAAATTTCAAATGTACCTGGTATAAGCCCTGAACTGGCGGAAACTATTTACGACCACCTTCATCAATAAATGAATGAGTAACAAGCAATGCATTACAAATTAAGGTAATGTGTTACAAAAATGAAAGATGCAGAGCTTATACGCTACCGCGCTAAAACGCCCATAGAGGCATAACACCGAGACGTACTTTTTATGTGGACTGTTCCAAACTGTATTACTTTATTCCGAGTAATCCTTATTCCTGTATTTGTAGTTGTTTATTTTCTTGATTGGCGCTGGGCGCACGAGGCAGGCGCATTTATTTTTTGGCTTGCGGCAATAACGGACTGGTTTGACGGCTATCTAGCAAGAAAACTACAGCAGTCTACACCCTTTGGTGCATTCTTAGATCCTGTAGCAGACAAGCTCATTGTGGGCGCTGCTCTTCTTATGATTACTCATAGTTATGCAAACCTGTGGATCACGTTGCCATCTATTGCGCTATTGGTTCGTGAAATTTATGTGTCGGCGTTACGTGAATGGATGGGTTCGAATGGTGTAAGGGATGCGGTTAAAGTGTCTTTTATAGGTAAAGCAAAAACCACTGCGCAAATGTTAGCCTTAATTGGCTTGTTGTCGGGATTAGAAACCTTCATGGGCATAACTATTTATTGGGTTTCTTTAGGTTATATTCTTTTATATTTCTCAGCAGTGCTGTCAATTTGGTCAATGTTTGTTTATACAAAAGCGGCCTGGCCACACCTTCGAAGTGGCGCAGTAAAGTGAAATTGAACGTACATTAATCAAAGTGAATAAAAAAATAGCAAACGATCATAAAAAACCGCATTTATCTCAATTTAAACGCTTTTTTGTGTTGACAGTTTTGAATGGGTAGGTAGAATGCACCCCACATTTCGAGAGGACATCAACCAAACGAAATGGTCGATTAAGACATGCGGGAATAGCTCAGTTGGTAGAGCACGACCTTGCCAAGGTCGGGGTCGCGAGTTCGAATCTCGTTTCCCGCTCC
>NZ_CAMZMZ010000057.1:0-14644 GCF_947311905.1 Alteromonas sp. CyTr2 | reverse complement strand
ATTTTAAACGCTCTATTGTGTTTTGACATAAAAAGACCCCCAATAATTGGAATGTCCAACTAATGGGGGTCACTTCATTGAGCGGTTTTTTTATTAGGGCTTTGAATGTTTTAGAACCACTTTACCTGCGATAACACAACGCGATGACGAACATGTTAAGTCTCGCCGAGTGGGTAGTTAACTAAGCAGGCTAGTATTAAGCCGTTTCTTTTCCAACCACTACTGTGTCGCGTCTTTCGTCCATTTCATCATTGCTTGGCGTTTTCAAATGCGCTGGCGTAAATTCTTCGCAGTCCATATTGCGCTGGTCCATAAAGCGCTTAACCGTTTCGGCGCAATAGGCTTTTCTACAGCATTGAGAGAGCAGCATTTCATGACGTTGTACACGCTCGCGAATAAATCTAACTACGAGTCCTCTAAGCCACTGTAAACCCGCGTCTTGATCCTGACGTTTGTGCCACATCACAGATAGCGGAGAGCTGACAATTTCTATTGGCGTTTCAAATACCGCCAGTTCCCCTGAGAAAATTTCTTTTTCCATTACCAAAGACGGTGCTACACAAATAAGGTTGCTCTCTTTTAGTAACGGTGTAGCGTTATAAAACTGGTTTACTGACATTGCCACGCGGCGTTTAAGGCCTAAATTCGCCAGCACCTGATCTGTAGGGCCAGTCACATCGCCTGTAACAGAAACCAGAAGATGATCAGCCGCGACAAAGTCTTCTAAAGTCAATTGAGATTTTGCTAATGGATGATCGGGGCGCATTACCACAACCCAGCTTGGGTCGAGAACATGTTCGGCATGAATAACAGAGCCAGGCTTCTGATATTTAGAGAAAGTGAGCTCTGCTTCAGCGTCCTTGAGTATTTTATCGGTTTCCATGTCGTAATTAGGAATGGCATGGATGTTAATACCTGGCGCTTCATTCTCAATCACTTTGCGTAGCGGCCCCCACACCATAGAAACGATGCTGTCAGTTGCAGCTATACGAAAGGTACGCTTAGCTGTTGCAGGGTTAAAGTCAGTTGGGTTAACGGCGACTTCGAGTTCGCCTAAAGGGCCCTGAATCTGACTCCATAAATTTTTAGCAAATGAGGTAGGCTGAATACCACGGCCGTCTTTAACGAACAGTTCATCTTTCCAAGCTGTGCGCATACGAGAAAGTGCGTTAGATACCGCAGGTTGCGTCATCGACAGCCTGTCAGCTGCGCGGGTAATTGCACCCTCGGTCATGATGGCATCAAAAATCATCAATAAATTTAAATCATGTGGACGCATGGTTGTCTCCGGTGTCTATTGCGGACAATCTACTTTCATCTATTGAACAATGAAAAAAGCTGCCGTTTACTTCGTTTTTGGCTATGTAATTTAACTGACATAGTTTAGTTATAGGTTATAGCTAAAAGCATTTATTTACCAAATGAATGCGACGAGCGACAATGGTACGCTATATCGCTGTAACCGTTGATTTCCCTAAGTTCTCGCTTTTTATACGGTTATTCTCATTTTCTCTGCGGAACCATTCTTCTAAATCTTTAAAAGCAGTTGTCTCTGTCAGCCCGATCTTCAATATATAACATCATATGATGTGTTGCATATAAAAAGATAATTATTTTTATTGTTGGTGGCGATGCATAATGCACGGCATCAAACTTTAGTTTAATTTTTAAGAGAATCTTGCAATGAAAACTTTTACCCGTTTATTGGCAATAGTAAGCCTAACTGCGCTTGTCGCTGCATGCGGTGGTGACGAGCAGGATCCAAGTCAATCAATGAGCGCTGGCGCAAATGCTGGTGTTCCTGTTGATGTGGCAACGGTAGTGTCTCAGCGTTTAACCGAGTGGGATAATTTTACAGGTCGTCTAGAGTCTCCGCAAATTGTTGCGCTTCGCCCTCGCGTGTCGGGCTATATTGATTTTGTTGCATTTGACGAAGGCGAATATGTCGAACAAGGGCAAACCTTATTCTTGATTGATAACCGCACGTTTAAAGCAGAAGTTGATCGATTGACTGCACAGCTTGAAGAAGCCAAAAGTCGCGTTCAGTTGGCTGAGCAAAACTATAGCCGTGCTTTTAAACTTCGTAAAACCCAGGCGGTTTCTGAAGAAGTTCTTGATGCCCGTTTAGCTGAGAAAAACCAAGCGCTTGCTAGCTTAAACCAAACGCAAGCCGCACTTGAAGTAGCGCGCCTAAACCGTGGTTTTGCTCGTGTTGAAGCACCTATTTCTGGACGTATTTCTCGCGCAAACATCACTGAAGGTAACTTTGTTACCGCAGGACAAACAGAGTTGACTCGTATCGTATCGACCGACCGTTTATATGCGTATTTCGATATTGATGAGCAGACATACCTAAACTATCTAACCGATAAATCAGCGGCTTCAACAGCAGTGAGCGAGCAGCCAGTAGCGATGCGCCTTGCTAACGAGTCTGATTATAACCACTGGGGTCAAATTGATTTTATCGACAACCAGGTTAACGGTAGCACCGGCACACTTCGCGTTCGCGCCGTATTCAATAATGAAGAAGGTCGCTTAATTCCGGGATTATTTGCACACTTAAAATTGGCAGGTGACACCGATGAACAGGGCATTCTTATTAAAGAAAAAGCTATCGGCACAGATCTTAATAATAAGTTTGTACTGGTTGTAAACGACGAAAGTAAAGTGGAATACCGTGCGGTTAAGCTAGGCGACAAAGTGGGTAGCATGCGCATCATCACAAGCGGCTTGAATGTAAACGACACCATTGTGGTTGATGGCTTACAGCGCGTTCGCCCTGGTGCCCAAGTAGCCGCTAACGAAGTGCCTATGGGTGATGAAGATGCTTTGGCAAACTTATCTAGCTGGCAGTCACGTGTTGATAATGCAACACAAGTAACCCAAAACTTGGCGCAGTATGAGGATGTTTTATCTGGTGGTTCATTTGCCACAGGTACAGCAACAGCAGGTCTTAAGTAATGAACATTTCGCAGTTTTTCATTAGCCGCCCGATTTTTGCGGGCGTGCTTTCCCTACTTATTTTTATAGGTGGTGCAATTGCTGTCTGGCAACTACCTATCACTGAATACCCAGAAGTAGTGCCGCCTACCGTGGTGGTAACTGCGAATTATCCCGGTGCAAACCCAGAAGTTATCGCCGAAACAGTTGCAACGCCGCTAGAGCAAGAAATTAACGGTGTTGAAAACATGCTGTATATGTCATCACAGGCAACCAGTGATGGCCGTATGACGCTAACAATTACGTTTGCCATTGGTACGGATCCAGATGAAGCCACAACGCTGGTACAAAACCGTGTAAATCGCGCGACACCGCGTTTACCTCAAGAAGTGCAGCGCTTAGGTGTGGTAACTGAAAAATCGTCACCAGATTTAACCATGGTTGTGCACCTGACGTCGCCGGATAATCGTTATGACATGCTTTATCTTTCAAACTATGCAGATCAGTTTGTTAAAGACGAGCTAGCGCGAATCAATGGCGTTGGGCAAGTGCGCCTGTTCGGTGCTGGTGAATTCAGCATGCGAGTGTGGTTAGACCCTAACAAACTGGCAGCGCTCCAGTTAAACCCTGGCGATGTGGCAGCCGCTATTGCCGACCAAAACCAGCAAGCGGCGGCAGGTAGCCTAGGTGCACAGCCTACGGGTACCAGCGAATTTCAGCTGCTTATCAATGTGCGCGGCCGTTTAAAAGATGAAGCCGAATTTGAAAATATTATTGTTAAGTCGGGTGAGAATGGTGAAATAACCCGTCTTAAAGACGTTGCGCGTATCGAACTAGGTTCAGAGTTTTATGCACTGCGTTCACTTATTAACAATAACCCTGCGGCAGCGGTGCCGGTTTTCCAAGCACCAGGCTCCAATGCAATCCAAATTTCAGATGACGTTCGCGCTCGTATGGCGGAACTGTCTAAGGCGTTCCCTGAAGGCCTTGAATACGAAATTGCCTACGACCCTACCGTATTTGTTCGCGGTTCGATTGAAGCGGTAATTAGTACACTTCTTGAAGCTGTATTGTTAGTTGTACTTGTTGTTGTACTGTTCTTACAAACATGGCGTGCGTCTATTATTCCACTCGTTGCAGTACCTATTTCACTTGTGGGAACGTTCGCGTTTATGCAGCTAATGGGCTTCTCGCTGAATGCACTGTCGCTGTTTGGTCTAGTGTTGGCAATCGGTATTGTAGTAGACGACGCCATCGTTGTTGTCGAAAACGTAGAGCGTAATATTTCTGAAGGCAAAGCGCCGTTTGAAGCCACCGTACAGGCAATGAAAGAAGTAACCGGTCCTATTATTGCCACAACCTTGGTACTTGCTGCGGTATTCGTACCTACTGCTTTCATGAGCGGTCTTACCGGGCAGTTCTATAAGCAGTTTGCCCTAACAATTACTATCTCTACGGTAATTTCTGCAATTAACTCGTTAACGCTTAGCCCTGCGTTATCTGCATTACTGTTGAAACCTCACGGTAAAGCGAATGACTGGTTAACCCGTTTAATGGATAAAGTGTTTGGCCGCTTTGTATTTTCACCGTTTAACCGTTTCTTTGACCGTAATTCAAAGCGCTACACTGGTGCTGTGGGTGGGCTTATCCGTAAGAGCAGTATCATCATGGTGCTTTACGCGGGTCTGCTAGGGCTCACTTACTTCCAGTTTGCCAATACACCAACAGGCTATGTTCCTCCGCAAGATAAGCAGTATCTGGTCGCCTTTGCTCAACTGCCTAATGCAGCAAGCTTAGACAGAACTGAAGAAGTGATCCGTGAAATGTCTCGTATTGCTATGGAACACCCTGGTGTTGAAGATGCAATTGCATTCCCTGGCTTGAATATTAACGGGTTTACCAATAGTCCAAGCTCAGGCGTGTTGTTTGCAACCCTGACTGACTTTGATAAAAGAACGACGCCTGATCTATCTGGTGGCGCCATTGCTGCACAGCTTAACCAGAACTTTGGGTCTATAAAAGGTGCCTTTGTGGCAATATTCCCGCCGCCACCAGTAATGGGGTTAGGCACGATTGGTGGTTTCCGTTTACAGGTCGAAGACAGAGGGAACCTAGGCTTTGAAGAACTTGAGCGTGTAACGCAAGAAGTGATCGGCAAAGCGTGGGCACACCCAGCGCTTACCGATGCATTCACTAGCTTCACTGTTGCTGTACCTCAGCTCGATGTAGATGTAGACCGTGAAAAAGCGGTAAGCCAAGGTGTAAACATCGATACCTTGTTTACCACCATGCAGGGCTACTTAGGTTCGTTATACGTGAACGACTTCAACTTGTTCGGTAGAACTTACCAAGTAAATGTACAAGCTGATGCCCAATACCGTCAGGATATTGAGAACATTACGCAGTTTAAAGTGCGTAATGCACAAGGTGAGATGATCCCGCTTGGCTCATTCTTGAATATTGAGCACAGTGCAGGCCCTGACCGTGTTATGCACTATAACGGATACGTCACCGCTGAAATAAACGGTGCAGCAGCGCCAGGCTATTCTTCTGACCAGGCGAAGGCAGCTATTGAAGAAATTCTGGCTGAAACGTTACCACTTGGCATGACTTACGAGTGGACTGAGATCACCTATCAGCAAATATTAGCGGGCAATGCATCGGCGTTTGTATTCCCATTAGTTGTGCTTTTGGTGTTCTTAGTACTGGCTGCACAATACGAAAGCCTGCGTTTGCCACTGGCAATCATATTGATTGTTCCCATGACCTTGCTGAGCGCGCTTATTGGTGTGCAAGTTTATGGCGGCGACAACAATATTTTTACCCAAATAGGTTTGATTGTACTGGTTGGCCTTGCAACGAAGAACGCTATTCTTATTGTCGAGTTTGCAAAAGAGCTACAAGACAAGGGGATGGACGCGCTTTCAGCCATTAAAGAAGCAAGTCGCTTACGTCTTCGTCCAATACTAATGACATCCATTGCTTTTATTATGGGTGTGCTACCAATGGCGGTATCAACCGGTGCCGGCTCTGAAATGCGTCAAGCCATGGGTGTGGCAGTATTCTCAGGCATGATTGGTGTTACCGTATTTGGACTTATCTTGACTCCGGTTTTTTATTACCTGATACAGCGTAAAGGTTAACTCTCCCGTCTACCCAAGCGTTGCCCTCTTAAAGGGCTTTTTAGGCCACTCATTTGAGTGGCCTTTTTTTTGCCACCATTGGTCAGCTTTTATCTCGTTTTTTGAAACCGAAAAGCTTATATTCGCTTGTATACTGGTGAAAACAGAAAGAATGGAGATTCGAATGAAAATAGGTGCGGCGATAGTAATGGCGATGGGCATGGTGGTTGCTGTGTCTTTGCTTGGTGTTCAGGTGTCTTCTGCCATGAACGATATGCAAACGTGGGATAGAGTAGTAACCGTAAAAGGGTTGTCAGAGCGAGAATACATCGCTGATCAGGTTATTTGGCCTATTCAATTTGTCGACGCGGGCAATGACTTACCTCAACTGTATGAACATATTGAAAAGAATAGCCTTCAGGTGGCTAACTTTTTAGAAGAGAAGGGCATTTCAGCAGAAAGCATTACTATTGGAAAGCCTGAAATAAATGACAAATTGGCGCAACAATACGGAAGTAGTGAAAAAGCGCCATTTCGCTACAGTGCCATTCAAACCGTTACTGTCTTTTCAAATGATGTTGAAAAGGTGCGAGCCCTTATGCAGCAAATTGGGGAGTTAATTAAAACTGGTATTGTATTATCAGACCAAAGCTACCGCGCTCAGCCCGACTATGTATTTACGCGCTTAAACGAAGTAAAGCCGGAAATGATTGAAGAAGCTACGCTCAATGCGAGAGAGGTTGCGGAAAAATTTGCCAAAGATTCAAAAAGTACTTTGGGCAAAATTAAGCGCGCTAACCAAGGGCAATTCAGTATTTCTAGTCGCGACAGTCATCATCCACATATAAAGAAAGTGCGCGTGGTTTCTACTGTCGAATACACACTTATCGACTAGCGCATCAGGCTTTCGAACATGGTATAGCAGTCAACAGGCAGTATTTCGTGCTATGCTTTGTAGTATCGAAAAGGCCTGCGAGTCGAATTGCTTAGTTTTAAAGCAGCGTGGCTTAGATGATTGGAATGCCTTACTGCTAATATCTAGTGGCTAGATGGTGGAGTATGCGTTTTAATTTATATTGATAAAGCTAAAACGTGGCCACTGTTGCTTGCTTGAAAATGCAGCCCAGGTGGTATTCGTTTCACCTTTTGAAGGTTATGCCACTGACATGACGGAACAAAAATCACAATCCCAACAGCTGGAGTTTTTTGAAATTCCAAGCCCATGCATTGGTGTGTGTGAGTCAGGTCCAAGGGGTTTCTGTAAAGGGTGCTATCGAAGTCGCGACGAGCGCCTGTACTGGCTTAAGGTTGATGATGCAACTAAACGTAAAATAATCAGCGCCTGTGCTCGGCGCAAAAAAGCGGTGCTGACGCGCGCTCGCAAGCAACAGCAAAAAGAGCTGGGGGAATCAATTGGGCAGTTCACGCTGTTTGATGATCCGCCAAGTTCAGAATAAGCGGCCTTGAGTTTGTAAAAAGTAGACTGAGAGTTTCTAGATGTCGTTAGATAAGTATGTTTCGTATGCCGCGAAATCATTTACGTTACCGGATATATGCGTGCGCCTGCGTTCAACATTAGACGATCCCCGTTCCAGCGCCGAGGATATTGGCGAGCTTATAAGTGCTGATCCCTCTCTTACCGCGAAGGTACTAAGGCTGGCGAATAGCTCGCTGTTTCGGTTTCCTTCTCAAGTAGAATCTGTTGCTAAAGCAATCAGTGTGATTGGAGGCGAAGCCCTGTATAACTTGGTAATTGCAGAAACTGCCAGCACAGCATTTAAACGCTTTGATACTAAGTTAATAAATTTAGACAAACATTGGTATGCATCAGTGTATTGCGGCATGGTGGCCAAAAGTCTTGCGATGAGACTTAACGTGCGCGGAGCAGAACGCTTCTTTGTAATGGGTATATTGCAAAACTTAAGTGAACTGGTCGTGGCCAAGAAAGAAACTAAACGCTATCAGTCATACCTGAATGCTGAGACGAACGGGTTACCGCACGTTAATCAGTTGGAGCATTTCGGTTTTACGTTTGCTCATTGCAGCGGTATCATACTAGAAAATTGGCACTTACCTATTGGGTTGTACTATCCGGTAACGTTCATGAATGATGAAGCTAAACATAAATCTGATGTAGATATCTGCGTCCTGTGTTTAGCAAATCGAATTACGGTAAGTCAGTTAAATAAAGAAAGTTACGCTGACATTGAACTTTTTACCCCTGAGATAGCCAATACAGTAAGTCTCAACATGGAAGTGATAAGCAATTCAATTGAATACGCCGAACAAGAAACGGCAAAAATTGTGTCGCTTATTCACTGAGCTTTCGGTGCAACAACTTCGTTACTTTACTGATAATTAGCAAAATGTAGTAAAGCTCATCCAGAGGATTGGTATAACAAGCGTCGTACTAAGACGTAATCTAAAAACTATAAAGCTCAACGTAAATCAGATTATGTTCAAAAAAATCTTCCGGCCAAGCATTGTTGTTGGCATTGTTTGTTGCTGCGCGTGTGTGCACGCAAGTGCGAGGGATCTTATACAAACCCTCTATCACGCAGACTTCACGCCCGACACCGATGACGAAATTCCTCGTTTTACACTAGACGGTGAACTAGGTGTACTTGTAAACACCGGAAACACCTCAGCTGCCAGTGTGAAAGCCGCGGTCAATGCGGACCATGAAACAGAAAATTGGAGCAGTATCTACTTCGCAGAGTTGCTCTATAAAGAAAGCGGTACGCCAACAACAGAGCGGGACATCAGCGCCCAGCGCTTTTTCACTAGCGCGCAGTTCGACTATAAACTAATGACGCCTGGTCGCCGTCTTTTTATGTACGGTGATTACGAAGACGATCAATTTACCGGTTACGATCACCGTGCTTCGCTGGCAGCGGGCTGGTCTCAGCGCCTCTGGCGCAGTGAAGACAGTGAGTTTCGCTATAGCATTGGTCCTGGCTACAGTTTTATTGAAGCTGAAGAAGATAATGAAAGCGTAGTCAACGATGGCATCATTGTAAGAGCGTCCGCCGAATATAAATACCACTGGAGTTCGGGCGCCAAGTTAAGGCAGTTTGTTAGCACTGAGGCGGGTGAAGAAAATATGAAATCGCGCTCAGAAACTTCGCTTTCAGCCAACGTATTCGGTTCACTGGCGATGAAGTTATCCTTCATACTAAACCATGAAACAGACACCGCCGAAGATGTCGCAGCCTTAAGCACAGAGACCTCCGTGGCGCTGGTCTATCAGTTTTTTTAGTCAATTAGTGTAAATTAACGGGTTATCTTTGGCATTTTACCGTGTTCGCATTGACTGAGAGCTTTGAAAATGTACACTGCGCACCGTTGTTTGCAGTGCTTGCCGCCTCGCGGCACTGTCTAGCAGATCTCTTTAAAAACTCGTGTTGTACCGCCTTGCAGTTCAAAAGGTATCGAGTACAACGAATGGACCGATAATCAATAGGATTGTTCAATGAAAAAGCAAGTGCTTGCATCTTTAGTTGCAATTTCTCTTTCTCCAGCCGCTTTCGCTCAAGACGATGAAGTTAAGCCTTTTACAATGGAAGGCGAACTAGGTTTTATTTCGACTTCAGGTAACACTGAAACCACGTCAATCAGTGCGGGTATACAGGCTCACCAAGAGCTTGAAAAATGGAGTAACGACTACGTTTTAAAAGGTCTGTACAAACAGGAAACTGTTCAACAAGAAAATGATGCAGGCGAGCAAGAAGATATCGAGTTTACTTCTGCACAGAAGTTCTTTGGTTCAGCCCAGGGTAACTACAAACTAGAAAATCCTGATAACCGTTTATTCGGCTTCGCTTCATATGAAGACGACCGCTTTAGTAACTTTAATTACCAATCAACTATTGCGGCGGGTTGGAACCAAAAAGTACTTGAGAACAAGCGCCACACCCTTGAATATTCAATCGGTCCTGGTTACTCATTCATCGAAACTCAGGATGGCGAAGATCTTGACAGCGTAATCGTTCGTGCGTCATCAGCTTATTCTTGGAAAATTTCTGATACGGCTAAATTTACGCAAACAGTAAGTACCGAAGTGGGTTCTGACAACACGAAATCTCGTGCTGAGTCTGCACTTACAGCTACAATCAGCGGTAACCTTTCAATGCGTCTTTCTTTCAAACTTGATCACAACACCAATGTTGACGACGACGTTGAAAAACTAGACACAGAAACTGCAGTTAGCTTAGTCTACAACTTCTTCTAAGCCTACCTTATATGCTCAGCGCACTGAAGTAGGGCTGGGCACTTCAACGCATTGAAGTAAAATCACAGGCATAAAAAAACGCTGCACATTGTGCAGCGTTTTTATTTAGTCTTAAAACAACTCTTCTTAGTGAAGAATACGTGTCTTAATTGTGCCATCAATTTGCTGAAGCTCCGCAAGTGCTTCATAACCACGGTCTTCTTTAACATCAACTACTACATAACCAATTTCTGCGTTAGTTTGTAGGTACTGGGCTTCGATGTTGATGCCTTTTTCTGCAAACGCTTGGTTAATCTGAGTAAGAATACCTGGCTGGTTTTTGTGTACGTGAAGTAGGCGTGAACGACCAGTATGTTCTGGCAGTGACACTTCAGGGAAGTTAACGGCTGACAGCGTTGAACCGTTGTCGCTGTACTTCGCGAGTTTACCCGCCACTTCAATACCAATATTTTCTTGCGCTTCTTGCGTGCTGCCGCCCACATGCGGGGTCAGAATGACATTATCGAACGCGCGAAGCGGCGACTCGAATTCTTCAGTATTAGATTTAGGCTCAACCGGGAATACATCAATAGCAGCGCCGTTTAGTTGGCCGCTTTCCAATGCCTTCGCAAGCGCATCGATATCTACCACAGTACCGCGAGACGCGTTAATCAAAATGCTGCCTTTCTTCATTTGAGACAGTTCTTTTTCACCAATCATATCTTGAGTTTGTGGTGTTTCAGGAACGTGAAGTGAAACAACGTCAGAGGTATTAAGCAGCTTTTCAAGCGATTTTACTTGGGCAGAATTACCTAGCACAAGCTTGTCTTCGATATCGAAAAATTGAACGCGCATACCTAGGTGTTCAGCAAGAATACTCAGCTGTGTGCCTATATGACCATAGCCAATGATACCAAGTGTCTTTCCGCGGGCTTCATATGAGCCGACTGCCGTTTTTTCCCACTCACCGCGGTGAGCCTTGGCATTTTTACTCGGCACCTGGCGAAGTAAAAGGATAATTTGGCCAAGTACAAGTTCTGCAACCGAGCGAGTGTTGGAAAATGGCGCGTTAAACACGGGAATGCCGCGGCGTTGTGTGGCTTCAAGATCAACTTGGTTGGTGCCAATACAGAAACAACCGATAGCCACAAGCTTTTGTGCTGCTTCAACTACCTTCTCTGTAATTTGAGTGCGCGAGCGAATACCAACAAAGTGGGCGTCTTTAATTTTCTCAATTAACTCGTCTTCAGGAAGAGAGGTCTTGAGAAATTCAATATTGCTATACCCATTGCTTTTTAGTGTCTCCAAAGCACTTTGGTGAACACCTTCCAACAACAAAATTCGGATCTTATCCTTCTCTAATGAAACTTTGCTCATGAACTCGCTATCTCTCACTGATGTAATTTTGGTTTGCTTGCACCGCCAATTCAAGACTCTCAGAAACCTGCCAGTATGAAACACAAAGCTGTGTATAACCTGCGCTGCAACGACATCGCTTTGCAGCTCTGAAAGCCTTGCTTGGGCGTTATTGCTACCAAGCTTTTATAATCACGTTGATTGCTTTCGTTATTAAGGAATTGGCCTTAACTAACGTAAAAGTTGAGACGCTTAGTGAACTTCTTTTAAGGACATCTAGACGTCTAAACGGAAACTAACAGAAAACGCGTTAAGTTGAAAGTAGTATTTTGTATAGCTTTTCACCGCACTATACGTCTTACTCAGTTATCACTTAAAGGTTTCAACACCACTATCTGTAGCACTTAGCACTATGTCCGCGCCTCGTAGTGCGAAAATGCCGTTCGTTACCACGCCAGGAATATTATTTATTTTTTGTTCTAGCTCACGAGGATTTAGAATCTCAAGGTTGTGAACATCTAAAATAACGTTGCCGTTATCGGTGACAACACCTTGTCTATATTCAGGATCGCCACCAAGCTTTACTAGCTCTCGTGCTACGAAAGAGCGAGCCATGGGAATAACTTCAACGGGAAGGGGGAACGAGCCCAACACAGGAACGCGCTTGCTTTCATCAACAATACACACAAACGTGGTCGCCGCACCGGCTACAATTTTCTCGCGAGTGAGTGCTGCGCCTCCGCCTTTAATCATATGCTTGTGTTCGGTCACTTCATCGGCACCGTCGATATAAACCGATAGATTGCTGACTTCGTTTAACTCGAATACCTCAATGCCTAAGGCTTTTAAACGCTCGGTAGAGGCTTCTGAACTTGATACTGCACCTTCAATTTTGTGTTTAATTTTACCGAGTTCTTCAATAAAGAAATTTACGGTAGAACCTGTACCCACACCGACAATGCTGTCTGCTTCAACATATTCGATGGCTGCTTTGGCTACGGCTTGTTTTTTTGCGTTCTGATCCATTGTCATTCTCCGACTTATTGTGTTCGCAAGTGTAACTTATAAGCGCACGTGAACCCACAAGTTCGTATGTTCAATTTGTTATAATGACTATCACGGTTTAGTGAATTGCAGTGTGCGCGAGGGCGTCACGATGGCATCAAGGGGGACATCCCATGGTGCAACGGGCAGAGCATCTACTTCTTGAATGTCGTGGGCAATACCCACTAACTTAGGCGTTTTACTAACCGAAAATGAATGTGAATCTGGCGCGCGTTGGGTAAAACTCAAAGTTCGGTCGTAGTAGCCGCCCCCCATACCCAGGCGATTGCCGTTTACATCAAACCCTACAAGCGGCATAAGAATAACGTCGCATTGCCTAACAGGAACGACGTTTTCACACGACAATACTGGCTCTTCAATGTTGTACTTATTCTTCACCAATTGAGAGTGCTGGGTATAAGACAAAAATAACAAATGTCCTTTACATACGGGGTGTAATACAGGTAGAGCGAATTTTTTATCATGTGAAGACTGCCAAATAGACTCGATAAAATAGGTTAAATTGACCTCGCCATCGTTAACCAAATATCCGGCTATGGTCGTGCTGTTATCAAGAAAGGGCAGTGTACGTAGTCGTGAAGCAATGCGCTTAGCGGCGTCCGTATGTTGCTGGTTAGTTAACCCTCGGCGTGCCTCGCGAAGCTTTTTTCTAAGCTGAGCGCGGGCCTGCATGTCTTCATTAGAAACGCTTGTTTGTATGGTTTGCGACGGCGCAATCAGCGTTGGTTTCATTGCTAAAGCTGGTGCTGAAGCCGTTTCCGTTGAATTAATCTTGTTAGACGCCAACGATCTAGAAGTACCGCTTCCTGAAGATGAGGGGGACATGGTAGAGGAGTTCTCCTGTCTTACAATTGAGTTAGCTTATACTACCACGGCTGTTAAAAAGGTTTGTTGGGCTAGGTAAAGATGACTCAGGTAAAATCACTGTGGTAAAACTACTTAGATAAAACTACTTAAATAAAACGAATAGATTCATTGGTCTGCATGCCCTAAATAGTGATTGAGCACACGCACCAATTCACTACTATCTATGGGTTTAGTGAGTACGTCATCAAGACCTTGTTTTCGCAAATATTCAGGCTGGGTAATGACATCGGCCGTCAATGCAACAATAGGTAAGTTTGGCTTAAACCCCTTTATTTTTACTGTTGCTTCATCGCCTTGAATACCTGGTAAATTAAGATCCATAAGAACTAAGTCGACGGGATTAGACTTGGCGTATTCAACGCCTTCCTCGCCAGTGCTTACCACAGAAAGCGACACGCCCAGTTTTTCAAACAAAGTTTGAATAACCACTTGGTTTATATAGTGGTCTTCAACTACCAATACATTTACTGAGTTATCTATGTTTACTTGGGCAACAAAGCTACGCGGTTGTGCCTCAACGAACTGGTTTGTGCTTAGGGCGTCGGCAGGTAAGGTCACACTTATTCGGGTACCGTGATTCAACTTACTACTAACTTTAATAGACCCGTCCATGAGCTCGACAAGGCGCTTCGATATATTCAAGCCTAAGCCGGTTCCACTTATCTGACGGGCGTTTTCCATTCGCTCGAAAGGTGTAAAAAGCCGCTTTTGATCGTCATCGCTCATACCAATGCCTTGATCAATGACATTAAATATTACCTTGCCGCTTTTGTATTTTACCTGCGCGTTTACTGACTTGCCGTGATTAGTGAACTTAATCGCATTCGACAGTAAGTTAAGTGCTATTTGACCAAATTTGGTGTCATCGAAAAACAACGAGTCGGGCACAGCGTCATCAATACTGGTGCTAAATACGATACCGCTGTCTTCAGCGCGGATCTTAGTAAGCGAAAATAAGTGGGTGAAAAAGTCTTTGGTATTCACCGCGCGTGGCATTACACGCATTTTGACGTGGTCAACCAAAATTGACCAACCCAGTTAAGCTACTTTTTTCAATTTCTTCATGTCCGCCTCATATTGATTT
>NZ_CAMZMZ010000056.1:0-16716 GCF_947311905.1 Alteromonas sp. CyTr2 | reverse complement strand
ATTTTAAACGCTCTATTGTGTTTTGACATAAAAAGACCCCCAATAATTGGAATGTCCAACTAATGGGGGTCACTTCATAATCCGGTTTTTTATTAGCGCTAGATAAATACTTAGTTTAGCTAAGTTGGAGTTTATCCATCAACAATACGGCTTGCGTACGCGTGTTGATCTCTAGCTTGCGAAGAATGGCACTAATGTGTGCTTTAATGGTTGCTTCCGTAACGTTCATCTCGTGAGCGATTTGCTTGTTCATTAAGCCTGCGCGTAAGTAAGAAAGCACTTGAATCTGTTTAGGTGTAAGTTCACGGAAGCGCTGAAGTAGAACTTTAAGCTCATCGTCAACTTTCTCTAGTTCTTCTTCCATACCTTCTGGAAGCCACTTTTTGCCACCAATAATGTCTACAATAGCTTGAGCAATTTCTCGTGTTTGGGACACTTTGGGGATAAAGCCCTGAGCACCTAGGCTCATTACTTGAGCGACAACCTCAACAGTATCGCTGCCCGAAACAACACCAATAGGGATATTCGGGTATTGTTCACGCAGCGTGATAAGGCCGTTAAAATATTCACCGCCAGGCATATTAAGGTCAAGAAGGATCAGCTCAACACCGTCGAATTCGTTTAGCTTCGCCATCGCATCATCCAAGCTTCCTGCTTGAATTATCTGTGCGTTTTCAAAGTAAGGTTCCAACGCGCCGCTCAAAGCTTCGCGAAACAATGGGTGATCGTCTGCTACTAGAATTCTTGTCATTAGCGTTACTGCTTCCTTATTGTATTATGAGTATAGATTAATACTTTAGATCATTAACGAAAAGCCCTAAACCAGAAAAATCACGCAAAATATAACAAATTTGGTGTTTTCCATTGGCATTTACGTATCAAACGGTAAAATTGCGCCCCAAATTAGTTAATTGAAGACCCACTGTGAAGAAACACGACAATATATACGCAAAGGCACTCAATAAAGTAGATGACTTTAAATTTGACGAGTCTGTCGTTGATGTGTTTCCCGATATGATTCAGCGCTCAGTGCCTGGATACGAAACCATTGTTCACACCATAGGCGAATTGGCTAAAATTGCCGTTACGCCCAATACCGTCGTATATGATCTTGGCTGTAGCTTAGGTGCTGCAAGTTTATCTGTGGCAAGAGCTTTACCTAACGATACATGTGAAATTATTGGTGTGGATGCTTCAGAAGCAATGGTAGAACGCTGCAAACGCGTCGTACAGACCTTCACACTGCCAAACCCAATTGTTATTCAGCATGGGTTTGCACAAAGTGTAGAAATTAAGAATGCCTCTTTGGTTGTGATGAATTTCACTTTGCAATTTATCCCACCCGCTGACCGCGAAGCGTTATTAAAGCGCATTTACGACGGGCTTAACCCCGGCGGTATGTTGGTGCTATCAGAAAAAATACGCCACCCTACCCTTACTGGCAATGAACTGCTGGTAGATTTACATCATCAATTTAAGCGCGACAACGGTTATAGTGAACTAGAAGTGAGCCAAAAGCGCGCCGCGTTAGAAAAAGTTATGCTAACCGATACATTTAACGAGCATGATACTCGCTTGAGAAAAGTCGGGTTTACCGATGTTGTGATGTGGTACAAATGTTATAACTTCACGTCTATGGTTGCCATTAAAGGCTAAACAAATCTCGCTACGTCCGTCTTTCCGCAACGCCAACACATATTAAGAACAGTATGAGCAAATTAGAACAAACTTGGTTTACCGATTGCTACAAATCGTTAATAGACAGCCCGCTATCACATTGGCTTCAAACGCTGCCGGCACAAATGGACACCTGGCAGCGAACTGCTAAACACGGTGAGTTTGATAAATGGTGCCGTTTACTTTCGAAGCTGCCGACTACGTCGCCGAGTTGTGTTGATTTAGCCTCAAGCGTTTCCATTGGCACCGAAAATGACGTAGATGAATATGTCCAAAAACAAATTGAAGGATTACTAAAGCAGTTTATGCCCTGGAGAAAAGGGCCATTTAATCTTCATGGAATTCATATTGATACAGAGTGGCGTTCGGACTGGAAATGGGACCGCGTAGCACCTCATATTAGTTCGCTGAAAGACCGAAACGTTTTAGACGTAGGTTGTGGTAGTGGTTATCACATGTGGCGCATGCTGGGTGAAGGTGCCAATAATGTAATAGGTATAGATCCTACCCAACTGTTTCTTATTCAGTTTCACGCCATTAAACAATTTATTAGTAAAAGTAGTGCGCCTTCCGAGAATATCCATTTTCTACCGATGGGCATTGAAGACATGCAGCCACTGAGAGCTTTCGACACTGTGTTTTCTATGGGTGTACTTTACCACCGTAAAGACCCAATGGCGTTTCTGCAGCAACTTAAAGACCAGCTAAGAAAAGGTGGCGAACTGGTTCTTGAAACCCTTGTTGTGGATGGTGATGAAAATACAGTATTGATGGCGGGTGAACGCTATGCACAAATGCGAAATGTGTGGTTCTTGCCGAGCACTGCAGCCCTATCTGTTTGGTTAGGCCGCTTAGGCTTTGAAAATATTCGCGTTGTAGATATCAACCACACAACCCTAGATGAGCAGCGCGCAACGCCTTGGATGGAAACGCAATCTTTGAAAGATTTTCTCGATCCGGAAGATATTACTCGCACTATCGAAGGTTACCCTGCACCACAAAGGGCCGTTATTGTCGCTAACAAGAAGTAAGTCGTAAGACCACGCCTCTGTTACCCTATTGGCACAAATGTTGTTATCTTAATCAAGAAGAACGTGCGAATTCTGCATTGATTAAGGTGACAACATGGATATACATGGCTTTCTAACGACGCATCAATTGCCAAGTACCTATGCAGAAACTGCACAAAAATGGTTCACCCCATTATGTGAGCAACTGCTTAAGCACCAAGACGGTGCAACACAACCATTTATCGTGGGCATAAATGGCAGTCAGGGTTCAGGTAAATCAACTCTGACCAGTTTTATCGAGTCCTTCCTTACCTCGGTCCACAACAAAAAAGTGGTATCACTCTCAATTGACGATTTTTACTACGACCAGTCGCAGCGAAATGCGCTAGCAATAAAAGTGCACCCGCTTCTAGCAACTCGTGGTGTACCGGGTACTCATGACATTCCTCTAGCGTTAAATACGTTTCGCAGTTTAGAAAAAGGCACGCGTACATCGCTGCCCCGCTTTAACAAAGCTACAGATAACCCGTTCCCCAAAGAACAGTGGCCTGTAATCGAATCTTCACCCGATTTCATCATACTTGAAGGATGGTGTGTGGGCGCTATTGCGCAAACATCTAGCGAACTTAAACGGCCAGTAAACCACCTTGAAGAAGTAGAGGACCCATTGGGCATTTGGCGCTCTTTTGTAAACACTGAACTAGCAGGCGATTATCAGACGTTGTTCGACAAAATAGACTACCGCATTATGCTGAAAGCACCGAGTTTCGACTGTGTGTATCAATGGCGGTTAGAACAAGAACATAAACTCGCCCAAAAAGCGTTAAAAGATAGCGATGGAGTGATGTCTGATGAAGAAGTGGCAAACTTTGTGCAACACTACCAACGCATCACTGAACACGCATTAAGTAACTTGCCTGAAAAGTGCGACACCGTGTTTTATCTAGATGAAACAAGAACGATAACTAAACAGGACGTAAAACGATGACGAAAACGCTTGTTTTCACCGATATGGACGGCACGCTGTTAGACCACCATACCTACTCTTTCGAGGCGGCGAAACCGGCTTTAACGGCATTAGAAAAAAAGGACATTCCCGTTATTCCCACTACCAGCAAAACCTTTGCTGAATTACAACCGCTGCGCGAGAGTATTGGTTTAGACGGGCCTTTTATTATTGAAAATGGCGCCGCTATTTTCATCCCTCATGGCTTTTTCAAACAAAAACCCAGCGGTACGGTTTGGATAGATGGCTACTGGTGTAAGGCGTTTATCTCAAACAAAAATTACTGGATTAAGCTACTTGAAAAAATAGGTAGCGAATTTGACGGCAAGTATAAACAATTCTCAAAAATGTCGATTCAAGAAATTCAGGAATGTACTGGGCTTGACGAAAGGTCAGCGTCACTTGCTGCCAAACGCCAGTTTGGCGAGCCGGTTTTGTGGCTTGGCACTGACGAAGAAAAACAACGCTTTTTAAAGGTAGTAAAAGATCGCGGTGCTTTCCCTCTAGAAGGCGGCCGCTTCATTCATATTTCAGGTAATTGCGATAAAGGCCAGGCCCTCAAGTGGCTGGCCAATGAATATCAAAAGCAACATACCACCAAAGTTAACACTATTGCCCTTGGCGATGGTAAGAACGACGTTGCAATGCTTGAAGCGGCGCACGTCCCCATTCGCATTTTATCCCCGGTAAATCCTCCACCAGCAGTAAAAAAAGAAGAGGTATATACCAGCACCCTAACCGGCCCTGAAGGCTGGAACGAAATGCTTACTCAATTGCTATCCCTATGATCAGGAGGACACATGGCTGATTTTTATCAAAATGGTGTGGTTACTACGTTACATAACTTAGCTCGTCGTCCTACCGAAGAGCTTGAAGCAGAGCTTCTACAGTTTTCACAGAAGCGCCCTATGGCACTTATTTTACCGTCGCTCTTTTCTGAATTAGAAGGCGACGCACTTCCACATATCGTCAACGAATTAACAGACGTGCCCTACTTATCAGAAATTGTCATCGGTCTGGACCGAGCCAATGAAGAGCAGTACAAACACGCACTAAAATTCTTCGGCAAACTTCCTCAGCATCACAGAGTGCTATGGAACGACGGTCCTCGCCTTAAAGCACTTGATGAAGAGCTTCAGGCTCAAGGCTTGGCGCCAAAGGAGTTAGGTAAAGGCCGAAACGTTTGGTACTGCATGGGCTACGTACTAGCATCGAATCGAGCAGAATCTGTTGCACTACACGATTGCGATATTGTTACCTATAACAAAGATTTGCTCGCAAAGCTTATCTACCCTGTAGCCAACCCAATGTTTAACTACGAGTTTTGTAAAGGTTACTATGCGCGTGTGGCTAACGGCAAAATTAATGGCCGTGTTTCTCGACTTCTTGTTACGCCATTACTTCGTGCATTAAAACGCATTATGGGAGACAACGAATACTTGGAGTTTATGGACAGCTTCCGCTATCCATTAGCGGGTGAGTTTTCGTTTAGACGCGACGTACTAAACGATATTCGCATTCCAAGTGACTGGGGCTTAGAAATTGGTGTGCTGTCTGAAATGCACCGCAACTATTCGCACAACCGCCTGTGTCAGGCAGATATATGTGATATTTACGACCATAAACATCAGGATTTATCGCTTAATAACGACCAAGGTGGTTTGTCTAAAATGTCTATCGACATTACCAAAGCCATTTTCAGAAAACTTGCTACGCAAGGCTATACGTTTAGCAACGAAATGTTCCGCTCAATTAAAGCCACCTATTTCCGTATTGCGCTAGACTTTATAGAAACCTACCACAATGACGCGGTAATGAATGGCTTGAACTTAGACATTCACAGCGAAGAGAAAGCAGTAGAAATGTTTGCCAGTAACATCATGAAAGCGGGGCAAAACTTTTTAGAAAACCCTATGGAAACGCCGTTTATACCAAGCTGGAACCGCGTGACCAGCGCGGTACCCGATATTTTAGAGCGACTATTAGAAGCGGTTGAAGCCGATACTGCAGAATATATGGAGTAAGTAATATGGCATGGGACCATCTCCATGACAAAGTAAAACACCATTTAGAAAGCATTTATGCCGATGTATCGCTGGACGTCTCGTATGAGACGCTAGCGACTGAGTTAATGAACACTATAGGCATTCAGCAGCAAACGGATATTGCTTCACCTCAGTCTCATCACAATTATTGGGATGAAGATGACATTATCATGATTACCTACGGTGATAGTGTCATTGACGAAGGGGAGCGCCCGCTGGTTACGTTAAATAAGTTTTTGCACCGCTACTGCAAGAACACCGTTAATAACGTTCACATCCTGCCCTTCTTCCCATACAGCTCAGACGATGGGTTTTCGGTTATCGATTACTCTACGGTGAATGAAGCACTAGGTTCATGGGACGATATTGAAGTCATTGCTGAGGATTATGGCTTGATGACCGACTTAGTTATCAATCACTGCTCTGCAAGAAGTGTGTGGTTTGATAACTTTGTGAAGGGTGAAGGACCAGGAGCTGACTTTTTCTTCACGGCAGATCCATCCGATGACCTCTCCATGGTAACTCGCCCTCGTGTGTCGCCTTTGCTCCGAGAAACGGAAACCGCCAACGGTACAAAGCATGTATGGTGCACGTTTAGTCACGACCAAGTTGACTTTGACTTTAGAAACCCCAAGGTGTTGTTAGCGTTTATCGATATCATCAAGCTGTATATTGATAAAGGCGCTAAAATCTTTCGCTTAGACGCAGTGGCATTTCTTTGGAAAATTGTAGGTACAAACTGCATTAATCTATTCCAAACCCACGAAGTCATACGTTTGATCCGAACGCTGATTGAACATGTGGATCCTTCCATCATAATCATTACCGAAACCAATATTCCCAACAGGGAAAACCTAACGTACTTTGGTAATGCTAACGAAGCCCATGCTATCTACAACTTTTCGCTTCCGCCGTTACTTGTAAATACATTAGTAACGGGTGATTGTACGTATTTGAAAAGCTGGATGATGAGTATGCCACCGGCGCAAAACGGCACAGCCTATTTTAACTTTATCGCTTCGCACGATGGTATTGGCTTGCGTCCGGCGGAAGGCCTACTGTCAGATGAAGAAATTTCAGAGCTTGTGCATACAATGCAACACTTTGGCGGCAAGGTGTCGTGGCGCGCTTCTGATCACGGTCAGCAAAAGCCTTACGAGATAAACATCACCCTATTCGACGCGCTGCAAGGAACCACCAAGGGCCCTGATAAGTATCAAGTGGACCGATTTATTTGTGCTCACGCCATAATGTTAGGTATGGAAGGTATACCAGGAATTTACATTCACAGTTTACTTGGCACATCCAACGATTACGAAAAAGTCGCTAATACAGGACAAAATCGTTCAATCAACAGAAAACGTTGGGACTTTAACGAGTTAGAGGCACTGTTAGACTCGCCCTTTTCACAGCATCACAAAGTACTCACTCGAATCTCGCAGCTTATACGTATACGTAAAGCGCAGCCTGCTTTTCACCCCAATGCAACGCAGTTTACTTTGCAGCTTGGTAACCAATTATTTGGCTACTGGCGACAAAGTCTCGATAGAAAGCAAAGTATTTTCTGTATTAGTAATATTTCAGACGAAGAACAAACAATTTTGCTGTCTGACATAAATCTTATTGGCACAGATAATTGGATTGATCTCATCACCCGTGACGAGATAGCTCTTTCTAGTGGTTTCTTACAAATGAAGCCTTATCAAGTGCTTTGGATCAGCAACCAAGATTTTGAATGAATCTTTGAGCTTATAACGCCAGTCGACCAATAAATCTACCGCGGTAAGGATACTGCGGTGTTATGCTTGTCACACGAGTTAGCAAATCAAAAGTTTGTAATGCAAGAAATTAATACCTTTTTTTTCGATTTAGACGGAACCTTGGTAGACTCTGTTCCTGATTTGGCAACAGCGTTAAACCAAACATTAAACGACTACCAATTACCAACGTATAACGAGCAGACAATTAGACACTGGGTTGGAAATGGTGCTCGTGTTCTGGTGGAACGCGGATTGAGCGGCAACGCAAAGATCAGACACCATTACACATCAAACGAGATTGATGCCGCTTTAGAAAAATTTCTTTTCTATTACCGAACGCTAGATACTAAGAGTACAATGCTGTACGACGGCGTGTTCTCAACACTTCACGCGCTAAAAGAACAAGGGTTCACGCTAGCATTAATCACTAATAAACCTTCGGAATTTATTGAGCCTATCCTTTCATCGTTCTCAATATTCTCGTTGTTTTCGCTTACCATTGGCGGTGATAGTTTACCGGAAAAAAAGCCTTCTTCCCTTCCCCTTCTGCACGCCTGTGAAAAGCTTGGTGTTTCGCCCTCACAGTGTGTAATGGTTGGAGATTCTAAAAATGACATTGTTGCCGCAAAAGCCGCGAACATAAAAAGTATAGGGCTTACCTATGGGTATAACTATGGTGAGAGCATCGCAAAATATAAACCTAACTGGGTTTTCGACGACTTTGAAGAGATATTAACGCTCGCTTCTTAATTCATCTGACATAGCCGTTGATGAAACTTCAATTGCGTCGTTTACGCATACTTTCTTTTATTTCACGCTTTAACCTTTGGTATAAGGCCGCTTTTTCTGTAATATCCGCGTGTTAAATCATTTCATGGAGTTGTTGGTATGTCATCTAAATGGCTTTCACTAGAAGAAGCCCTCACTAAAGCATTAGACGCTGCAAAAGCGATAAACGACGTTGAGCAAGTGAGCATTTTTGACGCCAACAACCGCATCTTGGCCCAAGATGTAACTGCCCACGTTGATGTCCCGCCATGGGATAATTCAGCAATGGATGGCTATGCCGTAAATGCAGAAGATCTTAAACACAGTGGTAAACTCGAAGTACAGGGTGTAATTACAGCTGGCATGAGTGCTGATGAGCCGCTTGAAAAAGGCAAAGCATTTAAAATAATGACGGGGGCCCCGGTGCCTGCCAATGCTAACGCCGTTGTAATGGTAGAGAATACCGAAAGTCATGATGGCGCGGTTTTGATCAATAAAATTCCATCGGCGCAAGAGAATATACGTAAAAAGGCCAATGATATCGCCAGTGGCGATACACTAATAAGCAAGGGCACGCGCCTTCACGCCGAACACCTTATGCTGCTGTCCTCCCAAGGAAACAGTAAGGTGGCAGTATTCAGAAAACTTCGCGTTGGTGTAGTCGCGACTGGTTCTGAACTTGCTGCACCTGGCGAACCCTGTAAATCGACACAAATTTTCGAGTCTAATCGCGTTGGTGTAAGCAGCATTTTAAGCAATGAAAACGTAGAGCTTGTTGATTTCGGCATTGTAGAAGACGACGAAGCTTCTTTGCGTAGACTCTTCATTAAGGCGAGCGAGCGTGTAGATGTAATGGTAAGTAGCGGTGGTGTATCTGTGGGCGATGCCGACTATGTAAAAGATATCATCGCTGAATTGGGCACTATCGACTTTTGGAAAGTCGCAGTTAAACCGGGTAAACCCTTTGCTCTGGGTAAAATAAACAACACGTTGTTTTGCGGTTTGCCGGGCAATCCTGTGTCTTCATTTGTTACCGCAAAATTATTGGTTGTGCCTGTTATCAAAAAAATGCAAGGGCAAGTACAACCGCACGAGCAGTTCTTTGTTAACGCTAGCATTACGACACCTCTTAAGCGACGTGCAGGCCGGCGAGACTTTCAGCGTGCAACCATGGTAAGAAATAATCAAGGTGAATGGGAAGTCACACCATTAAAGTCACAAAGCTCTGGCGTTATGACTTCAATCACTTCTGCTAACTGCCTAATGGTAGTACATGAAGATATAAGTGAGTTAAAAGTTGGCGATACGGTTCCGGTTATACCGCTACATTTTTAACAAGTTCGTTGTTGAAACGCTACTTCGTTAAGGCTTTTAAGCTCGTTTTTATTTTCTGCATTTTTATCGCCCTAGGCGACCCATATAGAGACACATTACCGTGAATAAGAAACGCTTTCTTTTAGAAGGAAGAGACATTTTAAAACTAGCATGGCCATTGTTGGTTGCGCAGATTACTCAAATGCTAATGGGCGTTAGCGATACTATTATGGCTGGGCGTTACAGTGCAACCGACATGGCAGCGGTAGCACTAGGATTTAGCATCACCGTGCCACTGCTTTGCTTTATACAGGGTATAGCGCTGGCACTTCCCCCAATTATTTCACGGTTGCAGGGAAACAAAAATTTAAGTGGTATTGCCGACGCAAGTCAGCAAGCTGGTTATCTGGTTTTCTTTGTGGGATTAGCGGTAGCAGGCTTAATTCCATTTACTGAAAGCATAGTCGCGCTGTTCCCTATGGCGCCCGAGCTATTTAGCATTACCGTAGACTACGTACTGTATGTGCTGTTCGCTATGCCTGGATTTGCACTTTACCAATGGCTTAGAAACTATTGTGAAGGCTTGGGTAAAACCAAACCCACTATGATTATTACGGTTATCGGGCTGATGGCGAACATCGTAGGAAACTACCTGTTTATCTATGGTGTAGGCCCATTACCAGCTATGGGCGGTGCGGGTTGTGGTATTGCAACGGCCATTGTGATTTACACTATGCTTATAGCAACCGTTATCTATGTTCGTTTTGCCCCTGCCCTGCAAAAGTACAATTTGTTTGGACAGTTGTATAAACCTAACATGGTAACCATAAATCGTACCTTCAAAATGGGTTTGCCCATTGCTATGACTATCCTGTTCGAAGTGACGCTGTTTTCACTGGTTGCATTGTTATTAGCCCCTTTTGGTGCCACAACGGTAGCGGCCCACCAAGTCGCACTGAACTTCTCGGCCCTGATGTTCATGTTTCCTATGAGTATTGGTATGGCAGCAGCAATTCGCATTGGCTATCGCATAGGGCAAAATAACCCACGACAGGCAAAAATTGCAGCTCGAACCGCTATTCTGATCGGTTTTTTCACCGCTGCGTGTACGGCTAGCTTCACCCTGCTAGCAAAGGGATTCATCATTGGCCTGTACACCAGCGACGAAGCCGTATATACCTTGGCAAATGCGCTATTGATTTATGCGGCGTTATTCCAATTGTCTGATGCGGTTCAGGTGATTTCGGCTAATGCATTACGCGGCTATAAAGACACAACAGCGATGTTTGTTATTACCTTTGTGTCCTACTGGTTAATAGGTCTACCTACAGGCGTTATTTTAGGTAGAACAAACTGGATAACGGCAGAACCAATGGCCGCAGCAGGGTTTTGGATTGGCTTCATTGTAGGATTGAGTGCCGCAGCTGTTATGCTAGGTGCACGCCTTCTTTACATCCAAAGGCCCAGTGCTGTGCATCGTATCGCGAATGCATAACCGTTCAATTGAACCAAAGCAGTTACACCCTGCTTTTTAGTTTGTCCCAGTCTTGTGGCGTGTCTATATCAAATTGTGCGTTAGGTATAGACACAGCCGTTACCCTACCTAATTTCGCATGCTTCCTAATAACTGGCTTAGCCCCCATATCGCCACTTAGCGCTAGAAGTTCACTAAATACAGCTTCAGGAAAGATAGCAGGCACGGTTAATCGACTATTGTTCTCTCCCTGCATTTGCCATTCACTGCATACTATGTGATTAGGGTTCGCATAAGAAGTGTTGATAAGGCGAACGAAGTCTTGTGCATTAAGACTCGGCAAATCGGCCAACGTGAATAGCACGTGAGTAGGTCTTGTACACAATCCCTTTGCTGTCGGGGATACTGATTTCGACAGTGATGAAAGGCTTAAAAGATGCGTGAGTCCCGTGCGAATACTTGATGCAAGGCCTTCATCCCAATTAGCGTTGTGAACGATACTGATGGGTAGTTCAGAAACCTTACATGGAGAGTGTTTTAGCTGCGTATTTACGGAATCATGCCATTTACCTGTAACAACAGTAATGGGTAATTCACTGGTTAACGCTAAGTCATTGCGCGCACTAACTACCTCCCCCACACTGTGTTGTATAAGAGAAAGCGCAGAAATTGGGTGTTCCGATAAAAGCTTATTACCCTTGTAGCGAGCGCTCTTTCCGCCCGCCAACACCACAAGTGCTACGGCATAATTTTCCGACTTCAATTCAATATCCGTTATATCAAAGAAATAAAACGTTATACGTCAAAGGGCTTAGCGGCTTCTGCTAAGCCCTTTGATAGCAGCCGTTAACCCTTCAAGCGTTAGCCCATACATTCTGTCTTCCATAATTTCACGAATAATTTTGATAGACGAATAATACGGCCAATAATTCTCAGCTTGCGGATTAAGCCACACTGCGTTGTTAAAGTGGTTCAATAAACGCTGCATCCACACACTGCCCGGTTCTTCATTCCAATGCTCTACGCTGCCCCCTGGGTAGGTAATTTCATAGGGCCCCATGGTAGCGTCACCAACAAAAATAACCTTATAGTCTTTTCCGTAGCGATGAATGATATCCCAAATAGGAATGCGCTCTTTATTGCGGCGAAGGTTATCTTTCCACACTTCCTCATACACGCAGTTATGAAAGTAAAAGTACTCAAGGTACTTAAACTCACTTTGCACCGCAGAAAAAAGCTCTTGAGTACTTTTCACATGTGGGTCCATTGAGCCACCCACATCGAAAAACATTAACACTTTAACCGCATTATGACGCTCCGGCGCCATATGAATATCGAGTAAACCGCCTTTTTTGGCCGTTTCACCTATGGTTGTAGGCACATCAAGCTGCTCACTTGCGCCGGTGCGAGCAAACTTGCGTAGCTTTCTAAGGGCCACTTTTATGTTACGCGTACCCAGTTCAACATCAGAGCTTAGGTTTTTAAACTCGCGTTTATCCCACACTTTTACTGCCGAAAACTTTCTGTTTCCCTTTTGCCCTATTCTCACGCCTTCCGGGTTGTCGCCATAAGCGCCAAAGGGCGATGTTCCACCGGTGCCCACCCATTTATTTCCACCTTGGTGACGCTTCTCTTGTTCTTCTAAGCGTTTTTTCAACGTTTCCATCAGTTCTTCAAGGCCACCGGCTTTACGCAGTGCCTCACGCTCTTCAGGGCTTAAATTTTTCTCAATTTCCTTACGCAGCCATTCCTCAGGAATCTCTTTGCCAAACAAATCGACAGATTCAACACCTTCAAAATACTCCGCAAACGCCCTGTCGAACTTATCGTACTGAGTTTCGTCCTTCACCATTATGGTACGCGACAAACTGTAGAACGCTTCGATATCGGCATACACCACGTGCTTTTCTAGCGCACTAAGCAAATCCAGCAACTCGCGCAGCGTGGTTTTAACCTGATATTTTCGCAGTGTATAAAAAAACTGAATAAGCATTAGCGACGCGCCATAAAGACCAGTTTTTCAAACAAATGTATGTCTTGTTCGTTTTTCAGCAGTGCCCCATAAAGCGGTGGAATAGCAGCTTTTCCGTCTTTTGAGTGAAGCGCTTCTGGTGGGATATCTTCAGCAACTAAAAGCTTCAACCAGTCGATAAGTTCAGAGGTAGAAGGCTTTTTCTTAAGCCCTGGTACATCTCGAATTTCAAAGAAAGCCTTTAACGCTTCATCAAGCAGCTTTTTCTTTAAATCTGGGAAATGTACGTTAACGATTTCTTGCATTTCCTCTGGATTCGGGAACTGAATGTAGTGGAAGAAACAACGGCGCAGGAAAGCATCTGGCAGCTCTTTTTCGTTGTTCGATGTAATAATAACAATCGGACGCTGCTTCGCGACTACACGTTCTTGTGTTTCATAAACGAAGAATTCCATCTTATCGAGCTCTAGCAGCAAGTCGTTGGGAAACTCAATATCAGCTTTATCAATTTCATCAATTAATAGTACCGGGCGCTTTTCTGCGCTAAAGGCTTCCCATAATTTACCTTTTACGATGTAGTTGCTTATATCGTGAACGCGATCATCACCAAGTTGAGAGTCGCGAAGGCGTGACACTGCGTCGTATTCGTACAAACCTTGCTGTGCTTTAGTGGTTGATTTAATGTGCCACTGAATTAGTTCGGTGCCTAAACTCTCGGCCAATTCTTCAGCAAGCATGGTTTTACCTGTGCCCGGCTCGCCTTTAATTAAAAGCGGACGCTCTAGCGTAATAGCTGCGTTAACCGCCAGCTGTAAGTCTTTGGTTGCGATATAATTAGACGTGCCACTAAAAGCCATTATTGTTGTACTCCGTATAATTTTTCGTCTTTGCAATTTTAACTATAATATCAAGGCCTTCTCATGATTGCCCATAGATATAACATATAGCTAAAAAGCACTTTGCATTTTACTGATTGGGACCAATGATATAGGGGTATGACGAAATCCCCTAATTCAGGCTGTGAATTATTAACTATCACACGCGTTGAATTATTAACTATTAAAAAGGTCGTACAGATCACGACAGACGGGGTTTCCTATAAAATAAGGAACGAGGTAAGGATTTATAATGAACGTATTTGACGACAATTCCCTATCTATTGGCCGCACGCCACTAGTTAAGCTAAATCGCGTAACATCAGGTAATGTATACGCAAAAATTGAATCGCGTAACCCAAGCTTCAGCGTTAAGTGCCGTATTGGCGCAAACATGATTTGGGATGCTGAAAAGCGCGGTGTCCTTACCGAAGGTAAAGAAATTGTAGAGCCGACCAGTGGTAACACAGGTATCGCTTTGGCGTTTGTTGCAGCGTCTCGCGGTTATAAGCTAACGTTAACTATGCCTAGCAGCATGAGCCTTGAGCGTCGCAAACTTCTAAAAGCTTTGGGCGCAAACCTTGTTCTTACTGAAGCGCCTAAGGGCATGAAAGGTGCCGTTGCCGCTGCACAAGAAATTGTGGCATCAGATCCAGACAAATACGTATTGCTTCAACAGTTCGACAACCCGGCTAACCCAGCTATTCACGAAAAAACCACTGGCCCTGAAATTTGGGAAGATACAGATGGTAAAGTAGATGCATTCGTAGCTGGTGTAGGTACGGGTGGTACAATCACGGGTGTAAGTCGCTACCTTAAAAATACGAAAGGTAAAGCAATTACTTCTATTGCTGTTGAGCCAACAGACTCTCCAGTAATTACCCAAGCGCTTGCGGGCGAAGAATTAACCCCTGGTCCACACAAAATTCAAGGTATTGGCGCAGGTTTCATTCCAGGTAACCTAGACCTAGACCTAATTGACGAAGTTGAGCAAGTTACCAACGAAGAATGTATGGACATGGCGCGCAAGCTAATGACCGACGAGGGTATTCTTGCAGGTATTTCTTCTGGTGCAGCCGTTGTTGCTGCTAAGCGTTTTGCTGAACGCCCAGAAAACAAAGACAAAGTGGTTGTAGTACTTCTAGCAAGCGGCACAGAACGTTACCTAAGTAGCCCTCTGTTTGCTGGTGCGTTCGACGAACAAGAAGAAGTTCAATAACCGCCAAAATGTTTCAATTATTTAAAAACGAGGCCTAGTGCCTCGTTTTTTTATGCCTACTCTCTTCTATTTCTCCTGAAGTTTTATGAACACAAACACCTGACTTTTCCGCTCTATTACTTTGCTTTTGTGCACAATATTGTGAATAATCAAAGCATAGATTAGCGAAGCGGCGAACACATTGACTTCGTTGAGATATAAAACTATCAATAAGAAACGGACCTCTTTACATTAAGGTAATCCAAATGAAAACGCGTATGTGGTACGCCCTATTCGGGCTTTTTACAGTGTTGATTTTATCCGCTTGCGGTAAAAAGGAAGAAGGCATCGGGCGGTACGGCATGCTTGATGAAAGTACCCCTGAGTACACCACCGTAGCGTTTCTCAAAAGTGTTTATGAAGATGACAACCTTGATACAGCAATTCGCCTATCAAGCGAAAAACTGTCTCGTATATTAACGAGATACCACACTAACAGTAACGTTCAGCGCCACCTCTTAAACCTTAAATATGACACCGTCACCATCACTCCTCAAAGTGCAGGCCGAGTTGGCCGCAACGAATTCGCAGAAAAATCGACAATCACCGTATTTTTAAGTGGAACATACAACGACGATAAAATTGAAGACTTGCGAAGCCTCGACTTGATTAAAGAAGACGGTGAATGGAAGGTTAATAAAATTCATCCAGATGCCTATTTATAGCGTGTAGATAAACGCTGTTTTTATGGCCAGCAACGTAGCTTTTTACAAATGAAGAAAATAAAAAGGATGTTTTCCGGCTTTTATGCTTAAAAGCGTTTGTTTTTTGTTCAAAGTATTGTTTTAGGATAACAATTTTAAAACGCTCATAAGTGATATACGGATAGTTTCCACCTTGCATAAAGGATTTTTTCTGTACATTAAATTGTTATGCACTTAAGGATGAGACAAATGAGTATCAAAGCTAAGTTACTTCTGCTTGTAATTTTATTTACCTTCAAATCATATGCGGGAACATCAATAAAAATTCATGCGGTCCACAAAGAAACATTTGCATGTACTGAGCATTGGGATGGCCAGTTTAAATATGCTGGTGATGCACTAGGAACAGACTGTGTTATTGGGGGATGGTATGAAGATGATAAAAGGCTATTTCAACGTTCCTTCATAAACAATGGTTTTGAAAATGAAGATTGGTTTGGTTTTAAAAAGAATGTACTTGCACCATGTGATTGCATAGTTACAAAAATCCATATAAATCCAATTACGAACCAACCAGGTGTAATGACCCCAGGAAGAGCAAGCTCTATAACTTTCAAAACTAAAGAAGGATTATCGATATTACTAGCTCATGTACGTGAGGTAGAAGTAAAGGAAGGTGATACAGTCAAACGCGGTACTGTCGTTGCGAAAGTCGGTAATAATGGATACAGCCGAAACCCCCATATTCATATTGGAGCATGGGATGAAGAAGGCAAACCTATTCAAATTCAGTTTGATCAAAGTACATTGGCGTTGATTGACCGCGAGTAAGTGCATAATCGGGTAGCCGGAGGTATCTAGCCTCCAGCCCCCACAACACCCTGCATGCGGCTCCGCACAGGGCGTTTCATTT
>NZ_CAMZMZ010000055.1:0-19889 GCF_947311905.1 Alteromonas sp. CyTr2 | reverse complement strand
GCGGGAATAGCTCAGTTGGTAGAGCACGACCTTGCCAAGGTCGGGGTCGCGAGTTCGAATCTCGTTTCCCGCTCCAATCTCTTAGAGATGAGTTTTAATCACGCGCCAGACGCATCTGGCGGAATGGCAGAATGGCTATGCAGCGGATTGCAAATCCGTCTATCTCGGTTCGACTCCGGGTTCCGCCTCCAAACGCTGCAACGCAGCATCAGGTTCTACGCCTGACACCTTTGCTGAAAAGCAACCCGAAGCCCGGGTGGTGAAATTGGTAGACACAAGGGATTTAAAATCCCTCGCTGGTAACAGCGTGCCGGTTCAAGTCCGGCCCCGGGCACCATTTCTATATTTCATATTATTCTAAGAGCTTTCAAAACCCTTAAAAATCATTGATTTAACAGTGTATTGCGTTTCATGTGATTTCATGGGCGTTTGCAACATTTCATTTTTTTAGTAACACTAAACGTAACAACAACGAAATGTTACTAAAACGGTGTTACTAAAATATGCCACGGAATGTAATCAGCCTCAACGCAACTCAAGTAAAACAAGCAAAGCCGAAAGAAAGGGAATACAACCTATCCGATGGTAAAGGCTTAGCTTTACGTATAAAACCAAACGGCTCAAAACTTTGGATTTTTAACTATTATAAACCGCACACCAGTAAGCGTAGTAATATCGGGATCGGCAATTACCCAGATGTTTCTCTGTCTGAGGCAAGAGAGCAGCGTGAGCAGTTTAGAAAGCTACTGGCCAAAGATATAGACCCTAAAGAGAATAAGGACAGCGAAAAACAAAAAGCTGTTTTGTCAGCTGAACAAACCTTTGAAAATGTTTCGAAGCAGTGGTTTGAAGTTCACGCCAGTAAAGTTTCAGAAGGTACGCTTAAAAATATAAAACGCTCTTTTACTAATGATGTTTTTCCTTTGGTTGGAAAGGTGCCAATTGAGCAGCTAACTGCCCCCAAAGCTATAGAAGTAATAAATGCTATAGTTGGCCGTAATAGTCACGAGATAGCGCGAAAAGTTGCTAGGCGAATGAATAGCGTAATGACCTACGCGGTTAATGCTGGAATCATCCACCACAATCCACTGATAGGCATAAAAGAGCTTATCCCCTCTACCAAGGTTAAACACCAGCCTACAATCTCACCAGATGAACTACCTGAGTTAATGAAGGCCCTTAAGTATTCATCAGCAAAAATAACGACACGCTGTTTAATTGAGTTTCAATTACACACAATGGTTCGCCCTGGCGAAGCAGCAGAGGCCCGTTGGTCAGAAATAGACTTTTCTCAATCTATTTGGGCCATACCCGCAGAACGTATGAAAATGGATAGACCTCACTTGGTTCCGCTTACCAATCAAGTTTTAGAATTATTGGAATTGATGAAGCCTATAAGCTTTCATAGAGAATTTATATTCCCTTCTCATATCGACCCTAAAAAACCAGCAAATAAGCAATCAGCAAATAAAGCGTTACGGGATATGGGTTTTCGTGGGCGATTGGTTGCCCACGGAATGAGGGCGTTAGCCAGTACAACGTTAAACGAACAAGGCTTCGAACATGATGTTATTGAAGCAGCTCTTGCACATAAAGACGAGAACGAAGTACGGGCCGCTTACAACCGCGCTCAATACCTAGATCGTAGGCGTTCAATGATGGAATGGTGGTCCAATAAGATTGAGGGGAATAGAAATGTCTAGTTTTAAATTAAATAACTGGTCTGAAGTTAAAAAAGCTAGAAAAGCTATCGAGGAAGGGGAGCCGTATCTAAGTGGGGCTATGGAAAGCATATGGCCATTAATAGTTGAAGCACATAAGAAAGCCAGTGAATCACACAAATTTAGACTACATGATGAGGTTTACCAACGAGACAGGCTTGAGTCTGGTGATGCAGAACCGTTGGAAAAGTTTTTACACATGATAAATTTTGGTCTTTATCCGCCCCCTGAAATTATGATTTGGATAGCAAATTGCTTTAATACTTATTTTCAAAAAAATGGGGAGCTTACGTTAGATGAGGTTTTTTTCGGTCGTGGAAATTATGCTCTAAAAAAGCGTAGAGAGGCAAAGTATCAACTTTTCGACCTATTTCTCGAAGCAAGGGATGATTTGCTAATCGATAGAAAGCCAGTTACTACTCAGTCACAACTGGCTGAAATTTATTACAAATGGCTAGATGAAAATCTAGAAAATGTTGATAAGCCTGATGATTTTGAGTCTTTTCTCAAAGGTTATCGTCGGTGGAAAAATAAAACGGACAAATAATCTATTTTTGTGTCCGTTACATTCGCATCTGAAATTAAGAGAATTACCTTGAACTTAACAGAAACAAGGTAATTTAAAATGCAACCTTCTATTTCAATTCTTAAACAAAGCGAAGTTTTGGAAATAACACGCCAATCACCTACAACTCTATGGCGCCAGGTTAAAGCTGGCACCTTTACCCCACCAATTCAAATTGGCAAAAAGGCAACCGGCTATATCAAAGATGAGGTTGATGCGGTTTTATCAGCGCGGTCTATTGGCATGCCAGAAAGCGAACTCAAAGCGCTCGTTAAGAAGCTTGTTGTACAAAGAAAAGAACGGGCTAATCGATTACTCGAGACAATTGCTGCTTAGGGTGAGCACCATGAACTTAACCAATGAACTAATCACTAGCAAAGAGTTTGCGCGCTACTTGGGGATACACGAACACAACGTGCGCAAGTCTAGAAGTACAGGGGTGCTTCTCGGCAATAACCCGCCGCCTTACTATAAACTAGGGCATAGAGTTCGCTACAAGATGTCTGAGATCAAGGAGTGGATTGAAGGTATGAAAGTTGAGGGGGCGGCATGATTAGCAAACTACCAAAACCAATTTTAAAAGCCGAAGCGCTTAAGCAAGTAATTGATATGGCTAATAAGCACAAAGCCGGGCAAGAAATAGAACTTAATCATTTTTTCGGAACAATGATGCTTTATGCCAGTAGCGCTACCGAAGAAGATTTAAACAGGTTGTTACGAATAAATATGGCTGAAGTGTTAAAGCATCAGCGCCCAGTTCGAAAGTTTGACGCGTGAGAATCCCAAAATGAAAAGACAAAAAAAAGCTGCCACCAAGGACAGCTTAATTAAGACTTCAACCAATGATAACTCTGCCAATTCCAGTAATGAGGAAAATAGACGACTTTACAATTCCAATACTACTGAAAAACGGCCCCCTTGCAACATTGAAATGTCTCTTTTCTCGATTCTTCACAACGGACCACGAGGAATTACACAGCCCGAGGCATTTACTAGCTATCGAGAGTCGTGTTTACACACCACGATAAGTTCTCTTAAGCATGAGAAAGGAATTAGCTTTGTTTCTCAGCCTGACTTTAACACGGTGGCTTACTTTAACCAGAAGCCATTTAGCCGATATTGGTTGGCAACTGATGAAGACCGAGTGATGGCCCTTAAGCTTTTAAACGCTTATCGGTCGAACCGCGGCCTGCCTAAAGTCAATTTCGAAGCCTGGCACAAACCAGACAGTAAAGCGGCGTAACCATTGGGGTTACCCCGTTTTAGGGTAATTATTTACCCTTATATGGGTAACTGTGCTGGGGGAGGTTATGGCAAAAAGCAAAACAAGGCCTTTTGCTGGTATTCCTAACAGAGTAATGGAACATCCGTCTTTTCACGCTCTAAGTGCTAATTCGGTTCGCCTATTGCTTTGGTTTGCATATCAGTACAAAGGAAACAATAACGGTAAGTTGTGCGCTGTTCATTCACAGTTGTGTGATAAGGGGTTTAAATCAAAATCAACCTTAAGCGCAGCATTGAGAGAACTACAAGCTGGTGGGTTCATAGAGTTGAGCAAAGGCTCTGGCTTAGGCAAGAACGGCCGCACACCAAATTATTACGCACTAACTTATGAAAGCGTTGATGAAATAAGGGGCTTCGAGATGGACTTAAAACCGACAAATAAAGCACTTCGAACTTTTATTGACGACATAGATAAAAAGCGGTGCGCTTAAAAAAGCCAGGTATCAAAATCTGTACAGCAAACATCATTAGCGGTACAGATTCTGTACACTGGCTCAGATTAGCGGTACAGATTCCGTACACTGGCTAATTTTTGTAAATCATAAAAATCAATAAGTTACGAAAAACAGAAAATACCACCCAGTGTACAGTTTCTGTACTCCTTAATAGTAAGCCATACATACAGTTATTTTGACTCACTATTTATTGAAAAAATATGAAGGAATTTAAGGGTAAAACACCGCGAGGCCGAAAATTAAGATTTTAATTTACGTTCGCACGCATCCTTTACCCACTCAGAGAAAGCCTGGTTAGTTTTGGCCCTGTCTTCATCAATCTTGGATAGAAGCTCATCTTCAAAACGAATTTGCTTTCTTGTTGAGCCTAAACGTTCAAAACTTTTTTTATTTTTATCTTGCACTGGTACGTACCACCTGCTATGTTTAATTGGTACGTACCAATATACATTAACGAGTTGTCCCTAACAACGGAGAAATACCATGAGCTACATCCAAGATAATATCCAAATGATTTGTGACAATGCCGTAAGGATAAGAGACACACAACCGTTACATAAGGTTGAGCCAATAGCCAAGTATTATGGCCGAGCTTTTCACGATGCAATTACACTGCTAACACAGCTAGCTTTTGCTGATAGCGCAGGTGATCGAATAAATGAAGTGTTCTCGCCTGGCGAAATAGCGCGAGAAGCAACAGCGGCGATTCAACTAATCAACGATTATCAACACCTCGCCCTACAAATCGATTCGAACATAGCGACGAAAACCGAACTTTTAAACGAGAATTAAAATCCTTATACGGTTTTTAAAACGATACTGACTGTTTCAACGAAAACAAACGAACGAGGAACAACCCCATGACAACATCAATGATCAACAAAGCCCTAGACCTAGAAGATAAAGTAAGCGCGAACATGAAAAAGGCGTCTGCAATCCTGCAGGCTATGCGAACGTTAGAAAGTGAAGGTTGTAAATTAAATGACGCATTAACTGGAAACCTTCTTTGGGCCGCATCTGACCTAATTGATGAAGCGGTAGAAGCCGAGGACGATTTTCTGAACGAGCAGAGGGAAAAAGACTTGTGGGTTAGTTATCAACAAGTGCCAGGCAGCGCAAAATTAAAAGCCGTTGAGTAACAAGAGTTTGGCTTGTGACCAGTCATATGTCTGGCGTGAAAAATTCAGAAAATCCCGAAATAAACAGTGATTACAGCAAGTTATTAGAACCTGTGGGTATTCTAAAAGGGAATACACAAATACGCCAGTATACCGCCAATAGAAAAAAGTAGAACGGGTAAAAAATAACTTATTTACAGTAGTATGAGGCAAAAGTCGGGTATTCCATTGAGGAATACCCTTAACTATCGAAAATCCCGATATTAGGACTATACAGTCCTTAAATAAGGATTATCTATCTAGCCAGGCAGTAACCAAAACCACACCCCAGATCACACCAAACAGCCCAGCTTTAAAGGCTTTGCAAAAAGGCAGAACCACACCCCAAACCATACCCAAATTGCACTTCTTTCGATTTTACTCACACCAATTAGTTAACTATAGTTAACTAATCAGTTGAATTTGACTAGTTTTTAGTCGTATTCGACTGGTGACCAATCGAGCGACCAACCACAAAGCGCGTTCTAGTTGTCCTACAGGGCAATCATGACCAATCGCGTGACCAATCAAATGCTAAAGAAATTTAGTCTTTTCACAACCCACCCACAAAGCAGCCTATAACTGTTTATTCGTACAGCGGTTAATATGGTGAATATATTAATTACATTCACTTAGTTATGAAGTTAACGGAACCGGTACTAGATAAAAAACAGTTTTTAGAGATATGCGGCGTTAGCAATACCACGTTTAACAACTGGTGTTTACGGGGCCATGTACCTCTTAAGGAGCTTGGTTGCGTAAAAGTTAGCTTAACTCGTTACAAGTACACGTTTCTTGCGGCTGTTCACTGTGTGTTGCTTTCACATCATAGGGGCAACGATAGAAAAACATACCTTCGGTTATTAAAGAATTTCACTTTAGGCGTCGCTACGGACGGCTTTTTTTCACCAGACGCTACTGTCGCAATTCAGAACGGCGGCAAAGGGCCAGATTGCGGAATTTTTGACACATACGGAGACGCGCTTCATCACGGTGGCAATAGGTTTATTTATGTCGGGGCTGGTCAATTGCTAAACAAAGCCTCTGACCTTTTTGAAAAGATGCTCGAAGAGCAAAGCATTAAATTAGATGGTAGGTACTAGCAAATGAGTAAGATTAAACAGCTTGTAAAAAAGCAAGTAACGGAAAGCTTAGAAGTAAAATTCACGGCTGAGTCAAACAAGGCGACTTTTATTCAAGAGAGCCCTTCAGACATTAGCAGCGTTTGCCTTTTTCTCAACTCTAACGGTTCAAGGGTTAGCCTGGCGGGATTGTTTGATACATATAGCGTAGACCATGGAGCGCGCCAAGTTTCATCGATAGAGCTATTAAAGGGTGAGCAATACAGTCTTGAAATCACTGCAACAAAAGAAAAGGCGTTGGCGAAGATTGGCGTATTTTGGGGAGAGTAGAATGAGTAATCAATTAGCCGTTCGATCTAATGCCGTAGCACAAGTAAAGCGCATAATTCGTGGTGATTCTACCGAGGATATTTATGACATAGCGCGCGCTACATTGCGAGAGTTTAGCATAGACCATCTTCACAATATTGAGTCAAAAATTGACAGAACGGATCCACGCCGCGAGAGAATGACAAGCGAGCAGGCCCGAAGCGAAATAATGACAACGTTTCTAAACTTTGTGGACTTCCCCGAACTTTTCCGAGATGTAGCCTCTAGTGTGTTACTCGAAAAATGGGGTGGCGTACCTGGTACGTGGGCGAACTGGGTTAGAGAGGATGAACTTGATAACTTTCATCCAACAAACATAATTAGCGCGGCTTTATTGCCAGAGCCACAAAAGGTCCGAGAAAACCAAGAGTACAGACGGTTCAATAACCTCTTTGGAGAGATAGCAAATGCTCAATTATCCACGTATGGCGATATCACGGCAGTTACACGCCAAACGCTATTGAACGGTACGAAGGGCGCGTTTGACGCTTTGGTCAAAACAATTGCTCAAGCATACGAGCGCTTAATAGGAACTAAAGCGTACTCAATATTGACCAGTAACCCGATTGCTTTTGATGAAAAAGAGTTATTCCACGCTGATCACAATAATGTTGTTACTAAAACTAGTGATTTTTCTGCTGATTTATCGCAGGCCCTCAACTTAATGTACGGGCAAAAAAATTATTTCCCAACATTGCCTGGTGATTCGAAAACACAATTTGCAGTAATTCAACCTCGCTTTGTGATTACATCGCCGGCACAGTCTATTGAAGCGGCCAAGGTCGTAGGTGAATACAACAAAGCGCTGTTGGATGAGCAAAAGCTTTCTGTAATCGTGGAGCCTCGCCTTGTTGATTTTGGCGGGTGGTTCCTATCTGCAGGAAAGGAGCAGAGCAGCATTTGTCTGTTTAAATTACGCGGCTCTAAAGCACCTTCTGTAATGACAAAGGAAATCAGCCGAACTGACGGGCTAGAAGTAAAGCACCAATGGGATATTGATGTTGCCCCAGTTGATTATCGAGGTCTCGTTAGAGTTATGTAAGTTTATGGGGGCTAGGTCTATAAAAGTAGGTTTTCACGGTGCCTATGTTTGGTTTTTACCTTTTGACCGAACGTCTTCTTTGACTTAGCCCCCCCTTTAAAGAGAAGTCATATGTCCAAATATGAATTTGTAATATCAGCGCAAGATAAAACCGCGCAGGCCTTTTCTTCGATAAACTCAAAACTAGGCACAGTAACAAAACACGCAGCAGGTACCGCAGCTGCAGTTGCGGGAGTAACGGCGGCTTTTGGTGCGTTTATGGTGTCATCCGCTAAAAACGCCAAGGAATTAGAAGCCCAAGCGCGGCTTGCTGGATTGAACGTAGAAGAATTTCAATCGTTAAGCTATGCGTTTGAAATGTTTAATATCGAACAAGAAAAGTTCGCTGACATTTCAAAAGATGTTCAAGACAAGCTTGGTGATTTTATCGCTACCGGTGCAGGCCCGTTTAAAGACTTTTTTGAACAAGTGGCTCCACAGGTTGGATTGACCGCTGACGCTCTTAAAGATTTATCTAGCACTGATGTTCTAATAGCCGTTAAAAAGGCAATGGATGATGCGAACGTATCAGCCAAAGAGCAAGTGTTCTATATGGAAGCGATAGCCAACGATGCAACGCTGTTACTTCCAGCGCTGCAAAATAACGGCGCTGCTATAAAAGAATATTCTGATCAGTTCAACAACCTTAACTTGGCCATGAGCCAAGCAGAGGTTGAAAAAATGGCTGAACTTGCTAATGAGTTCAAGCGAATTGAGGTTACCGCTACAAGTGTTGGTAACAAGATAGCCGCCAACTTCGCAGAGCCCTTAGCGGATTTGTTAGAAGTGTTAGAGGGTGGTTTGAACGAACATTTACTCAGAGGCGAAAAAGCATTCAAAGGAATGGCCGCTGGGATGTTTGAATTAGCTGCCGCATCAACAACGCTTGCCCAATACAATCCATTTGCTGTGTTCGTATCGGGTTTCTCGCAAGACGAATTTGACCAGCAATCAGCAAGTTTTAAAGGTAAGGCAAAAGCGCTATACGCTGATATTAATCAGATAGTTGATCAGCTAAGTGAATTGGATAATCCCGATTTTGGTTCAACTAACAATATTTTTGAAGGGTTGGGCGATATGTTCAACCTTGAAGGCGCCGTGACAAATATCGATACTTCACCGATTAAAGAAGTAACAAAAGAAGTAGAAGCGGCCACCAAAGAGGTAGAAAGTTCGTTTTTAAATAGCCTATCACTCATTGACGAAATTAATGCTAACGCTTTCACTTTTGACGAAACAATGGCAGAAAACGCCGGCATGTTCTGGGATAACTTCGAGGAACGCGGGTTTACTGCTTACGAAAACTTAACTGAAACTAGCCAGTCGTTTTGGGAGCAATGGCTGGAAGCCACGCAAGGGGCTTTAGTTAACTTTGACCAGTTAGCAGCATTCACAGTAGAGAGCTTTTCTAATCGAATGGGGAGCGCTATTGAGTCAGTTGTATTTGATAGTCAAAGTCTTGGTGATGCCTTTAAAGGCGTTATGCAAGGAATGGCTAGAGGGGTTGTGAACGCATTAGGGCAAATGGCAGCTCAGTGGCTGGCCTACAAGATTGTTCAAATGACCGTGGGTAAAAGTACAGCCGTAGCTGGCGCATCAGGGATAGCAGCTAACGCGCAGGCAGCATCGCTAATGGCAGGTTTAAATGCTTTCCAAAGTACGGCAGCAATTCCGATAGTTGGGCCTGGTATGGCTCCTGGGGCAATGAGCGCAGCTCTATCGGTGACACAACCTATGGCTTACGCGATACAAGGGCTTGCTGCTGCCTCAGCAGTAGCGTCGTATGACGGTGGTGGTTACACAGGCTCAGGGGCGCGTATAGGCGGTATGGACGGTAAGGGCGGTAAGTTGGCCATGCTTCACCCGCGTGAAAAGGTTATCGACTTAACAAGAGACCAGGGCGCCGCAGTTGCTCCACAAATTTCATATGTAGTGAATGGCGCCAACTTGACAGATGATCAGATAGTTAAAGCAATAGAGCGCAGTCCGAAAAAGATAGTAAGAGCATTAAGGCGGCATCAAAACAGGCCAGCTTAAGACAGTAAGGACCTAAAAAAATTGGGTCCTTTTGAGTTTATGGCTTACGGGTTCGCAGCAGCGCAGAATTTGCCTTGTGCGAGCATTTCCAAATTCGATTTTTTGTTTTCTTTTAAATTATGGCACAAGTAAATAGAGCAGAGCTGGCGGAGATCTTAGGGGTTTCACTACCTACGATCACAAGTAAAGTAAGTAAGGGAATGCCTTTTGAACAAAGAGGTGGTCGCGGTAGAGAGTGGACGTTTGATACCGCAGCTGTTTTTGAATGGGAAAAAGAGCAAGCGATAATAAACGCGACTGGTGACTTATCGAGTGTTAGCGATGACGAGTTAAAGCGCAGAAAACTTGCAGCAGAGACAACGCTTGTTGAACTTGAAGCTGGTAAGAAACGCGGCGATTTGATACCCAGAGAAGAAATTGAAAAAATGTTAGTAAACCTGGTATTAGATACAAAAGCCAGATTGCTTCTAGTTCCCCGTAGATGCGCTCCTCTTTTAACCCAACTTACAAGTGAACAGGAGATAAGAGACATTATCGAAGAAGAGCAGAGAGAAGCATTAACCGATTTGTCGAATATGGGCGCTGATCAAGACTTATAAAAGATACATAGCCATGGGGCCTTTTTAGTAACACAGGTAGTAACATCATTGTTTTTACCTGTTTTATATATTGTTATTAATCAATAATTTAGGGTTCTTATTCCATTCTGGCCCCGGGCACCATTTATCTACTCCCAATTTTCCAAACTTTAAATCAAAAAATTGATAAGACAATTGTGCTCTTTTATCACAAATTACTATGGTAAAATCCGTATAAATTTTGGCAAAGACGTACTATCTTGAATTCTGTTATGTCACTTCGTTTAGACGAGTTATCTCGTGCTGAACGTCCATTTCACGCTCGTGGGAGTAAAGTAGTTCGCTGCGACGCATGTCTGCTTCCAACGCAAAACTGTATTTGTGAATTTAAGCCTGAGGCTGGCACTGATGTGGCGGTTTTGTTCTTGATGTACAAAGGCGAATATTATAAGCCTACTAATACCGGTCGTTTAATTGCGGACGTGGTTAAAGATAACCACGCATTTTTGTGGAAGCGCACCGAGCCAGAAGAGGCGCTATTGGCGTTACTTCGCAACGAAAAATATTTTCCTATCGTGGTATTTCCACACGAATATGCTGCAGCTGAACGTTGTATTGATACGCCACCATTGAATACTGGGAAAACGTTACTATTTATTTTCTTGGATGGAACGTGGCGTGAAGCAAAAAAAATGTTCGTGAAGAGCCCTTACTTGCATGACTTTCCTGTGTTGGGCGTGAGTATGGACGTAGCGTCAGATTATTTACTACGCGAATCTACCCATGATTTCCAACACTGTACTGCTGAAGTTGGTATTAGCGTTTTAGACCTTGCAGAACAGAAGCAAGGGGCGCAAACCTTAGCGCATTATTTCAGTGTGTTTAGACGGGAATATTTAAAAGGTAAGCCGCATTTGCAGCATAAGCTTGCGTTTGCAGAGTCGCAGGTTAAAAGTAACATTTAAAAAGCGTCACTTTTATTTGCGAAAGTATTGTTTTACATCCACTATTTCATATTAACAAAACACGGAGAAAGCGAATGGCATCAGTTACTTTTCAAGGCAATACAGTTACGACAAAGGGTCAGCTTCCTGAAGTAGGCACATCTGCACCAGACTTTACATTAGTGAAAGCAGATTTGGGTGAAGTAACACTGTCTGAGCTTGCAGGAAAAAATGTGGTATTAAACATTTTCCCTTCTATCGACACGGGAACATGTGCAATGTCTGTCCGTAAATTCAACGAAGAAGCGGCAAAATTGGATAACACTACAGTTATCTGTGTATCGGCAGATCTTCCGTTTGCAGCGGGTCGCTTCTGTGGTGCTGAAGGTATTGAAAATGTACTTACAGGCTCGACTTTCCGCTCAAGCTTTGGTGATGACTATGGTGTTACCTTTGAATCAGCGCCGCTTACTGGGCTGCTGTCTCGTTCAGTAGTGGTTATCGATGCCGAAGGCAAAGTGGTTTACACAGAGCAAGTTGCAGAAACAACAGAAGAGCCGAATTACGACGCGGCTATCGCAGCTCTTAGCTAAGTAGATCCGCAACATAGGTTAGTTGGTTAGCTAACTATGTAATGTGTTTGAATACGTACCGATTTGTTTTATCGGGGTATTACAGGGCACTCACTGATGTGGGTGCCTTTTAGGAGAATGTAATGGCATCGGTATTGCTCTCAGTTGGTGAATTAGCCAATGTAATGCAACAAAAGCCGGTAACGCTTGTACGAGCGTTAATGGACGACCCCGTTTCAAAAACACCAGATACGCGCACGGCAATGGTTTTACCTGCGTCAGTCGACTTTGACTTAGATAGTGAAGGTAGCGATCACACTACAGGTCTCCCTCACAGTATGCCTTCTGCAAATGACCTTGCAATTTATCTTGGTAATCAGGGTATAACAGCGAATACACCTATTACGGTATACGATACCCGTGGAATATATTCTGCGCCAAGAGTGTGGTGGATGTTAAAAGCGTTGGGCCACCAAGATGTTTATATATTAAATGGCGGACAGCCTGCATGGGAAAAAGCAGCGCTGCCGGTTTCAGAACAACAACAATACGGAAAATTAACCTATCAAGCTACACCTAGGCCTGGTTGGTTCGCAAATTCCGGTGCAGTTCTTCAGGCAATAAATACTGAAGCACAACTTGTTGATGCGCGTAGCGCGCCGCGATTCAAAGGAGAAGTGTCAGAGCCTCGTGAAGGAGTACGTTCAGGTCATATGCCTGGAGCGTTGAATATTCCTTTTGACACCTTACTCAAAAGCGGGCATTTTTTGCCAGTTGATCATCTTAAGGCTATTTTTGACCGCGCTAATATCGATTTACGCAAACCTATTATTTGTACGTGTGGTTCTGGCGTTACCGCCTGCATAATTGGTGTGGCGGCATTATTGTGCGGCGCTACTCAGGTTTCAGTATACGATGGCTCTTGGTCAGAGTGGGGCGCTGATACTCAATATCCTGTGGTCAAAGATATGTAAAGAGTCGCGGCTTTTAACTAAGTAAATATACAACATGCTAATCGTATAATTAGCGCTATAACTACAGAGTAAGAACAACCTGATGCCATCTGATCAATCTCTACCCAATATTGTTATTCTTACCGGTGCGGGTATTTCCGCTGAATCTGGATTAAAGACATTTCGGGATAGTGACGGCCTTTGGGAAAATCATCGCGTAGAAGAGGTGGCCACCCCAGAGGCTTTTGAACAAAACCCTAGCTTAGTTTATCGCTTTTACAACGCTCGACGTGCGCAGTTACAGCAAGACGACGTGAATCCTAATGCAGCGCATGAGGCGCTGGCCAAACTTGAGAAAGCGTTCGGTAGCAACCTGATGTTGGTTACTCAAAATGTGGATGACTTGCATGAGCGCGGTGGAAGCCAGTCTGTTTACCATATGCATGGCAAGCTGCTATCTGCGCGCTGCGCTATAAGCCAGCAGACTTTTGACTGGAGTGATAGTTTTGATCACACCACTAAATGCCCGTGTTGCAACAGAGTAACCTTACGACCGGATATCGTGTGGTTTGGTGAAATGCCCATGTACATGAAAGAGATTTACGATGCGCTTTCAAAGGCTGATGTGTTTATTGCTATTGGCACATCAGGTAATGTCTATCCTGCCGCGGGTTTTGTTCAGATCGCTAAAGAAAGTGGCGCACACACCATAGAGGCAAATTTGGAACCGGGCGTAACTAATGCATTGTTCGATGAATCGCTAACAGGCCCTGCTTCTCACATCGTCCCACAATGGGTTGATCAATTAATGTCAAAGTACGCGCTGTAGGAGGCGCATAACATGCAGTATATGAATGAGTTTCTTACCATTGCGTTGGTACACCTTGTGGCTGTTGCTAGCCCAGGGCCAGATTTCGCGGTGGTTGTTCGAAACAGCGTGGCCTATGGCAGACGTATCGCCATGTACACCAGTATAGGGATTGGCTTAGCTATATTACTGCATGTGGCTTACTCGTTAGTGGGGCTTAGTGTGGTTATTGCAACTACTCCATGGTTATTCACCACATTTAGCTATGCCGCCGCAGCTTATTTACTGTACCTTGCGTTTGGTGCGCTTAGAAGCGGGCCTGTAAAGCAGGACCAGGCAGTTTACGCTGAAAAGAAAACATCCCACATATCTGCAAAGCGCGCAGTTTGGATGGGCTTTCTCACAAATGGACTAAACCCAAAAGCAACGCTATTTTTCCTCTCATTGTTTACTGCAATTATTAGTATTGATACTCCATTTACAGTGAAACTTGGCTACGGTATCTATTTAGCTATAGCTACTGGACTGTGGTTCTGTTTTCTTTCATACCTTTTGAGCACCAGTAAAGTAGCTGAGCTTATTGGTAAAAAAGGGTATTGGTTAGACCGTGCGATGGGGGTGCTACTCGTCGGTTTAGCTGCGAAATTAGTACTAGGTTAACGTTTGTTTACCTTACAAACAGGCATTTGTTTTTGTGAATTGGTATAATCCCGCCGATTTTTCAAAAAGATAAGAGAGTTGTGTGAAAGACGTAAACCAAGACCGCCTGAACAATACGTTGTCTAAACAGTATCAATTTGATACCAAAGGTCTATTGCGCCGCGCTGCCGGTTTAACAAAGGCAAACTTTTCATCATTGCTGCAGGGAAGTGTTGTTCTATTTTTGACGTTTGTCGTGTTAGGTGTATTTGCTCAGCAGTACATCACAATAAATGACGATGGGACCTATGTATTCGAGCATCAGTCTATCATAGAAATTGTTGCAATCTGCATCGTTGCCCCGCTGTTGACGGGGTTGTATATGATGGGCGTTTTTGTTGCCCGCGGCACTAAAACTTCAGTATTTACCGTATTCCAGTTTTTTCCCTTGATATTTTTGCTGGCGCTAACTCAGCTAGTAAGCAGTATTCTTGTTCAACTAGGTATGATGTTGCTTATTATACCCGGCGTTTATTTTTATTTAGCCTCGTCCTTTTCACTTATGTTGGTTGCTGACAGAAAGTTAACGCCAATTAGTGCGATCATCCTGTCGTGTCGCGTATTTAATGCATACTGGGCTCAAATCGCCAGCATATTTGGTGTGTTCTTTTTACTGTTTGTGTCGGTGCCATTAACGCTGGGCTTTTCACTTATTTGGGTATTACCTTTTTATTTTAGTATGATGGGCTTGCTCTATCAGGAACTGATTGGCGAGCAGGGAGTAAGCACGGAAGCATCTGAAAACGATGTGAATGAGTCTAGCTTCGATGCATAAGCGTGAAACCTTTAAAATTGTCCTCATTACGTTAGGCGTATTGGCGGTAATCGTCATTAACGCCATAATTTTTACTGAGGACGAACCGGATATATTAGATATACCGCAAACGGTTAAAGCTAAAAAGCCGGTGCCTAACTTCTCTGCCTATACAGATGTAAAAGAGAAGAAAGAGGCATTTTTTAACTATTTACGTCCCGAAATAGAGAAGCAGAATGCGTATCTACTCACGCTAAGACATTACGTACAAACCTTATATAGAAAGGCGTTAGCTAACGAGACGCTCTCTGAAGAAGATATGGCAAGGCTTGAATGGTTAGAAGAGGAATATCGAGTTAAGCCAACGCAGCCGCTAAAGTCAAAATTGCTAGCTTTACTACAAAAGATTGATGTTCTACCAGCCGAACTCGTGCTCGTGCAAGCCGCGAATGAGTCAGCTTGGGGCACCAGCCGGTTCGCAAGAAAGGGCTATAACTTCTTCGGCTTATGGTGTTTCTCTAAGGGGTGTGGTTTTGTTCCTAACCGTCGAAACGATGGGGCATCTCATGAAGTTGCCAAATTCGACAGTTTGTCTCGTGCAACGTACACCTACATGCGAAATTTAAACCGCCACGACGCGTATGCGGATTTAAGAGAGATCCGCAGTCGACTGCGTGCAAACCAAATTCCTATTACTGGTGTTGCGTTAGCTGAAGGGCTAATGAACTATTCTGAGCGAGGAGCCGCTTATGTTGAAGAGCTTCAAACTATGATCCTATTTAACGAGGAGTTTTTATCCGAATGATACGCGCTGCTTTATTTTTTGCTTCATCTCTGTTTATTGGTGTAGGCAGTTCTTCCGTTGCTGCTGAAACGATAGATGTTGAGTACAGCCGTTTCTATAGCCATGTTAAAAAGCTGGATAATGAAGATACCCAAGCACTTCAGTTTGCATTCGGGTTTGTTCGTGTTGGCGAAGGGCGTTTATGTGAAGTTAACGGAGCGTCTATCGTAACCGACAAGAAAACAATGCCCTTAGAAGTGAGTGGTGAAGGGCGATTCACGGTGCCTACTGAGAAGGCCCTGAAACTTGCCAACGCACTGGTTCGCATCGATTTAAACGAACGCGCGAACGTGTGTGATATGTCGGTACAACTTGAAACCAAGCCGGAATATCTTAAGCAGTATTACACAAAAGACGACCTTACGTTTTTGTATGGTCAGTACGAAGCTTTCTTTAATGAAATGGGAAGCTTCTTGTCTTTCATGATGCCCTCGGTAAAGGGCTTGATGATTCAGTTTGATGACAAGAATTTAGATTTCATTACACCACAAGGTGTGCAAATCAATAACGGCGTATTGCATCTAGAACAAGATTGGATCAACGACGCAAAAGGCTTAACACTGCCTCATGCGCCGCTACGTGTTACCGCTATGGCTTCAAGCTAAATGCATATTTGGGATTAGGTAAGAAGCTGATACCTTATTTGCTCTGCTAAACGCGCGATGGTCTCTTCGCCCTTCGCGCATAGCTCTTCGGCTCTGTGGAATTCCATAATACCCACGTCGGTAAGCTGAGGCTCAATAAGAATGTCAGGCGGATCGCCAGCCAAACGTGAGCGTGTGACGCGAGCTTGAAGTATCTCAAGTGAACTGCTCATCACGCTCATAATTCCCGGCGGGTTTCGCTTGTTCACTTTAGCGGGGACTTCGGTCAACTCTTCTTCCACTTTTTCAATCACATCAGAAGCAATGCCTTCTTCTGTCTTTACATTGCCAGCCGAGACGCTGTCTTTTTCGTCTTTTTTGTCTAGGGCTTTTTCTTCTTTGTTGTCAGGAGAGAACCATTGGCGTAGTACGTTTTGACTCTTTGTAAAAAAGTCCTCGGTTTTGCGCTGGTTTTCTTCATGATCTTGTCTCAACTTTTCAAGACGAAGTGGTCGAAAATCGGCGTTAAGGTTAACCGCGATTACAAAATCGGCCCCTAATTGGCGACATAAGTTCACCGGTACAGGGTTTACAACGGCACCGTCTACCAACCAACGATCACCATGTGCTACGGGCGCAAAAAGTGCGGGAATAGCGCAGGATGCTTGAATGGTGTCTCCGATAGGACCAGAGTTAAACACTACTTCACGGCCGGTATAAAGGTCGGTAGCCACAGCCGCAAACGGCTTAAGCATGTCTTCATAAGTCGATTCACAAAACTCGCTTGCTAGCTTGTCGAAAACCTTCTGTCCGCTGGCAATGCCGCCGCGTCTAAGTCCTACACCCATAAGAGCAAGTACCTGCCAGTCGCTAAGGGAACAGGCCCACTCTTTCAATCCTTCCAGCTTGCCACTTGCGTAGGCAGCACCAACATAAGCACCAATAGAACATCCCGCTACAACGTCAATTTTTACGCCGAGTTTTTCTAATGCTTCAATTATGCCAATGTGAGTCCAGCCCCTTGCGGCACCGGCACCTAGCGCAAGTCCGATTTTCATTTACTTAGGTTCCATAATGTTTATTACTTCAATAGTATTATCTTCATCACTGAAGTCCGTACTATTTTCTGTAGTGAAAGAAGGTTCATCGAACCCGATATCACCGTCTTCTACCGGGCCTTCTTGTGTAGCTATAGCTTTAAAATCATAAAGGTTGCTGTCGATTAAGTGTGAAGGCGCTACGTTTTGAAGCGCACGGAACATCGACTCTATACGACCTGGGAAGCGACGGTTCCAGTCTTGAAGCATAGCCTTTATGTTTTGGCGCTGTAGGTTTTCTTGTGAGCCACAAAGGTTACACGGAATAATCGGAAATTCAGCGGCCTGAGAATATTTCTCGATGTCTTTTTCTGTGCAGTACGCCAATGGACGAATAACGATGTGTTCACCGTTGTCGCTGACTAGCTTTGGCGGCATAGACTTAAGCTTGCCACCATGAAACATATTGAGGAAAAACGTTTCTAGCATGTCGTCGCGGTGATGACCTAATGCAATTTTAGTCGCACCTAACTCTTTTGCCGTGCGGTACAGAATACCACGGCGCAAGCGAGAACAGAGAGAGCAAGTCGTCTTTCCCTCTGGAATTTTGTCTTTAACAATAGAGTAGGTGTCTTCTTCTACAATTTTGTAGTCAACGCCAATGCTTTCTAGATATTCAGGCAAGATATGTTCTGGGAAACCAGGCTGCTTTTGGTCAAGATTAACCGCAACGATATCAAAATGAATAGGCGCAATCTTCTTTAAAAACAATAAAATATCTAGCATGGTGTAGCTGTCTTTACCGCCAGATAAACACACCATTACTTTGTCGTTGTTTTCAATCATACCGAAATCGCCAATGGCTTTACCCACATTGCGGCGAAGTCGTTTCTGAAGTTTGTTGAAGTTGTACTTTTGCTTACTTTGCGCAGCATTTAATGGCGACGCGTCAGCACTGTTTGTGCCTAAACTCATAATTAACTAGCTTGGTTTGTGATAAAGCCACCATTATACATTAAAGCGGCTTTTCGAGACCATGCTTGTGAAGTTAAATTTGTTGGTGACATACCGTGTTGGCCGCTAAGTAACGGCAAACACGGGCTATGCGGTACTGATGAAAAGATTACACCGACAACGGCGACACAAATCCATCTGGCTTAATAGCAAGCACATCGCAATTGAGTTCGTCGATCACGTGTTCTGCAGTGTTACCAATTAGGGCCGCTGAAATGCCCACACGGCCAACGGTACCAATAACAACCAGCTCTGCATCCAGTGTTTTTGCCACTTGCGGGATGACCTTTTCCGGAAGGCCTTCTCTTACTACGCATTTGTTTTCAGGAATACCGTACTTTAACGCGTGACTACGCATTTCCTTTAAATGATGATTTTTTACCGCGTCGTGATAGGTATCGGGGTCGAACTCAGGCACTTCTATGGCGATATTAAGTGGTGTAGAAGGGTAACTGTTGACCAAATTTACGCTCCCGTTCAATAAAGAGGCGTAGTCGTTAGCAATGAGGGTGAGCTTATCGTTAAGTGCGGCGTGCTCATCGTCTTCACTGCCTACGTTTACTGCAGCAATAATCTCTCCTCCTTCTGGCCAGTCGTGCTCTTTAACGAGCAATACTGGCCGAGGGCATTTACGCATTAAATGCCAGTCGGTGGGGGTGAAAATAACAGAAGCAAGATCGTCGTGCTTTTTGGTTGCCTTTACCACTAAATCTATCTGATTGTTTAGGGTGTAGTAAATAATCGACTCATACGCACGATTATTCCATTCAACAACGATATCAGTTTCAGTGAATCCTTGTTCTCTTAAGTGGGTGGCAAGCCATTTTGCATGCTCCTTTGTAACTGCATCGCGCATTGACTCGCGCTCATCCGGGCTAAGCATGGTCGTCATATCATAAGATAAGTCGTATACCACCATCATGGCGGTAACTGAAGCGCCTGTTTTTGAAGCGAGTTCATAAGCACGGCTTAGTGCAGGTTGGTTATCGCGCTCGGCATCTACCACGGCCAGAATTCGTTTACACTCAATCATAACGTCCTCCTAACTACGAAACTTAGTAGCGGCTGTCGAAATCGAAGCTTTCTAATACTAACTATAAACGACATTGGGAAAAACGTAAGTTGTTTTAGATCAAGAATTTTACGAGGCGACCATGAGTGAACCTACCGAATTGAATATGGAGCAACCGGCGTGGCGCTGAAAGGTTAGATATGTGGCTACCAGAGGTCACAAAAAAGCGCGCTTAGTGCGTAATGCCGATCAGTTAAGAATATTTTCATGATCGGTTGACCGATCTTTTTAAGGCTTCAAAATCCGATATCAGTCTCTGGTATCGGATTTTTTTAATGT
>NZ_CAMZMZ010000054.1:0-20178 GCF_947311905.1 Alteromonas sp. CyTr2 | reverse complement strand
CCAAACGTCATGAATGTTCCTATCTTTTTTATCTCGCTGATATCGTTATATTATTTGTGGGGATACCTCAGACTCTGCCCCCATTTTTGCCATTTCTTTGGGGGCAGAAAAGTACTCTGACCCCATTATTTGGTGGTTATTTAACGATGGTCATCTCTTCGATGAGGTTTGTTGCACCGTCAACGTATTCCATTACCCATAACATGTAGCGGCTATCTACATGGATGGTACGGGTTGTTTTCGGGTCAAAATCCCAATCAGAATTGACGCTCTCGAACGTACCGTCAAACAACAAACCGATAAGCTCTGCTTTTGCGTTAAGCGTTGCTGAGCCTGAGTTACCGCCGGTTGAATCTAAATCCGTCAGGAAGTTTACCGGCACGCTGTTAATAGCGTCTAACTTGTAAGGGCCGTATTTCTTATCTTCAATAAGCTCAAGCTGTTTTTTAGGAGAGTCGAAAGGTGTCTCTCCCGTGTCTTTTTCGGTAATACCTTCAAGACGCGTGAACGGCTCGTAAATCAGACCGTCTTTTGGCGAGCCGCCCATTACATTACCGTAAGTAACGCGCAGCGTACTGTTTGCATCTGGATAAGCAAGGCTGCCCAAAGATTTTTGCCACTCAATAATGGCATTCATGTATTTAGGGCGAAGCGCTGCAGCTTTACCACTTAGCGTTTTGCTCTTATCTTCTATAGCCATCTCAGTATCGAACAGGGCAACCGCAAGTTTAATGAACGGGTCGTTGCTATTTTCGAAATCAGCGCGGCTTGCAGTTAACCATTTCAAACGTTCTTCAGTATTAGTTAATGAAGTATTGTCGTAAAACGCCTTTAATTTCTTCTGAAGCGTTTTTCCGTCAGTATCACCATCAATGCCTACTGCTTTATCGAACGCGGCTACTCGGTTTTCTTCTGGCTGCTCTAGGTACATGCTAATCATTTTTTGCCAAACGGCCTGATCAACGGCCGGATCAAAGCGGCGCTCAATACGCTCTACGCCTTCTTTAAGACGAATTTGATCGCGCTCCTGAAATCCAGATTCGCGCTCTGCGTCCGGCTTTTCTTTTTCTATAGCATTGCGATAAAGGGTTTGGGCTGACGACAAGAGTTGTGCACGACTGAGGTTGTTGTACCAGAAGTTTTGCTTGTTCATTTGCATTTGCTCAGCGCTAACCGCATCAAGTTCGGCAAGTGCTTGCTTCATGTCACTCATACCGTTTTTATCAAGCCACGCAGCTAGTTGCTCTTCTCGCTCAGCGCGACGTGGAACAAGTCCAACGCGCTTAGCGCCAGAAAGCTGGCCCAAAGTATTTTTGTGGAAGTTATTAAGACCCGCTAACAAGGCTTCATATTTGATACGCGCATCGCTGCCTTCTTCAGATGCACTTTCAATAGTTTTAATCCACGCATCTACCAGTTCAAGGTAAGTGGGAAATAACCAATCAAACGTATATGAAACTTGTGATAAACGTGCATAGCGGTTAGTAGAGCCAGGGTAGCCCGCTGCCATAACAAAGTCGCCGTCTTCAAGTCCAGCTGCCGAAACTTTTAAGAAATGATCCGGTTTAAACGGCACGTTCTCTTCACTGTAATCAGCTGGTTTACCGTCTTTACCCACATAAGCACGGTAGAAAGAGAAGTCGCCCGTATGGCGAGGCCACATCCAGTTATCTACATCACCACCGTATTTACCAATTGAATCAGCAGGCGCGTAGGCAATACGCACGTCACGGATTTCCATTTGCTTAATTAGCTTGTATTCAAGGCCTTGGAAAAACGAAGGCACAGAGCAGCGGAAGCCCGCTTCAGACTCACACTCTGCAATTAACGCTTTGCGGTTTGCTTCAATGAGGTCGTAGCGCTCGCGGCCTTGAACGTCATCACTGATGCCGCCAATGACTTTGTCGGTTACGTCAGAAAAATCGACTGTGACGAACATGCGTGTACCCGGTGCGGCCGGCAGCTCTTCACCAATTTCTTTCGCGAGAAAACCATCTTTTAAATAGTTGTTTTCTGGGGTGCTGTTATATTGAACTGAGCCACGCGCGCAGTGGTGGTTAGTAACGGCCAAGCCGTTGTCAGAGACGAAAGATGCTGAACACCCACCAAGTGACACTATCGCGCCCATTGGGAACGCAGTTAAGTCGTTAATACTACTGGCAGGAATAGCCAAACCTGTTTCCTTTAAATCGCTGGCAATTGAAGGGAGTTGTTCTGGCGTGAACATGCCTTCCTTAGCATTAACCTGCATTGCACTGCCAATTAAAGCGGCAGAAAGACAAAATACACTTACTTTAGACATGGGGTATCCTTGTTCTTGTCGTTAATCTTATTGTTATAAGTCAGTCTTAATAAATACCAAGTTAACGTAGACGTCAACATTGTTACAGTGTAACGATTATTCCCATTTCGCCATAAGAAAAAGCGTTGGGTGTAAGGAGGAAATTTGTTAAGAAGTGTAACTAACTGCCATTAACAGCAAGATTGGGCTGTTTATCGCAGAAATAGGAAAGCGAAAAATTTGAAGGTAATAAAAAAGGCAGGTATGAAACCTGCCTTTCGCATCTTAAAAATCGTTAGTTAATGCTTAAAGCACTGAGACCAACGCTTTGGCGAGTGTTTCTACGTTTTCCTGATTAATACCCGCAATGTTTACGCGGCTTGAGTCAACAAAGTAAACACTGTGCTTTTCACGTACTTCGCGCACTTGCTCTGGTGTGATACACAAGAACGAGAACATACCTTTTTGGTCGTTAACGAAACTAAAGTCTTTAGGAGAGCCATTATCGTGAAGGTTTTGAACAAGCATTGCACGGAGCGATTTCATACGTTCGCGCATTTCGTTCACTTCAGATACCCACTCATTGTTAAGTGCTTCGTCAGCTAGGATAATGTCTACCAACGCGCCGCCGTAGCTTGGTGGCATAGAGTAGATGCCACGTGCGATTGACTGAATTTGACCCTGAGCAATTTTACGGATTGCTGAATCTTCAGTAATGATGGCAGCCAAACCAACACGTTCGCGATAAAGGCCAAAGTTCTTAGAGCAAGAAGCTGCAACGATAACCTCTGGTAGGTTTTCTACCAACAAACGCATGCCGTACGCGTCTTCTTCTAAACCTTCACCAAAACCTAGATAAGCCACATCGATGAAAGGCAGGAATTCTCGCTCTTTCGCTACTTCTAGTACTTCATCCCATTGTGCATTAGTAAGATCAGCACCTGTAGGGTTGTGACAGCAACCGTGTAGAAGAACGATATCGCCTTTTTCAGTTTTGCGAAGGGTTTCCATCATAGCGTCAAAGCGAATGCTTGCTGACGCTTTATCGAAGTACGGGTAGGTTTCGATTTTAAGACCCGCAGAGCCGATAAGTGGAATGTGGTTCGCCCATGTTGGGTCGCTTACCCATACTTTAGCGTTGTCGTTACAACGGGCAAGTAGTTCTGAAAGAATACGCAATGCACCGCAACCACCTGGAGCTTGAACCGCTGCAACGCGGTCTGCTAATAGAACGGGGCTAGTCTTACCTAATAGCAAAGACAACATACCGTCGATAAAACCTTGGTTGCCCTGAGGCGTGATGTAGGTTTTGCTAGTTTCGGTATCTAAAAGCACTTTTTGCGCTTTTGCGACACTTGAAAGAATAGGGGTATTACCTTGCTCATCTTTATATACGCCAACACCTAAATCGATTTTGTTTGGGTTGGTGTCTTCACGAAAAGCAGCTGACAGGCCAAGAATTGGATCTGGGGCGAGATGGGGTAATACTTCAAACACGATATGTCCTCACGTTACGTTGGTATGCAAAAGATAGCAGGCTGGCATTATGCCACCGATGGTAGAAAAAACGACCCCTAAAGGTTGAAAATATTTCAATTAGTCGAGGAAAGAAAACGTAAACGAAAGTTTCATTTCAAAAACACCCTAAATTGAAAAAGAAAAAGCGCGGGTTTCTTGTGCTTCGCCTTTGTCTGAAAAGCGTCGTTCTTTCCAGGTCAGCGTATTGTTTTTATCTACTAATAGCAGTGTAGAGGTACGCGTTCCGTATTTTTCGGATTGAATAAAAATGGAAGACAACGCCTTTTCCCACTCATAGCCTACGCCCGTGTCGGGTAACTGGGCATCGTCGGCTTTATTGTCGTAACGTAAAATATCAAATAAGTCTTCATCATTAATGATGTTTTGTTTTGTGACATAATTGTTCAATGCGGTAACGCCCTGCGTGACTTTTGGCCAAGGTGTGGCAATATCCGCGTTAGACAAACCGTAGACACCAGTGTCGATAATGTGGGTCGAATTGTTTACGTTGTTGTAAACCTTAAGCGAATTTATATCTCCGAATAACAGGTTGTAGCCGTTGTATCGGTGGCGCGTTTTTTCTAGCGTTGCCAAGTATTGTGATTGTGCAACAGGCTTCATTTCGACTGAGTCGTGCTTCAGCCAGTTGGCGACTAATTCACCTCGCGATACCGCATTTTTATTGATGTTGTGTGGGTCCCTTACATTAGTAAGCGCCGCCACATATCCGTTACGCGTAACACCCATCCAGGTTCCATTAGCTTCTAAGTCTTGTCCGGCGAGCAAATGCGGGTGGCTTTTCCAGAATGAAGACGGCGCGGTTGGTCGTGCGTAAAACTCATCCCGATTCGCAGCGATGATAAGCGGGTAGTCATCCCGCATATTGTTTGCGATAAATAAAATACACATAGCTATATTAAGCCCATATTCTGTAAGAATTCAAAACGCTGCATTGTTAACAATTGCGTTACAAACCCATTTTGATTAATCTTCGCCAAATTGCGCACACTCCAACGTTTTACTCTGCTAATTAATATGCGGGTACAATATGGAAAGTAAAGCGCTTTTCGTTACGGCATTCCACTTCGAAGCCTCAGAAAATAAATTAGCAAATAGATAACCTAAGTGTAGTAAGCAGAGCATAATAATAATGACGAAAACCTCACACCCTCAAACCCACTCTCAACGGGCCAATAGTGTTAAAGTTGGAGAGCATGTCCCTCGCAAGTGGCCCAACTGGTTGTCGTCGTTCGCAGCTTGGGTGCTGACAAAAAGGGGCTGGCGTGTAGAAGGTGAACTAATCAATCAGAAAAAAGCCATTTTAGCGGTAGCACCGCATACATCGAACTGGGACTTCTTTATTGGCTTGTTCGTGGTTTTTTCCTTTAAGCTAAACATTAATTTTTTCGGAAAGCACACCATCTTTGCGCCCCCTTTGGGCGCTATTGTTAAAAGATTAGGCGGCATTCCTATAGAGAGAAGTAAAGCGCATGGGGTGGTCACGTCTATAGCAAATAAGATAAAGGAAGCCGATCAATTAATACTCGCGTTAGCGCCAGAGGGTACGCGAAGCCCCATTTATCCATGGAAAACAGGCTTTATGCACATTGCACGAGAAGCCGAAATTCCTATACAAGTCATTGGGTTGGACTACGCCAGAAAGATGATTGTGTTGGGGCCAATTATTCAGAAAGTGACTAACATAGATGAACAAATGCAAACTATTTATACGTTTTATGATAATGTTTGCGCAAAATATCCTAAAAACTGCATTACAAAGCCATAATCATTTCTATTGAAGTGGTAAGTACGCAACCGTATCAACTCAGAGTACTGGTGCGCGCTCGGCTCGGTCGCAAACATCTATTTTCGGAGCTTCACCCGTGACAAAATTGGGATTCACAACCCGTCAGGTTCATTCTGATCGCATGCTAAATACGCCTGAACATGGTGGTGTTCACAGCAGCACGTCTAATTCAGTTCTTTTCGAGTTTAAAGATGCGCAGGGCATCATCGATGCGTTTCAAGGTAAACGAGCTGCTCATGTTTATTCTCGTTCATCGTCACCTTCTGTGGCGGCACTGCAAAATATGCTTAATGATCTGGAAGGCGGTGTGGGTACCTTATGTTACTCAACCGGAATGGCGGCGATAAGCAGCTCGTTATTTGCTTTACTCAAAGCCGGCGACCATTTAATTGTAAGCCAATACCTATTTGGTAATACGCGAAGCTTTTTTGAAACCATTAAAGATTTTGGTGTGCAGGTTACCTACACAGATGTGACCGACATTCAGCAAGTCAAAGAAGCTTACCAGCCAAACACAAAAGGCGTTTACACCGAAACCGTAGCTAACCCTGTGACACAGGTGGCCGACCTTCACGCCATTGGTCAATTCTGCGAAGAGAAGCACATGCTGTTTATGGTTGATAACACCATGACGCCACCCCCTGTTTTTTATGCTAAAGATGTTAAAGCGTCGTTAGTGTTTTGCTCGCTGACAAAATACATTGCAGGTCACGGTAACGTTTTAGGTGGTGCTGTCATTGATACGGGTAACTATGATTGGAGTAAGTTTAGTAACCTAAAACCGGCTTATCAGGTTGCAGATACTGCACAGTGGGGCATTACGCAAATTAAAAAGAAAGGTTTACGCGATTTAGGCGCTACATTGGCACCGCAATCAGCGACGGCCATTGCCCTAGGCATGGAAACCTTAGATTTACGTTTATCACGAAGTCAGCATAATGCTATGCAGTTGGCGACGTTCCTAGATAATCATCCCAAGGTATCTAAAGTCTTTTATCCAGGTCTTGCCGACCACCCTCAGCATTTCATGGCACGGGAATACCTAAACGACGGCTATGGCGCAATTTTGAGTTTTGACCTTATCGACGGTGCTGATCCAGTGGCGTTCTTAAACGAAATGAAGTTAGTTATTTGCGCCACGCACTTAGGGGATAATCGCACCTTAGCGCTTCCAGTTGCGCCTACTATTTATTTTGAGAACACGGCAGACGAGCGTGAGTTAATGGGTATTTCCGATACCATGCTGCGTATTTCGGTAGGTATTGAAGACACTCAGGATCTGATTGCAGATTTCGACACGGCGCTAAATACCATATAGATAAAATCTTCTTGTCGAGAAACACAAAAAAGGGGCGTTTGCCCCTTTTTTTATTTTAGATTAATTGGGTCTCAATATAATTGAAACACAATGGGTTTAGCTATTTTTGACTAGTCAAAACCTAGCGTAATTTGTCCACGAATTTCTCCGCTTGGGAATGCATCTGAGTGGAAGTTAGTGTAAAGACCTCCGTCTGCCATAACATTCATTTGCTCAGCAGTTAACGTAGTATTAGCTGGCACAGACCACATACCGCTGGTACCAGCAGTAAGTCCAATTAGAACATCTCCATTTACGCCCATTTCACCCTCGTGAATGTGAGCCATGTTTGCTGTCATACCGGTAATGGTAACGCTGCCTGACAGTGCACCTGTAGATGTATTCAAAGTAAATGCACCAGCGCCGCTTGCTGTCGTAGTTACTGCAGGCACTTCTTGTAGGCCGTTGGCAATGATGCCGTACACTTCAATATTATCAGGTGTGATTTGGCCGCGAATTTCACCACCAGTATTAGCTGCTGTATGCACATTCACATAATGACCACCTGCCAGTAGTTGCGTAGCTGTGGCTTCATCTAGTGCTATGCTTCCGTCTGTCATCCAAACGCCAGCGGTGCTTTCACTTTCCACAAGTCCTACAAGTACGTCACCATTTTCACCAGCAAACCCAGTATGAATGTGCGCCATAGTCGCATTTTCAATAGTGGTTACCGCCACAAGAGAAACGTTGTTATTTGTGGTGTCGAAGAGCGCATAGCCTGACCCCATTGCCATGGTGTCAACTGCTGGTACCTCTTGGCTGCCGCTTAGTGAGAATGTTACTACCGCAGTTGTGTCGGGAACAATCTGACCACGCACTTCGCCATTAGGGTTAGCGGTAGTGTGAACATTTAAATACCACTCACCGCTAGTCAGCGCGTCTAAGTTGCTAGGTGAAATATTAGTTTCAGCGAGAACATAAGTACCATTACCAGCATCAGTCAGTGGGAAAGCAACCGGACCATTCATACCAATGCCGCCATCGTGTACGTGTACACCAGTAACATCCGTTAAGCCTGATACGTCAACACTTACGCTAAACGCCGGTAAGTCTTCGTCAATTTCGACCACTGCAGTTGCCATAGACATAGTAGTAACGGCAGGCACTTCTTGTGACCCACTTAAGTTTACATTGTAAGTCATGTCAGCGTTGAAAGCTGGTGGAGGTGGTGCCAGGCCATCAAGCAACGCTAATTGAGGTAAATCACCTTCCATCGCGCCATCTAGTGCGATAGCAGTGTAAATCTCACCATTCTCAAGCGTTAAAACGCCTGTTTCGATTGCCGCTGTTTTGGTGCCTGTTGGTGTAACCGTAACGATGTAGTCACCTTCTGCAAGACTTACGTAACCTGTTTCAACAAGCTCGCCAGTCTCATAGGCAATATCGGCAAATGCCGGGTCAACCGCATCAATTTCGCCATCTGCGGTTACGTAAATATCGACGTTACCCGCTGAAGGTGAAGCATGTACAATACGCACTTTCGCTTCTGTCGCTACGGAGCGGGGCATATCAACAAGCACATCAAGTTCTGGTGCAGCCAAAACGTTGTTTGCGATAGCGGTATAAGACATACCTACTTCTAGCGTTAACTCAGCATCGTCAATTGCCACAACACTGTTGTCGCTATCGGCTACAACGTCAATGAGATAGTCACCGGCTGCAACAGACAAATAGTCTGTGGTGCGCGGGAACTGTATTCCGTCCACCAATACTATTTCGTTATTTGCTACAACATCAACCGCTGGTGCGTCGCTGATACCGTGCACAACGCGGATAGCAGCACCTGCTTCTGCATCCCATATCTTGAAGCTTCCATCACCGTCCGCGGCCAGTAATGTTACTGGTGAATCGCCGGTACCTACGTTATTAGTAGCAGCGATAAGCAAATCGGCACCGTCTGCAAGGTTTACCGTACCAGAGTCGTATACAACCGTTGTCTCACCGGCCGGTGTAATACGAATTTGATAATCGCCCGCAGGTACTTGAATTAAATTGGTTGCGTCAGTAAATTCAGCAGTAACAAGCGGCTGCTCGGCAGTGATATCTGTATCTGGTGCCGTGACATAAATATCAACCATAGGTGCCATTGATGCTGCATGTACAATCTGTACTTGAGCATTACCCGCGTCAACTGCGGTTTCCATACTGGTCACTGTTAAAAGCGATAACGACTCATCGCCAACATTACCTACGGCAAAAATATCGTAGTTCATGTCAGCTTCTAAAGTAACGTCAGCTTGCAACACTTCAGCGTTTTCACCTGGAAGAATGCCTGTAACACCAATATCGTACATGCCTGTCTCAACTTCGAAGCGAGATGAAGCGACTTGGTAATCAACGCTTTCGAGATCGTTGAGTATGGCGTCGTTAGCAGTGATGTTTACCATTGGTGCGTCTGATGCTGCGTGAACAACTCGAACGTTTGCGTATTCCGGGGCGGGTGTGGGCTCTTGTACGACATCGTCGTCGTCATCCGAGCAGCCAATTAAAAACAGTGGTAATATTGAACATGCAAGGAGCGCTTTGGTCCTTCTCATATTTTGTATCCTCTTAATTGTGTTGTGGCAAACTCGGTTACGCTGAGCAAATAAGAGAAGATCAACCTCCTTGCAACATTAACGCAATGTAATGTTTTCAATAATTTCACATTTACTCTGTTCCTTGACAGTTTGTTCTACAAAATAGAACGAAGCCTTCATGTTTTTGATATTTTCATCCCACCCGATTGCCGTAATATAGCCATATATTATCGAAACAACGAATATTGGAGTTCGGCATGAAAAAAGTACTGGCTATATTTTCCAGCCTAAATGGAAACCAAGGTAATTCTTCAAAGCTTGCAAACGAGTACCTTTCAAAAATTGAGAATGACGGTTCTGTGCACATTAACCGCGTGGATGTTGCCTCTCTGGCACTGCCTCATTTAACAGGGGAAGAAATGCAAGCGTGGATGACTGAGGCGTCTGAGCGAAATGAATCACAACAGGCATTGGTAAAAGTCTCTGACGACATTGTTGAAGCAGTAAAAGCGGCTGACGAAATTGTGCTAGCCGTGCCAATGTACAACTTTGGCATCCCATCGAGCTTAAAAGCTTACTTCGACCGTATTGCAAGAGCTGGTATAACATTTAAGTATACCGAGACAGGTCCTGTCGGATTGCTAGAAAATAAAACAGCGACTGTTTTTGCCGCGCGTGGTGGTGTGTATGCAGGTTCAGACTTTGATACGCAAACGCCGTATTTAAAACACTTTTTAAATTTTGTTGGTATCAGTGACGTTAAATTCGTTTACGCTGAAGGACTTAACATGGGCGAAGAGCAAGCAAACAAGGCTTTTTCTGAAGCAAGCGAAAAAATTATTGAACTAACCAACAACTAAACACACTAAATTAATGCAGTTAGCTAAAACGTAGGAAGTATGTTTTCAGCTAAAAGTGTGTTCCAAGTTGAGTGTGCTTGATTGCCCCGCGTGTTACGCGGGGCTTTTTTATGCGCGGCTTTTAGATTCTCCTTTGGTGTGACCTATAGGCAGCGTTGATATTCGCGGTTTTATTCGCTTTTGAGGAGTGCCTCTATGTCAGCGATAAAAGCCGGATCAGTGGGCTTTGTTGAACTAGGGTAGTGGGTTATTTGCTTACCAGAGCTGTCAATAAGGTACTTATTAAAGTTCCATGATGGCGCTTTGCCGGTGGCGGTTTTTAGCATTCTATACATAGGATCGGCGTCTTCACCTTTTACCGATATTGGTTCAAACATCGGAAACTTTACGCCATAAGTCAATTCACACAGTTCTGCCGTTTTGCCTTCATCATTATCTTCTTGGTTAAAATCGTGCGACGGGAAGCCAAGTACTACAAAATCTTTGTCTTTGTAGTCACTATAAAGGGCTTCTAAACCTTCAAATTGTGGCGTGTAGCCGCAATAGCTGGCTGTGTTCACCACTAAAAGGGTCTTTCCGGCATATTCGTTACACAAATTCACCGTTTCTTGTGAGTTGAGCTTACGCTTCATGAACTTTAGTACGCTGGGGCACTCGCTCGCAAAGCTAGGAGTCGTGAAAAAGCTGAGCGCAAGCAACGCAGGTACAAAACCTTTCGCTTTCATAGTGTTTTACCTCATCAGTGAATTTTTGTTATTTTGTTCAGGCCGACAGACCAGTTTCACAACCATAAACGCAGATGGTTTACGTTTGGTTCACTATCTCAATCGATGAACGTTAGCGCATTAGTAACTGCTCTGCGTATAATGTTAACGTTTTTTACATAACAACGACTTAAAATAATGAAAAAATACTCTTCTTTACTCATCGCGGCTAGCGTTACTTTTGCGTTGGGCGGATGTGCAAGCACGACTAACGAACCATCTAACCAAGCAGCGTCTACATCGCTTCCTGCTGCCACTGTCCAGCAAACCGTTACACCCGATGTCGCGCCTCAGAACAGCGCGAAAAATGGTGAAATTACTTTAAAGCAAATAATGTCAGACCCTCAATGGATGGGCGCGCTACCCGAAGGTATGGGGTGGTCGGTCAATGGCGATAAAATTGTTTTTGAAAAAGAAAGACAGAATAGCGCGTTAACAGATGTTTATGTTGCTGAACTCTCAAACCCTGCAAATGCCGTAAAAGCGCCATTATCAGATTTACACAAGTATCGTTTTGACGAACGTGTAGTAAGAAATGATGGTGTAATTGCTTATTCATTTGAAGACAGTGTTTATGTGCAATTTACCAACGGTGAAACTGTGCGTATCGCGCGTGGCGGGAATGCGCTGTCAACGCTTTCATTTATGACTGATGGCCGCTTAATGGCGTTAAGCGGTAACAAATTTATTGCTATAGACCTATCTAACGGCACCCGCGAAGAATTATTGAGCTGGGAGTTTAGCGACGAGCCTAAAGCGGTTGAGCCGCCTAAAGATTATATTGCCGAGCAGCAGCAGTCGCTGGTGGAATACATCAAGCTACAGCGCAAAAACAGGCAAGAAAAAGACGACGCTAAAAAAGCGTTGGCCAAAGAAAACAGCAGTGTAGCACCTACGCCGTTTTACTTTGATAAGTCGCATCGACTAGCGGGTATTAGCGTATCACCTGCGGGTAACTTCGCGGTAGTAGCAACCACGGAAAGTAAGCCGACTCGTGATGACAGCGACATCATGCCGCATTATATCCAAGAAGACAGCCGTATTGCCGCGAAGCCGGTACGCCAACGTGTTGCAGATGCAGAATCGGTAAATCATGAACTGTGGCTGCTTAATTTGAAAACTGGCGAGAAGAGTGAACTTAAATACTTTAATTTGCCTGGCTACAATGACGACGTACTTGCTGACGTAAAAGCAGAAAACGCGAAGGCAAAAGGCGAGACCTATGAAGTTAATCGTTTGCCGCGCGACATTACCTTACTGCAAAGCTGGTATTGGACTAAGCCTTCGATTCGCTGGCACAAAAACGGTAACGCTGTTGCCGTCATGCTAGAAGCGTGGGACAACAAAGACCGCTGGATTGCAACGGTCGACTTAGCGAATAAAACGCTAGAAAACCAACATAGGCTTCATGACGATGCGTGGGTAAACTACCGTTTCAACGCATTTGATTGGCTAAATGACAGCGAAACACTTTACTATCAGTCTGAGCATACTGGTTATTCTCACTTATACGTTCAAAAGCCTGGCGAGAAGCCTGTCGCGCTAACCAGCGGCCGTTTTATTGTTGACGATTTAACGCTTTCTAGCGATGACAATTATATCTACTTTAAAGCTAACATGGAGCACCCGGGGCTTTACGAAGTTTATCGTGCTGATTTAAGTGACAATACCATCGATACCATGACTGATTTGAATGGTATGACAGACTATTCACTTAGCCCTGATGGTAAAAATTTGTTGCTAAGCCATAGCAAGGTGAATCAGCCACAAGAGCTTTACGTTAAGCCAGCAAACGAAACAACAGCGGCAAAGCAAATCACGCAAAGCACCAGTGCTGATTTTAATGCACTTCCATGGGCGGTGCCTAACATCGTTGCTATTGAATCGTCGCATACCGATGCACCTATTTACGCACGAGTATATTTACCGGAAAATTACGACAAGTCGGCACCAAATAAAGCGGTAGTGTTTAATCACGGTGCAGGCTACTTGCAAAACGCCCACATGGGGTGGTCTGGTTACTTCCGAGAATACATGTTCCATAGCATGCTCGTGCAGCAAGGCTATGTCGTACTAGATATGGACTATCGCGCTAGTGCTGGCTACGGACGTGATTGGCGAACCGCTATTTATCGTCAAATGGGTACGCCTGAAGTGCAAGATTTGCGTGATGGTGTTAACTGGCTTGTTGAAAATGCAAATGTAGATCGTGAGCGTATTGGCACATACGGCGGTTCATACGGCGGCTTCTTAACCTTTATGTCTATGTTTACCGCGCCAGATCTGTTTGCGGCAGGTGCAGCACTTCGTCCGGTAACCGATTGGGCCCATTACAACACGCCATATACGGCAAACATACTGAATACGCCTGATATCGATCCCATCGCTTTTGAGCGTAGCTCGCCGATTTATTTTGCCGATGGACTAGAAAAGCCTTTGCTTATCAATGCGCCAATGGTTGATGACAACGTGTTTTTCCACGACACCGTGCGATTGGTACAGCGCCTTATCGAGCTTGAGAAAGAAGATTTTGAAACGGCCATTTATCCGGTAGAGCCACATGGCTTTGTGCAGCCAAGCTCTTGGCTTGATGAATACCGTCGTATATACAAGCTATTCGAAGAAAACTTATAGGCAAAACTGCGAAGTGCAACCCAGTGATTAAGAGCCACTGAGTTGCTCACAGCGCGGTAGCTATTAAGGACGGAAAAAGCTTACAAAAAAGGCCCAAATTCAATGAATTCGGGCCTTTTTTTAAATCTTCTTTTTTTGCTTCAGCACGTTAATCTGTTTTAACAAATCAAAATGCGCAAAAAGAGTGACGCTATATCGCTCTAGTTTCTATTTTCTTTTCGCCGTAATAAACATAAGTAAAAAGATTGCGATACCCGTAAGCGCACCAAATAAATGGGCGTCTACGGCAACTTTGGCGTCAATCAGGTTTGCAACTTGTTCGCTACTACCGTCAATTTGTTCGTATCCCACCTTGATGGCTAGACCTATAATCAATAACCAACCCGACTTCATTTTCTCTTTTATATCAACACAGGCGCCCCATGCGAAAATACCGTGTAATGCGCCAGACAACCCCGCGTACCATATTAGATCTGGAGAGAAGAAATAAAGCCCGATACTGGTTCCTAAGCAGCACCATACAAAAACTTTTAAGTACAAACCAATGCGATAATGTTCACCGTGTAGGGCCCACAATAGCGCCAGACCTGCTAAATTTAAAAGTAGGTGGTAGCCATTGGTATGCACGATATTGCCGCTGACTATTCGCCAAGTTTCTAGACCTTGAATGGCGTACCTGTCGTAAGCCAAATAATTGCCAGACATAGGCTCGAAGAAAAACGCGACAACGGAGCATAGCGCAATAAATAAAGGACCAGCGCTATACTTAAGCGAAAACGGCAGTGACATCATCAGTGTTAGTTATTTTTTAATTTAGAATTTGCTGGCTATGATACAGAAATTGCCTACAGGGTGAAAACTGAAGTACGCCCAAAACAAAAAGACGACAGTAAAGGAGTAATTATGTCTTACATTATTACCGAAACAAATCAGCAATGCTTAACCATTACACTTAACCGAACCGATAAGAAAAATGCGTTAACACGCGACATGTATCAAGAAATGGCGAATGCCATATTAGGTGTTAAAAACGATGGCTCAACCAAAGTGGTGGTTATTAAAGGCGCGGGCGATTGTTTTACTGCAGGAAATGACATTGGAGACTTCGCACAGCAACAAGATCACGCTCAGGTGCCAGAAACAGCTGCCTTTATGCGAGCTTTGGCTGCATGTAATTTACCGGTTATTGCACAAGTTCACGGATTAGCAGTGGGCATAGGCACAACGCTTTTACTTCATTGCGATTTTGTTTACGCCACTCCAGATACCCGATTTGTTCTACCATTCATCAACTTAGGTCTTGTTCCTGAATATGCATCAAGTTATCTTTTGCCTAAGGTTGCAGGTCATATAAAGGCGGCAGAGTGGCTAATGCTGGGCGAACCCTTTACCTCTGCTGATGCTTATCAATTTGGTATTCTGACAAAAATTGTCGACGCTCACGAAATAGATCAAACGGTTCAAACTACGGTAGAGAAACTCGTCGCCAAGCCTTCATTTTCGCTTAAACAAACAAAAGCGCTATTAAAAGGTGACGGAGAGCGAACAAACCAACAAATGAACGAAGAGTTTGATATATTTTTAGAAGCGTTGGGCACAACCGCAGCTCAAGAAGCGTTTGATGCGTTTCTTAAAAAACGCCCAATAAACCCCGAAAAATTTAAATAAGAGGAAGTATTATTTTGAGACGCAGTGCTTTTTTCAGAGCTTCAGTGGTAACTCTTGCATTATCTAGCTGTTTTATTTTTGGTGCGAACGCGAAGCAAACACGTGAAGTCGGAGAACCAGAAGCGGCAACAGGCTACATAGAGAAAAAGGCATTTGAAGCCGAAGATTATATGGTTGTAGCGGCAAATCCCTATGCGTCTTGGGCGGGAAAGAATATTTTAGAAAAGGGCGGAAGTGCGATCGATGCAGCGGTAGCTGTGCAATCGATGCTTTCGCTGGTTGAACCACAATCGTCAGGTATTGGTGGTGGTGCGTTTATCCTTTATTGGGATAATAAGAACAAAGTACTTCACACCTTTGACGGCCGTGAAACAGCACCGAAAGCTGTCAATTCTCATTGGTTTATTGAAGGTAATAAGCCAATGCGCTGGTTGGATGCCGTAGTAGGCGGTAAGTCAGTTGGCGTGCCTGGTGCAGTAAAAGCGCTAGAAATGGCTCAGGGCGAGTTCGGTAAGCTGCCTTGGAATACGCTGTTCGACGATACAATCAAAACAGCTGAAGACGGCTTTAAAGTATCGCCGCGTTTAGCCAAACTTGTTGCATTGGACTATCACCCTGGTCTTAAAACTTTTCCTGCAAGCTCTACTTATTTCTTCCCGGCAGGCCTGCCGTTAAAAGAAGGCACGGTTAAGAAAAACAAAAAGTTAGCTAAAACCCTAAGAGGTATTGCGGAAAAGGGCAGCGACTATTTGCTGAAAGGCGAAGTTGCCGAAAAAATAGTGGAAGCGGTTAATAATGCGGAGATTAACCCTGGCCAAATGTCGTTGGAAGACTTAGCAAGCTACGAACCAGTAAAACGTGAACCCGTATGTGGCATGTACCACGAAAAACGCATTTGCGGTATGGCACCCCCAAGCTCAGGTGGCGTAAACGTTTATCAAATTCTAAAAATGTTAGAAGGTTTTAACCTTAGTCAATACGCACCGGATTCAGTAGAGTTTGCCAACCTGTATACACAAGCAAGTGCGCTTTCATATGCCGATCGTGAGAAGTTTATAGCGGATAGCGATTTTACTAACTTGCCGTTTGCGGCCATGATTAATACCGCTTATCTTCAGCGCCGTGCCGAGAGTATTGCTGTTGATAAAGAGTGGCGCCGCAAACGCGCGGGTAATCCTTACGCCGATGCGAATGTAGCACTTGGTACGTCAATGGAGCTGCCCAATACCTCACACGTTTCTATAGTAGACAAAGAGGGCAATGCAGTATCAATGACTACCAGCATTGAATTTATGTTTGGTTCTGGGATTATGGTAGAAGGCTTCCTGCTTAATAATCAGCTTACCGACTTTTCATTTTCACCAACCAAAAACCGTTTTCCAGTACCAAATCGCGTAGAGCCTGGTAAGCGCCCTAGAAGTGCTATGAGCCCAACAATGGTGTTCGACAAAGAAGGGAACTTAGAGGTTGTTGTAGGCTCGCCGGGCGGCTCTAGAATTGTAAGCTACGTCGCTCAAACTCTAATTGGAGTTTTAGACTTTGGCTTGGATATTCAGCAAGCCATCAATCTTCCTAAAATTACTAATCGAAACGACTATACGGCGTTAGAGAAGGGCACACCAATAGCTGAGCTTGAAGAGCCGTTAAAGGCACTCGACCATAACGTTAAAGTAGTGGATTTAAACAGCGGTCTTCATGGCATTCAGTTTAAATCAGGTAAATTAATTGGCGGCGCAGATCCTCGCAGAGAAGGCATTGCAGTAGGGCGCTAATTTGGCGTTTGCCTAGTTAAAACTAGATGCAGCAATGCGCTGTTGAGTGAGTGAAAGCGGAAGGTTAGATATCTTCCGCTTTTTTGTTTGAGGCGGGCAGTAACACTCGAGAGGAGAGTTCTCTTTTATCGATTAGTTCGTGTAAGGCAATCAACCATCAAATATTAATGTAACCTTCAAGGTAAGACACCGCTTGACCAGAAATAAGCACGCGGTCACCTGCCACCTCACATTTTAATGTGCCGCCTCGTTTAGATGCCTGATAAGCCATAAGTTTTGATCGTCCAAATACTTTTGCCCAATAAGGCGCTAGCCCAGTGTGGATTGAACCGGTAACCGGGTCTTCATCACCGCCGTTCGCAGGCCAAAAATAACGCGAAACAAAATCAAATTGCGTACCAGGCGCTGTCACTACCACATCATAAGGCGCTAGTGTTTTTAGTTGTTCGCTGTCTTGAATTACGCTTAAAACGTCGTCTTCGTTAGAATAAACAGCAAAGTAAGCTTGGTTATTTTTTAAAATGCTTTTGGGCTTGATAGAGAGCCCTTTTAGTAACGCTTCAGGCACTTCACCGACAGGGCTGGGCATTCTATTAGGGAAATCCATCTGAATAAATCCGTCGCTTTTTTTAACGACTTTCATCATCCCAACCGACTTGGCGAAAAGCGAAATGTGCGGTAGTTGGTAATTTTCGCTAAAGATTACGAACGCGGATGCCAGCGTTGCGTGGCCACAGAAGTCGATCTCCGTCATGGGGGAAAACCAACGTATAGCGAATACGCCATTATCATCTTCAACTAAAAAGGCGGTTTCTGAAAGGTTATTTTCAGCAGCGATTTCTTGCATTTTTTCATCGCTAAGCCATTTGCCGGTTATAACTACTGCAGCAGGATTGCCCTTAAACCTTACATTAGTAAATGTATCGACAACGTTAATTTTAATTTTCATTCGAACGCGCTTTTTTTATGATCGTATTTAAGTTTGGTTTAATTGGCATTGTCTTAAATGGGCTAACGTTAGCGCCACCTGTATTTCCATGAGGTACTAGCCCAAAAACAGTTTTTGTGGCAGCGCCCGCAATTCTGAAAAGTTGACCAAAAAACTCACCAATATTGCCTTGTTTCACTGCCCATAAAAGCATTTGAACGTGTACTTTAACGTGTAGCCTTGTAGAGGCTTGACCAAGAACGTGGGCATTTTCTAAGTGTGAAAAAGCACACTGTTGGCTGTTTTGGTTTTGCTTTCTATGAGCTAGCGCTAGTTCAGCTTCTACATAAGGGCGAATATTGCGCGTAAAGCCTTTTGCTTTGAACATGGTGTAAGCACCTTTATTGAGGTTGATTTAAACCAAGCTCTTTTTGCATTTTCTTGGTTAACCCTAACGATACTAGTTTATAAGATGCGCTTAAATAGTATTTTAACGCTTCATCTTCATCACTCTCGCAATTGTACTGTTGTATCCATTTCATTCCACGACTAGCGAGATAGGGCGCAGGCCTATAGCCAGGCTTTTCTTCCAGAAAATAATAGTTTTGCTCAGATGTTTTAAAGGTAAAAGCAGGGTGTCCGTCCTTGCTAATGCTCCTTATAGCAAAGACTTTACCACCTACTTTCCATACTTCTGAACTCCCCCACTGAACGACGTGAGTAGTGTGGGGGAGTGCTTTGCAATAGTGATTGAATTCATCAATGGTCATATGATTCTATTTATTGAAGAAGCTGACTAGTGGTTATTGTGATTAGTAAGCATCTTAATAAAGGTTTGGTTCATATCGCTACCCTCTTTTAAGAACTCGTAGTTAAGCAAGTGGTCTGCCCCTTGGTAGTTTATGTGCTTACACTTATGTTTAGTGCGCGCATTCATTTTTTCACAAACTGTTTCAGCCATAGTATGCGAGGGCCAAATTTCATCGTTTTCGCCAGTCATTAACACAACATCGGCGCTGATTTTCTGTACAGGAATATTAGCTTTACCGTTGTCTGCTCGATTTTCTAAAGATTGCGTATAGAGATCTAGCAAACCATTAACTTCACCCGATGGGTTGAAAGGAACAAACGCTAAGTCTTGCCCGTCGTAAGTCCAGCTGGAACCAGGCACTTTACTCCAATCTTTCAAAATACCTGCCCAAACAACAGAGCTAGGCGCAATAGCAACCACATTTGAAATACTTGGTTCTTTTGACGCTAGAAGAAGTGACAGTTCAGCGCCTTTCGACCAGCCAACTACAATAATGTCGTCCGGCGTGGTTTCTGGTTGTGATTTTAACCACGACATAGCCTGAATTACATATTCAAGAGGTATTCTCTCTAACTCTGGTGGTAAGCCTTCTTCCTTAAAATAAGCTAAAGCTAGGGTAGGGAATCCCGCTTCAACGATTGGACTAGCGAGCTTTTCTGGCACGCCGCCTTCGGATCCTCCAAGCACTAAAACGCCAACTTTACGTTCTTGTGACTCTGAAGAGTAATACGTAGCAACAAAACCATCATCTTCTATTTTTAGCGAACGCGTAGAGGCTTCACACGAGAAAGAGACTAGCAAGGAAAAGAAAAAATAGATAAGTAAGGTTTGTGTTTTCATTTTTTTACCCGTTTTTTTAACATGAAATTAAGGTTGAGTACTCAACTGAAATAGCGCGCTCAATTATTCAATGGTCTTATGATTTTGTATATCGTTGCATATTTCGCAATGGATCCGCTTTTTAAAATTGTAAATGCGGCGAGCTGCAAATATAGAAATAGATATAAAAGCCCATGTAACCCCGAATTCAAGAGAGTAGGAAAAAGACTGGCCTTTAAAGTATTGAACACTGGCAAAAATAGTGGCCAGCAAGGGAAATGCGACTAGGTATTGTAAAGTCCATTTTTTTATAGGCATTGTCGTTCCTTCGTGAATTTTCAAAATATAGATTTAGGCTATCACTATGACGTGCTCCAATAGATTCACACACCCAGTTAAGAGATAATTATCTCAACTGGAGTGTATATGAAAACCCGAAA
>NZ_CAMZMZ010000053.1:0-22007 GCF_947311905.1 Alteromonas sp. CyTr2 | reverse complement strand
ATTTTAAACGCTCTATTGTGTTTTGACATAAAAAGACCCCCAATAATTGGAATGTCCAACTAATGGGGGTCACTTCACATCAGAGCGGTTTTTTGTATTCTTTTTCGCAGCAGTGCTTAAGCAAGTTCTGCCAAGCAAAGTTCATCGTGAATTTGCTTGCACCACGCTTTAACGCGCGAGTCAGTTAGTTCTGGTTGACGGTCTTCGTCAATACCCAAGCCAACAAAGTGATTGTCGTCAGCCATGCCTTTAGACGCTTCAAAGTCGTAGCCTTCAGTTGACCATTGACCTACTAAAATCGCACCTTTGGCTTCAACGATGTCACGTACCATGCCCATCGCGTCTAGGAAGTACTCTGCATAGTCTTCCTGGTCTCCACAACCAAAAATAGCAACTAGCTTGTCGTTGAAGTCAATTTGCTCTAGTTCAGGAAAGAAATCATCCCAATCGCATTGCGCTTCACCGTAGTACCACGTAGGGATACCAAAGATAAGCAAATCAAATTCAGCGATGTCTTCTTTACTGCTCTTGGCAATGTCTTTAACATCAATTAGCTGTTTACCCAATTCCTTCTGGATCATTTTCGCAACATGTTCGGTATTACCCGTGTCACTTCCGAAAAATAGGCCAACGCTTGCCATATCTAACCTCTATTAATCGTTACTAATTAAACGCCTGTGCTTAGCCAAAACCATTCAATAATGCCCTTCGCAAGAAACCCTAATGCGCCTAAACCTAGCACACCGTACGTTACCACTCGTCCAATAAGTGGCACATCGTTCTTACGCAGTACATCGTGTACAGCAAAACCCATCAACCCAAAAAGGATAGATAAGCCGCCATACAGCATGATGGACTCAATGAGTTCGTAATTTTCTGCAAGCATAGCGTTGTTACTTAAAAAAATCTGGCGCAACTATATCACAGTATATACGCCTGTAAGAGCCTAAAACGTTCAAAAATAGGTAATAATAGTCATTCTCATCTTAAATGATGATGAAAACCCTTCTTTAAGACGATTTATTGAGCGTTCTTTCTACAACGGCGTTAAAGACCGCTGGCTTTTCTGCATGTAACCAGTGGCCAGTACCTTCTATTACATGTGCTTTAGCCATAGGAAAATAACGCGTTATTTCATCGCGATAGGCTGGCGTAATATAATCAGACTCACTGCCCTTGATGAATAATGTTACGCCATCAAATGTTTGATTTGTTTGTTCCCAATCAATAATGTGTGAATAACTTGCAATTAATCCATCGACATTAAAACGCCATTTCCAATCGCCATTTTCATCTTGATATAGGCTCTTCAATAAGAATTGTCGAACGCCTGGCTCTTTCACATGTTTAGCCATTTCTTTTTCAGCATCTTTTCTACTTTGAATTGCATCTAAGGGAACGGCCTTGAGTCCATCAAATACGGTTTGGTGACTATGGTCGTAAGATACTGGTGCAATATCGGCGACAATGAGGTGAGAAACAACGTCGCCGTGGTTTAAGGCTAATCTCATGGCTACTTTGCCGCCTAATGAGTGGCCTAAAACCGCGCTTTCTCTAATATTAAGCGATTGCATAATCTCGAACACCCCATTTGCAGCATCGTCGACAGAAAATGAAGATGTCCATGGGGATTCACCGTGGTCAGGCAGATCAATGCTGATCACGTTGTAATTAGACTCAAAGTGGCGCTTAATGCCGGCTAAATTATCGGCATTTCCAAATAGTCCATGAATGAGAATCAGCCAGGGAGAGGTAGAAGCGCATTCCGAAAGTTTGTAGTTCAACTTCACAATATACTTATCCGTTTCTGAACATGCTGTTCAAACAAAATAAGGCCTGTAAAAACAGGCCTTGTTTAATTCACAATTTCAATTAATTAATGGCGTAATCGTCGAGTGACTTACCGCTATCTAGCGCTTCTTTATAAACGCGAGGCATGCGTCCTATACCTGTCCAAAGGTGTTCTTCACCCTTGCTATCAACAAGCTTGTATTTAACCGGACGTTTTTTGCCAACCTTTTTGTTTGTTTCTACATTTAATGCCTGTAGATCTTCAACATTTAAACCCGCTTCTTCCATTTGCTTTTTAATAGCAGCGAGCTTCTCTAATTTTTCTTTCTCAAGCTTTTCTTGTTCTACTAATTTTTCTTTTCTTTTCTCAATTATACCGCTAAGTTTTTCTTGAACTTGTTCAAGTTCTTCAATGCTTAATTCCTTAACAGCACCTTGTAAACGTCTTCCATGGGTTAAAATATCTAAAAAATCGCTCATTAATTAACCTTAATACGTTGTACTTAATTTCTATTGGATAATAAATAAAAGTAGCACAAAAAAAAAGCGAGCCAAGCTCGCTTTTTAAAAATATCCGTTAAATAGCAAATTAATACTTTAAATTACATGTTCGGGTAATTTGGTCCGCCGGCACCTTCCGGAACTACCCATTTAATATTTTGACTTGGGTCTTTTATGTCGCAGGTTTTACAGTGAACACAGTTTTGTGCATTAATTTGGAACCGTTTTTCACCTTCCTCTTCAATTACTTCATATACACCAGCAGGGCAGTAGCGCTGTGCTGGCTCTGCAAATTTAGGTAAATTAACCTGCAAAGGAATAGACGGATCTTTTAATTTTAAGTGGCAAGGCTGGTCTTCTTCGTGATTTGTATTAGATAAAAATACAGAAGACAGTTTATCAAAGCTTAACACGCCATCTGGCTTAGGATATGAAATCTCTTTTGCATCTTTCGCTTCTTTAAGCTGTGCGTAGTCTTTATGTTCGTCTTTCATGGTGAAAAACAAATTACCATTAAAGATATTTTGCTCTAGCGTGTTAAATGCGCCACCCCAGAAATTTCCGAGTTTGTGGATAGCGGGGCCAAAGTTACGAGAGCGGAACAATTCGTCGTATAGCCACGATGATTTAAATTTCTCTGTAAAGCTTGTTAACTCTTTTACTGGTGCCTCAGCATTTTCTGAAATGGCTTCAAAAATACTCTCTGCTGCAAGCATGCCCGACTTCATGGCCGTGTGATTACCTTTAATTTTGGCAAAGTTTAGCGTTCCGGCTTCACAGCCGACGAGTAAACCACCTGGGAAGGTCATTTTAGGCAACGAGTTAAACCCACCTTTAGCGATAGCTCTTGCGCCATAAGAGACACGTTTACCGCCTTCAAGGTACTGTTTAAATACGGGGTGGTGCTTTAGGCGTTGAAATTCATCAAACGGGCTTAGGTATGGATTGTCGTAGTTTAGGTCTACGATTAGGCCAACGAACACTTGGTTATCTTCAGCGTGGTATAAATAGCTACCGCCTGTTGCATCGTCAAGTGGCCAGCCTGCACTGTGAACCACAAGCCCTGGCTGGTGCTTGGATGGGTCTATATCCCAAATCTCTTTAAAGCCAATGGCATAATGTTGCGGTGAACTGTCTTCGTCCAGCTTAAAGTGCGAAATGAGGTCTTTTCCTAAGTGACCGCGACAGCCTTCTGCAAACACTGTGTATTTAGCGCGTAGTTCCATACCTGGCATGTAACCGTCTTTAGGTTCGCCGTTTTCACCCACGCCCATGTCGCCGGTAAGTACACCGCCAACACTACCATCTTCATTGTAAATGACTTCAGAGGCCGCAAAGCCAGGGAATACTTCAACACCTAGTTGTTCAGCTTGTTCTGCCAACCAGCGACACACATTACCCATAGACACAATATAGTTGCCATCGTTGTGCATGGTTTTCGGAGTAATAGCGTTAGGTAACTTTTTCGCTGAAGTCTCATCATTAAGTAGGTAAATGTGGTCTTCAGTTACGGGTGTATTGAGAGGTGCACCTTTTTCTTTCCAATCAGGGAAAAGTTCGTTTAGTGAGCGCGGCTCAAACACGGCACCAGAAAGAATGTGTGCACCTACCTCGGAGCCTTTTTCGACCACACAAACCATTAGCTCTTGGTCTTTTTCATTTGCAAGCTGCATAAGCTTACAAGCCGTTGATAATCCAGCTGGGCCGGCACCGACGATGACTACGTCAAACTCCATCGATTCTCGTTCCACGGGAGGCTCCTTATGTTTGTATTTTTATAATGCACTATTGATGAAACAAATAATGCTTTGTGTCAAAAACATGTAAATTAATTGTCGTTTTGCAAGGTAATGCAGGTTGACGTTTACGTCAACAGTAAGTACATTGCAAAGCAGTTTACGTTAACGTTAACTGGCAGTGTATTATAACTGCTCGTAAACGTGGTGTTAACGGCGTTTTAAGGCTAGCCTTTAAAAAAACGTACGTTCCACGGATTCTTTTTTAACGTAGAGCACATTGTTAAAGTTTCAAAAAGCGTGGTGAAGTAATACGTTTTTAATTATTAATAGTTAATTATTAATGAAACGTAATAGACACCGACGAACTCAACAATTGAGGTAAATATGAAAATACTCGTACCGGTCAAACGCGCGATCGACTACAACGTTAAGGTAAGAGTGAAGGCCGATGAGTCTGGCGTAGATCTTACCAACGCAAAAATGGCCATTAACCCTTTTTGCGAAATTGCTGTTGAAGAAGCCGTTCGATTAAAAGAAAAAGGTGTGGCCACTGAAATCGTTGTTGTTTCAATTGGTGATAAGAGCTGCCAAGAACAAATACGTACAGCATTAGCCCTAGGTGCTGACCGTGGTATTCAAATCGATACCGACCAAAATCTTGATTCACTTCAAGTGGCAAAGCTGTTATCTAAAGTAGTTGAAGAAGAGCAACCACAGCTTGTTATTCTTGGTAAGCAGAGTATCGACTCTGACAATAACCAAACAGGACAGATGCTTGCAGCACTTACTGGTATGCCGCAGGGGACTTTTGCGTCAGAAGTCGTTGTTGACGGCGAAAAAGTAAATGTAACCCGTGAAATTGACGGCGGTCTTCAAACTGTTGCACTTTCGCTTCCAGCGGTAGTAACCACAGATCTTCGCTTGAACGAGCCGCGTTATGCATCGCTTCCTAATATCATGAAAGCAAAGCGCAAACCGTTAGACGTTAAAGCGGCTGCGGATTTTGGTGTTTCACTTGACTCAAACGTTAAGGTGCTAAAAGTGACGCCTCCGCCTCAGCGCGAGGGTGGCATTAAAGTGGCAGATGTTGCTGAGTTGGTAGACAAGTTAAAAAATGAAGCAAAGGTGATCTCATGAGCGTACTCGTATATGCAGAACACGATAATGCAAGCTTAAAGACTGAAACGCATAAGCTTGTGAATGCCGCGCAGAAAATGGGTGGCGATATTCACGTGCTAGTCGCAGGTGAAGGTTGCCAAGCAGTAGCTGAAGCTGCGGCGCAAATTGACGGTGTTGCAAAAGTACTTGTTGCTGACAATGCTGCTTACAAGCATCAGCTTGCTGAGAATACGGCTGATCTAGTTGTAGAACTTGCTGCTGACTACAGCCACATTGTTGCTGCTGCAACCACGACAGGTAAGAACTTCATGCCTCGCGTAGCGGCTTTATTAGACGTAGCGCAAATCTCTGACATCATTGGTGTAGAGAGTGAAGACACGTTTGTACGCCCAATTTACGCAGGTAACGCTATTGCTACCGTACAATCATCTGACGCGAAGAAGGTCATTACTGTACGAGCTGCATCATTTGATGCTGCAACAACAGGCGGCAGCGCAGAAGTTGCAGCAGTGGACGTTGTAAAAGGCAGTGATAAGTCTGATTTCGTATCGGCAGAGCTGACTGAGTCTGAGCGACCTGAATTAACTGCAGCAGAAGTGGTAATTTCAGGTGGCCGTGGTATGCAAAACGGTGACAACTTCAAGCTTCTTGAGGGCATTGCTGACAAGCTAGGTGCTGCTATTGGTGCATCACGCGCCGCAGTAGATGCTGGGTTCGTTCCGAATGATATGCAGGTAGGTCAAACAGGTAAAATTGTTGCGCCTCAGCTTTATATCGCGGTAGGTATCTCGGGCGCTATTCAACACCTTGCAGGTATGAAAGACTCTAAAGTCATTGTTGCTATCAACAAAGATGAGGAAGCGCCAATTTTCCAGGTTGCAGACTACGGGTTAGTAGGCGACTTGTTTGATGTACTTCCAGAGCTGGAAAATTCGTTGTAAATCGAATTTTAAGGTTTAGCAAAATAAAGACAAAAGGCTGCGTATACGCAGCCTTTTTTGTAGGGAATTGTTATAAAATACCTAGAGTAGTTACGGGTATGTTTTTTAATGGAACAATAATTTAAACGCGCACCACTGAGTTGTCTTCTATGCTCACAGGTGAGGGGATATAAGCATCTGCTTCCCAATCATTTTCCCATTTTTCACCATCGATGAGATAGCGAAACTGGTACTCGTGATCCTTCTCTAAATCCACCGTTAACGTAAAGTCTCCACTTTTCAGTTTCTTCATCGTTAGTGGCTGTGATTTCCAGTCAGTAAAGTCACCACACAACGCTGCTTCTTTGGCGTCTTGCGCCGCTTCCGCATTTAGTCGAAATGTCACTTTGCACAGAGGTTTTGATTTAAGGTATTGTTTCTTAAGACTCATAATGTGTTTTCCCTTCAACGTAGCGAAATCATTCCCGAGGCTACTTCGCATTAAAGACTAAGCTCAAATAACAACCGCCGGTTAACTCATAACCAATGAGTGATTAAATAATCAACGAAAATCTGATAATTATCAATCTTACTTTGTATTCTTTTGATAATTTTTTATATTAGGGCGGCTGATTTTTATGTGTATTTTAAAAACAATTAACAGACACAAAATTTAACAATCTTAAGTGGGCACAATAACCACAAATCAGTACACTAGTGTTGAAACAATAATAATAGATTTTCGTGGGTTATCAGGTGGTATGTGAAAGTGCAATACATCGTTGCGTCCGTTTCACTCGCGTGGATTTCCTTCGTTCCTAGGGATAGTAAATGAAAAACTCCATCTTGATGAAAAGTGGCATTCCACTAATCATAGTTTTGGTCGCGTTTATCGCCGCGACAGTCATGATCAAATCACGTAAGCCACCAGAGCAAGTACCCGTGGAAATTCCTGCTTTTTTGGTTGAAGCGAAAGAAGCAACAGCAGAGGCCGTGAGCTTTATCGTAAAATCTCAGGGTAACGTTGTTCCACGAAATAAAACTGCGTTAAGTGCGCAGGTCAGTGGCCAAGTAGTAAGTTTGTCTGATGTATTTATAGCTGGCGGTACGTTCAAAAAAGGGGATGTGCTGGCAACACTTGAACAAGATGATTATCGCACGGATCTTAAGCTTGCAGAGGCTGAATTAGCTCAAGCGCAAGCAGCGCTTCAAGAAGAAATAGCTCGCGGCAAAGTAGCAGAGCAAGAATGGCGTTCGGTAAGTAGCGTTGCACCGCCTGAGTTGGGTTTACGTAAGCCGCAACTGGCAAAAGAACAAGCAAACGTTAAAGCTGCAGAAGCCAAACTAGAGCGCGCAAAACGCAACTTGGCAAGAACGCAAATTACAGCCCCTTATAATGGCATTGTGGTTGAACGTAATATTGACCTGGGTCAGTTTGTATCAATGGGCGCAGTACTTGGTACCGTTTACTCCACCGATACTGCAGAAGTCAGGCTGCCTATTACTGACAGCGATTTAATGTTTATCAATATTGCCGGACAATCCAATGACGGCGCTCCGGTTTCGTTGACGGCCTCTGTGGGCGGTGTGAAACGTACTTGGGAAGGTAAACTGGTGCGTTCAGAAGGTATTTTAGATACAGGCAGCCGAGTAGTATATGCCATTGTGGAAGTACAAGATCCTTACAATCTGAAATCTTCACACAATGCCCCCCTTCGTTTTGGTCAGTTTGTAGAAGCAGAAATCACGTCTCGTCAGAATGAAGAATTGGTGGTGTTGCCTCGTAGCATTTTACGTTTAGACAATACCGTACTGACTGTTAACGACAATCGTGAGATTGAAATAAAGCCTGTTGAGGTTGCGCGCACAACCGCTAAAGAAGTGTTTATTCGTTCTGGTATTGAGCATGGAAGCCTGGTAGTGAGAAGTGCCGTACCAAACCCGTATAATGGCATGAAAGTTCGTCTACCAGGTGATGAGCCAGTGCTTTCTGATGCAGCTGAATCAGATGCTAGCGAAGATACTGATAAAGTAGAGAGCACGTCCACCGAAGGTGATAGCGAATGAGCCGTATTGATACCAATAAAGGGCTTATTGCCTGGTTCGCGCGTAACAGCGTAGCTGCAAACCTTCTGATGTGGTTGCTTGTAGTTGGCGGATTATTTGGTGCCTTCAGTATTCAGAAGCAAGTATTTCCCAATTTCGAGATAGACGTTATTAATGTTCGCGTACCGTATTTGGGGGCCGCACCTCAGGAAGTAGAAGAGGGCGTACTGCTTAAAATTGAAGAGTCAATTAAAGACTTAGAGGGTATTAAGCAGCTTAATTCCACAGCCGTTGAAGGTATGGGTACGGTAAGTATTCAGGTGGAAGAAGACTATGATGTTCAATCTTTACTTGATGAAGTAAAAGTACAAGTTGACGCTATTCCGAGCTTCCCCGCGGACACTGAAAAGCCCGTTATTTACCGTCAAAAAATACAACAAGACGTAATTTGGCTCTCGGTTTACGGTGACGCGTCTGAACGGGAGTTAAAAGAGTTTGCCAAAGATTTGCGCGACGACATTGCTAACCTACCTGGTATTTCAAGTGTTCAAGTTGTTGGGGCAAGGGACTATGAGATTTCTGTTGAGCTTTCGGAAGTCGATTTGCAAAAATACAACCTTACATTCGCCGATGTCGTTGCGCGTTTAAGTCAAACCAGCGTCGACTTACCTGGCGGCTCAATTCGCACTGAAAATGGCGATATTCTGCTTAGAACGAAAGGGCAAGCCTATACGGGCTGGGATTTCTCGCAGATTGTTTTAGTAACAAACGGTAACGGCACGCGCGTGACATTAGGTGATGTGGCGTATATCAACGATGGTTTTATTGAAAATAACCAATATGCGCTATTCGACGATAAACCCGCTGTTAGTTTGCGAGTGCGTGCGGTAGGTGATCAAAACGCATTAGAAATCTCTGAGCAAGTTAATACCTATATTGAGAGTCAGAAATCGGAATTTCCGGCGCATATTACAGCTGATACGTGGGGCGACAGTTCGTTCTACTTAGCTGACCGACTCAACATGATGCTGGAAAACATGTTCTTCGGCGCGCTGCTGGTTTTCTTGGTACTTTCTTTATTTTTAAAAATTAAGCTCGCGTTTTGGGTCATTGTGGGCTTGCCGGTTTGTTTTCTTGGCACCTTGTTAGTTATGCCGCTAGATATGGTTGGTGTGTCTATCAACATGCTTAGCCTGTTCGCGTTTATTCTTGTGCTGGGTATTGTGGTTGACGACGCCATTATCATGGGGGAATCGGCGTATTCTGAAATAGACAAAAAAGGCCATAGCGCTGGAAACGTGATAGCGGGCGTCAAAAAGGTCGCTATGCCAGCAACATTTGGCGTGTTGACAACCATTGCCGCATTCTCGCCCATGCTGATGGTATCTGGGCCGTTTGGAATTATTTGGAAAACCATCGGTATGGTGGTTATCGTATGCCTTATTTTCTCGCTCATTGAGTCCAAATTAATATTGCCGGCTCACTTGGTACACATGAAGCTTAAGCCTTACGATCCTGAAAAGGCGAATAGATTTCAAAAGTTCCGAGATTTCTTCAGCGAAGGTATTAAGACGTTTATAAACAATAAATACGCGCCATTTTTGGCTACAGCTGTACGAAATCGCTACACCACGGTTGCTGTGTTTATGGCTATGCTGATCCTCACAGTAGGCCTGTTCGGTGGTGGTATTGTACGTTTTGTATTTTTCCCGAATATTCCTAGCGATTTTATGATTGCAAGTTTCGAGCTTGAGCCAGGCTCATCGCTTGAACAGCGTGATAATGTACTGACTACGCTTCGCGAGGCCATGCACCGCATGGACGACAAAGTAGCTGAAGAGTCGGGTGAAAACGTTATAAAGCACGCCATTGCCTTTGATAATGGCAACCTTGGGGGAGAGATTTTCGCAGAGCTTACCAAAGGTGAAACGCGTACGCTGACAGACTTTGAAATTCAAGACATGTGGCGTCAAGAGTTACCAGAAATCCCAGGTGTTAAGTCGTTTAATATTAGCTCTCCGGGTGGCCCTGGTGGTGGTTCAGACCTGAGCTTTGAATTTAGCTCAAGCGATATTAAGGCCCTTCGTTCGATAAGTGATGAACTTAAAGAAGCGTTGGATAAATACGAAGGTGTTACCGACATTAACGACACCTTCTCAGGCGGAAGCGAAGAAATTCAGCTAGCACTGAAACCTCAGGCTGACGCGCTAGGTATTTCATTGCGTGATTTAGGTCAGCAGGTTCGCTTTGGTTTCTATGGTGCGGAAGTACAGCGTATCCAGCGTGACGATGAAGAGATCAAGGTGATGGTACGTTATCCGAAAACGGAGCGTAGCTCTATCGAGCATCTTGAAAACATGCGTATCCGCGCGCCAAATGGGCAAGAAATTCCGTTCGAGCAGGTGGCTACATTTACAGTTGGTCAGGGCTTTGATTCAATTATTCGTGTCGATGGTAAACGCTCGGTAACCGTAACTGGTGCAGTGGATAAAGCGTTGCTTGACCCGTCAGAAGTAACCAATGATGTGATTGAAAATCTGATGCCGGATCTACTAGCGCGGTATCCTAAAGTGGACTTCCAGCTTCAAGGTAACTCGAAAGAGCAAGCTGACGCAATGTTCAGCCTAATGCAGGGGCTTCTATTTGCACTCTTTGCCATTTACACCTTGCTTGCTATTCCGCTTAAATCGTACAGCCAGCCGTTCATTATTATGTCGGTTATACCTTTTGGTATCGTAGGCGCCATTGTGGGGCATTTAGTATTAGGTATGGCGGTAAGCGTACTTTCTATCTGCGGCATAATTGCGTTGTCTGGGGTTGTAGTTAACGACAGCTTGATCATGGTGGATTTTGTTAACCGTGCGCGCAAAGAAGGCATGTCGCTAATGGATGCTGCTATTAGCGCAGGTACACAGCGTTTCAGAGCAATTATCCTCACCTCACTAACAACGTTTATGGGGCTAATGCCGATTGTTTTTGAGCGCAGTTTACAGGCTCAAGTTGTGATCCCAATGGCTATTTCATTGGCCTTCGGTATTTTGTTCGCCACGGTGATCACCTTGCTGCTTGTTCCAGCGCTGTACCTTATTTTAAATGACCTTAAAAGCGTGTTTAAAGGTCGAAAACATACGCAAGTTACGACAGAAAGCTAAATAGAAAATGCCGGTTGAAACCGGCATTTTTCGTTTAAGGAATAAAAATGAAGAAAAATCTAATATACGCTGCCATAGTAGCGGCATCAGCAGGTTTAACCGTGGCGTGTACAAGCTCGTATACCGAATCTACTAGTTCAGTGCAAGGTGAATCACAAAGCGGCGGCATGCCAAAAGTGTCCGACTACCCAGAAACCAAAACTGTGACTCAGCAAGACAACTATCATGGCACTGTAGTGAGCGACCCATACCGCTGGCTAGAAGAAGAAAAAAGCGAAGAGGTAAGTGCTTGGGTTGAGTCTCAAAACACCCTTGCTCGTCCTTATCTGGCTGAATTGCCCTCTAGAGAAAGATACAAAGAACGTCTAACAGCGCTGTGGGACTACGAAAAATATTCAACGCCTTATATGGTAAACGGCAAGCTTTTTTATTCTTATAACGACGGCTTACAAAACCAATATGTGCTTTATATGGCTGACGGCGTTAACGGTGAGCCTGAAGTACTGATTGACCCAAATACATTGAGTGAAGATGGCACAGTGTCTATGGCGTCAACTGAACTAAGCCCTAAAGCCTCGTTCTTGGCCTACATGCTTTCTGACGGTGGTACAGACTGGAAAACTATTCACGTTCGTGACACCAGTAAGAAGTCGGATTTAACTGACACTATTAAAGGCATTAAGTTTTCAAATATCGCGTGGTTGCCCGATGAAAGCGGCTTTTTCTATTCACGTTACCCCCAAAATGAAGCTGGTAAGTATGATGATAGCCAAACCGTATCTATCTATTTTCACGCAATAGGTACAGCGCAAAGTGAAGACAAAAAGGTTTTTGCGTTTGACAATAAACCTACATGGAACCCTTATCCTTCGGTTGTTCAAGATGGCAAAACACTGCTCATTTCTGTGTTCGAGGGATATCAGGCGAATGGTGTTTATGCTAAATCGCTGGTAAATGATAACAGTGAGCTCGTTCCGGTTTTCGACAAATGGGATGGCCGTTACGACCTAATTGGCGAGCATGACGACGAGTTATTTTTCACATCTACAGCAAATGCCCCTAGAGGTAAGGTTATTAAGGTTGATTTCGATGGTGGCGTTAAAGCAACGGAAACCGTAATTGAAAGTACATCTGATACCTTGTCGAGCGTTTCGCTATTGGGTGAAAAACTTTTTGCTCAGTATCTAAAAGATGTAAAAGGGCAGGTAAGTGTATTTGATTTAAACGGCAAGAAAATAGATGAAATTGCGTTTAATGATATTGGAAGTGTTAGCGGGTTTTACGGAAGCAAAAATGCCGATACAACGTTCTATAAACTTACGGGGTTCACTAACCCTGGCCAAGTATTTGCGTATGACGTAAAAAGCGGCGAGTCATCATTATTTAAATCCATCGATACAGGTGTTAATTATGATGACTACGAAACAAAGCAAATTTTTTACACCAGTAAAGATGGAACAAAAGTTCCCATGTTTATTGTGCATAAAAAAGGCTTGAAGCTAGATGGAAATAATAAAACATTACTGTACGGGTATGGTGGTTTTAATATTTCACTGCTGCCCCGCTATTCAGTATCGCGCATGGTATGGGTAGAGCAGGGCAATGTACTGGCCATAGCTAACTTACGTGGTGGTGGTGAGTATGGGCAACAGTGGCACAAGGCTGGGACTAAGTTAGATAAGCAAAACGTATTTGATGACTTTATCGCAGCGGGCGAGTATTTGGTTGAAAGTGGCTACACCACGCCGGATAAAATGGGTATTCAAGGTGGCTCGAATGGCGGTTTGCTTGTTGGTGCGACCTTGACTCAGCGCCCAGATCTTTTCTCAGCAGCCTTACCTGCAGTTGGCGTGTTAGATATGCTTCGCTATCACACACCTAGTGCAAATGCGCGAGCATGGTCCTCTGATTATGGGTTAAGTGAAAACAAAGACGAATTTGAAGCGCTTTATGCTTATTCGCCACTTCACAACACTAAGCCGGGCACGTGCTACCCAGCTACATTAGTTACTACAGGTGATCACGATGACCGTGTTGTGCCGTGGCACAGCTATAAATTTGCAGCCCAACTACAGGCTGACCAAAGCTGTGATAACCCAATCCTGCTTCGCGTGGAAACCCGAGCGGGACACGGTGCAGGCACACCTACATGGATGCAAATAGAGGGGTATGCTGACCAGTGGGCATTCCTAGAATCAGCCCTCAATTAAGCTTTTTGACAACGACTAAACAGGAGCCGCTTGAATAAGCGGCTTTTTTGTTTGCATTTTAAACAAATAACCATATACTGTATAAATATCAGTATGGTTTATTTTGAGTCTCATCTTGGTTCGCTGATTAGCGCAACATTTAGGAGATAGTTATGCAAACAGGTATTAAAGCGGTCGACCAGCTTATTTTAAAACATGGCATAATGGCTGATTTAGGTTCAGATACGTTTCAGCGCCGTAGTCGCTTAACTGGTGGCGATGAGCGTGCAAATGCACTGCCTTTCTGTATGTATCAAAAAGTGGCACATGCCCCTTTGTCTCATCAATTCACGGTGCATCACTTTTATATGCCGGGTAGTAAAGGGAAGCTGGCGAGCTTTCTGTTTAATGAAAAAGGGCAGTTGATCGAGCAGGTCTACTATCAGAAAGTAGCGCGATGGGTGAAGGTGTGTAGGAAATTACAGCAGCTTGTGCAAATGCCTACATCTGATATTCATATGGCGGCGTAACAGATAAAAAAAGCGGTAACGTTTCTCAACGTCACCGCTTTTCTACTAAATAGATAGGTAGCTACAATGGAAGAGAGTAGCTACTTAACTTTTCTTAGTAATATGTGTACTTAAACTCAACACCCCAAATACGAGGTTCGTTTACAATACCCGTTAAGTTTGCAAAGTCGATTGCACCTTTAACGTTGTCTTCGTCTGTAATGTTACGACCGAATAGCGCTACCGTGTAGTTGTGCGCAAAGTTCTCATAACCAATGCGTAGACCGCCTTCGAAATTGTCGTCTGTAGTAAACTCAACCGCTTCATATAGGAAGATGTTGGTTTCACCTTGGAACGCCCAATCAGTAAACACGAAGAACTCACCGTCATCACCCATAGGGATAGTGTAACGTGCAGTGAAGTTAAAGATTGATTCAGGTGCTTGCGGGAAAGGGTTTCCGTCAATGATTGCATTGAATCCATCTGGGCGCTCGTCAGTTACTGTACAGTAGCCAGTGAAGCCATCAGATGCGCTTGTACCACAAGGTGCAACCGTTAGAGAGTCATCTTTGATCTCAGTGTGGTTGTAGCTGTAGCCAGCAGTAAAGGTAAGTTCGTCAGTCGCTAGCCATTGAGCGTCTACTTCAAAACCATAAGCTTCACCTTCGTCAGCATTCACTAGCGCAGTAAAGTTGTTACCACCACCAATGGCCGAGAACTGCATGTCATCAACGGTATAGTAGAACGCAGCAGCGTTTAGACGTAGCGTGTCGTCGAATAGGTCTGACTTAATACCCACTTCAAAAGAGTTGATCGTTTCTGCGTCTGCAACTGAAGGTGCACCTTCAAATGCAACGTCACGACCTTGGATAGTTTGCGCTCTGAAACCATTAGCATAGCGAGCAAAAACAGACATGTCGTCAGTTACACGGTAGTTCGCGCTAAGCTCAAAGCTTGTTTGACCGTCATCTACGTTGATGTCTTCGTAATCCTGAACGGCAGCAATGCCTAGAACAACGGCAAAGCCGTCAACGTTCTGTTCGCCAACCACAAGAGACTTCTTGTCGTGAGTGTAACGGATACCACCAGTAACGTTTAGCTTGTCGTTAACTTGGTAAGATGACTGACCGAATACCGCCCATGTTTGGTTTTCATGGAATACCGTAGTCGCACCAAAGAAACCGTCGATGCTGGTTACGTTGAACGATGCATCGTAATAGAAAGCACCTACTTGCCAGTTCATAGGGTCACTGGTGTTGCTTGCTAAACGAAATTCTTGCGTGTACTGCTCTAGATCGTCAAGGTTATCTTGAGTTACAAAGTTTTGTGAAGCAATCGCGTCGCCGTCGATGTCGCCAAGGCTTGAACCTTCAGCGGTTTCAATTGCAGAGATTGAAGTAAAGGTTACATCGTCCATGTCGTATTCTAGTTTAAGTGATGCACCTAAACCTTCGTAAGACTGTGGGTTGTTATCTGTACCGTTACCTTCTAGATCGCCGTCGTAGCTTACTGTTTCGCGGTCGTAGCTATCGTTAAGGTCATTGCTGCCTTTATTAAAAACGTTTCCACGGAAAATTGAAGCAGTACCGTCTAAGTCGCGGCCGTGTACGTTGAGAAGTGCAGAGAAGTCCGCCGATGGCTCCCAAAGAAGCTGTAAGCGCCATGCTTTTTCGTCGAAGCCGCCTAATGCGTCGTTTTGACCTGTTGCTGCGTTGTCGATGTAATCATCACGCTCTTGTGACAATACAGAAAGACGGGCAGAAAGTTCGTCAGTAAGACCGCCGCTAATAGCGCCTTCGAAGTTCATTGTACCGTATGAACCGAAGCCTGCTTTCGCGTAACCTTCAACGTCTTGGGTTGGTTTTACTGTATCAAATTTAATGATACCAGCAGTGGTGTTACGACCAAATAGTGTACCTTGTGGGCCACGAAGTACTTCAACTTGCTGAACGTCGAAAAGCGGGAAGCTTTTAAGTACCACGTTTTCCATTACCACTTCATCCATGATAATAGAAACAGGTTGTGATGCAGCAAGGTCGAAGTCGGTGTTACCTAGACCACGAATATAAAAACGCGGTGCAACACGACCATTTGATGACTCAGCATAAAGACCTGGTACGCGAACCGCTAGAGCAAGAATATCTTCACCGCCAGAGAATAGGCTTTCGAATTTCTCACCGCTTAGTGTCGCAACAGAAATAGGTACTTCCTGAATTGACTGAGTACGCTTTTGCGCAGTAACGGTAATCTGTTCAAGTGAGGCTTCTTTTTTTTCTGTCGTCGCGGCCTCTTGTGCAAGAACTGAAGAGCTGAACGCAGCACTAACGGCTAACGCTAGTGTGGCGATTTTGTGTGTTCTCATGTTTCCACCAAGATGATTTTAAATTTATACTTTTGTAGTGTTTTTAGCACAAAAATTAACAATCTATGCTTGGCTCTGCATTTTACACAAACTTTTACATAAAAACTTCAAATTTGTGCAAACCAAGGCGTTTTTCATCGAAAATGCACAATATTAGTTAGATTAAATATAACTAAAAAGCCTGTGTGCACAGGCATGGAACATCAAAACTTAATAGAGAGATATTTTTTGGTGCAAGTAGTCTACTAACCATCTAAATCAAATTAGCCTCGCTTGAATTTCGCTCGGTATTGAGAAGGTGATAAACCAGTCGTTTTTTTAAATAGTCGGGTGAACGAGCTAAGGTCTTCATAGCCTACAGCGCTAATCACGCTCTCTAACGGCATACTAGAGGTTTCTAAGAGCTTTCTCGCGTGCTCAATGCGCAGCGACTGTAAATACTGACCTGGTGTAATATCACACGCGTTTTTAAATCGGCGTATAAGTGTGCGTTCGGTCATATTATGCCGTAGCGCTAGTTCGCTTAGCGTACATTTATCTTGTACGTTTTTTTCCAGAAAAGACTGTACCGCTTTAATGTCCTTGTCTGAGTGAAATCGTCGCTGACGACTGCTGGCATAAATAGTTTGGCTTGTTCTGGACACATCCAAAACGTGGGATTTTGCCGTATCGCTCGCAATCTGATGACCACAGTAGCGTTCTATCAACAAGATAGATAAATCAATCCACGCCATGCCGCCGCCTGCACAAAACACCGTATCGTCTTCAGTAACCATTTTCTCGGGTTGTAAGTTTACGGTAGGGTACATGGCCTTAAATTTATCTGCATATCCCCAATGTGTAGTGGCAATTTTATTATCCAATAATTCAGATTGGGCCAAAAGGAAAGTACCGGTGCAATTGGCGGCAATGTCGGCCCCAATTTTCTGAAGACGCCTTATATGTACAAGCAGAGGCGCTGTGCTTTCTAGCACTTCATCAATATCGCCACCAATGGTGGGAATTAACAAGACATCAGTCTGTGAGACTTCTTCGATGGCGATATTGGGCTGTAGAACAACTTGATTAGAGCAAAGAATAGGCTGCCCATGGTGACTGGCCAACTGTACTTTAAACTGAGGGTTGGTTGGTAAGTTGTGTATTCGCTGCCAACTAATACCTGCGAAAGCAAATACATCGAGGGCTCCTGTAATGGCAGATGCCAAGGCTTGGTTAAAGCCGAGTACGGTAACGGTGAATTTCGTGTCATTCATAAAAATAATTCGAGTTATAAAATAAGATAAAACTCAGTGATTGTTGGCGTGATTGACCATTATTGTGTCATTAATGACAATAATGGCACGATAACGAATATGACACAATGTGTTAACAAGTTTTCGTAGAGGACAGGACACCATGGCCGATCAACTTATTCCCCGCCGTGAAATGCAATTTCAGCTGTACGAAGTATTAAACACCGCAGCCTTATGTGAAAAAGCTCGCTTCGAAGAGCACAATGTAGAAACCTTCAACGCTGTTATTGATATGGCCGAGAAGATGGCAGAAGAGTTATTTCTTCCTCATAATGCCGTTGCTGATAAAAACGAGCCTACATTCGATGGCACTAAAGTCTCTATGATTGACGACGTAAAAGTGGCCTTCGATACTTATAGAGAATCGGGCTTTATCGCGGGTCACTTCGATTTTGAAGATGGCGGCATGCAGCTTCCTGTTACCGTGATGAATGCCTGCGCGGGCTATTTTTTAGCGGCAAACCCATCGTCAACCGCTTACCCTTTTTTAACTGCGGCTGCCGCCAATGTCATTAAACACTTTGCCTCCGAAGATATCAAAAGTGCGTTTCTATCAAAAATGCTAGCGGGTGACTTTACTGGCACCATGGCGCTTACCGAGCCCCATGCCGGTTCGTCACTTGCTGATATTCGTACATCAGCAAGGCCGCAAGATGATGGTACGTACCGAATCAAAGGCAGCAAGATTTATATATCAGGTGGTGAGCATGAGCTTTCTGACAACATCGTACATTTGGTGTTGGCGAAAATTCCAGGTGGTCCAGCTGGTGTAAAAGGCATTTCCTTATTTGCTGTACCTAAATACCGTCTCGACGCTGAAGGCAATCCAGATGTGCGCAACGATGTAACCCTTGCTGGTCTTATCCATAAAATGGGCTACCGAGGTACAACTTCAACCGCACTAACTTTTGGCGAAAATGGTGACTGCCACGGCTACCTGATTGGCGAGCCGCACCAGGGTTTGCGCTACATGTTCATGATGATGAACGAAGCACGCATTGGCGTGGGCTATGGTGCTGCCATGATAGGGTATCGCGGGTACCGTTACTCACTAGAATACGCAAAAGATCGTACCCAAGGTCGCGCTGCGCCTAATCTTGCGCCAGAAGACGAGCCTACACCTATTATCAATCACGGTGACGTGCGACGTATGTTGCTAGCGCAAAAGGCCTACTGTGAAGGCGGTATGTCCCTCTGCTTGTACGGCAGCATGCTCATCGATGAGATGGAAACGGAAACTGACAGCGAAAAACGTGCCGAACTTTCTCAGCTTTTAGATCTTTTAACACCCGTGTTCAAAGCATGGCCTTCAGAGTTTGGCCCTAAAGCCAACGATTTGGCAATTCAAATTCTAGGTGGTGCGGGCTATACCCGTGAATATCCTGTTGAGCAGTGCTGGCGAGATAACCGCTTAAACCCAATTCACGAGGGCACGAATGGTATTCAGGCGTTAGATCTGCTTGGAAGAAAGTTATGGCAGCACGACGGCAAAGGTCTTCAGGTGCTGCTTTCTCGTGTAACCAGTGATATGAAGCTCGCAGAAACACCACGAGCGCAGGCACTAGCTGCAAAATTAAAACCTTATCTAGACCAGCTTGGTGGTTTAATTCAACAGGCAGCAGCCGATTTGCGCTCAGATAAGCAACCAGTCTTGCTAACCAATGCGAGTTGCTTCTTAAACGTATTTTCAAGTTGTGTGGTGAGCTGGATTTGGCTGCGCCAGGCAAATGTTGCCGAACAAACACTCGCTAATGGGGCCGGCGAGCAAGACGTTGACTTTTACGAAGGTAAGATAGCTGCTGCTGAATACTTCTTAAATTGGGAATTACCGCTTGTCAGTCGCGATATTGAGGTGCTTTCTTCACGCGAGGCGACGTGTAACAACGTAAAAGCGAGTTATTTTTAATCGTTAAAATCAAGAAGCATGCGCAGTGACCAAAATTAACGGCGTTGCGCTTGTTCACTAAATTGGAGTACAGCTAATGAATGTAGCTGCAAATGTTGAAGGTAAACATATTCTTATTACTGGTGGAGGCTCGGGGATCGGCGCTGCATCGGCTCGCGTATTGAGTGCGCGTGGTGCAACAGTTGGTATTGCAGATTTAAACGAAGAAAACGCCAAAGCATTGGCTGAAGAAATTGTTACTGCAGGTGGCAAAGCCTATGCGGTGGCGGTGGATGTTACCGAACCGGCTCAGGTAAAAGCGATGTTCGACACGGCGCTTTCTCATAACGACAAGATTGATGTGGTTATTAATAATGCGGGTATCGACCATTTTCCAGCTCCGCTAACTGAAGTCGATGATGCCATGTTTATGAAGAATATTCAGGTCAACTTAGCTGGCGTATGGTATTGCATGAAAAACGCCCTCAAGCATATGACGGCGACAGGCGGTGGCCACATCATCAATATTGCCTCTGTAGCTGGATTGCGGTCTGCGCCTATGATTAGCGCTTACAGCGCTTCCAAACATGGGGTAGTGGGGCTTACTAAATCGGCGGCGGTGGAATACGCAAGGGCGAACATTCGCATTAACGCTGTTTGTCCAAGTTTTGTAGATACTCCTATGGTGCAAGGCGTTTTATCAAAATTGGATGAAAGAGGCCAAAAAGGGCTTATTGGCGCCAATCCAATGAAGCGTTTGGGTAAACCAGAAGAGATTGCTAATGCCATTGCTTGGTTGTGTAGTGATGAGTCGTCATTCATGACGGGTCAGTCAGTAGTACTCGACGGTGGTATGTTGGCCTAGAGCAGGCACCGCAACAAGCGTTAATAATAGAAATTAAGCACACAGCACTTTATCAGCAAGAATTAAGGATATGACAATGAAGAACCTTTTTGATTTAACAGGAAAAGTTGCACTGGTTACAGGTGCAAGTCGCGGTATCGGTGAGTCTATTGCCCGTTTGCTTGCCCAGTATGGCGCGCATGTAATTGTATCAAGCCGCAAAATTGACGGCTGTGAAGCTGTTGCTTCTTCAATTCGTGACGCAGGTGGTAAGGCGACAGCGCTAGCGTGTCATGTGGGTGAGATGGAGCAAATTACAGAAGCATTTAACGTCATTAAGCGCGATTTTGGAAAACTGGATATTCTAGTAAACAACGCGGCAGCCAATCCTTACTTTGGGCATATCTTAGATACTGATCTTGGCGCCTACAATAAAACTGTAGACGTCAATATTCGTGGCTACTTCTTCATGTCGATTGAAGCTGGCAAAATGATGAAAGAGCAGGGTGGTGGCGTCATTCTTAACACGGCATCGGTAAACGGTGTAACACCGGGTGACATGCAGGGGATTTATTCTATTACGAAAGCTGCGGTTATCAGCATGACTAAGTCATTTGCAAAAGAGTGCGGTAGCTTGAACATTCGCGTAAACGCATTATTGCCAGGTTTAACCGATACTAAATTTGCGTCAGCGTTAACAACTAACGAGCAAATCTTGAAGCACGCGCTTAAAGTTATTCCACTAGGCCGTGTCGCTGACCCAGATGAAATGGCGGGCACGGTATTGTATTTAGTATCAGACGCTTCAACCTACACGACCGGCACGACAGTGGTGGTAGATGGTGGTATGCTAGCGTAATTAGATACAGTTACGAGATACGACCATGCATATATGGGTTGACGCCGACGCGTGCCCTGCAGTGATCAAAGACATTCTTTTTAAGGCAGCCAGACGTACCAAGCTGCCTTTGTCTTTGGTGGCTAACCATTCTATGTCTGTTCCACCAGACAAGCACATAACCTTAACGCAAGTGCCGTCAGGCTTCGATGCTGCTGACGATTATATAGTAGAGAAGTGTGAAGCCGGTGATTTGGTCATTACCAATGACATTCCATTGGCCGCTGATGTACTGGCAAAAAATGCGCTAGCGTTAAATAACCGTGGTGAAGAATACGACAAGTCGTCTATTAAGCAGATACTGGGCATGCGGGATTTCATGGAAACCATGCGCTCAAGTGGCGAACACACAGGCGGACCAAAAGCCTTCTCTCAACGTGACAAACAAAACTTCGCCAACGCACTAGACCGACTCCTCACCCAAGGCCTCCGCAACCTCAAATAAAATAATGGGGTCAGAGTACATTTCTACAGCGTGATCTGATCAGAGAAAATATTGGGGTCAGAGTACTTTCAATACTGAAAAAAGTACTCTGACCCTGAGGGATCCCCACGAATTTAATTCCATGTGCCTGCGGTCCAGGCCCCGTCGACTATGGAGCTGTACCATTTGAGTGCAGTTTTCCACTGTCGCATAGTGAATCTTATTCGGCAAGCAACAGCTCTCAGACCGAGATAGTGGAATGACAGCACGCTTCTGGTGTCGGTATTAGCTTGGAAGCGCCGATGTTTATTCGAAGAGACGACTACCATACCCAAT
>NZ_CAMZMZ010000052.1:0-23596 GCF_947311905.1 Alteromonas sp. CyTr2 | reverse complement strand
ATTTTAAACGCTCTATTGTGTTTTGACATAAAAAGACCCCCAATAATTGGAATGTCCAACTAATGGGGGTCACTTCATGTGTGCGGTTTTTTATTACGTTTAATTACGTGCCACCTAGCTTTTTATTGATAGATGGCGGCAATAACAGTGTTTTATTGAGTAAACGTAACTGAAAATGTTACGGGTACTGTTGTTGTTATGCTCTTAAGCCCTGCAATTTTTTGAAGTGCAGCTACGCCTTCAGAAAGTCCAAAAGACTCTGCTTTAATTAACGTTGGTGACGTGGTTGATACGGTAAGCGTATCGTCGTCTACTTTACTTGCTTTAACAGCAAATGACGTAGGAACGGCTTTGCCGTGCAACATCAAAATACCGTCTACCTTCCCGCTAACAACTTGGCCCGATTTCAGGTTCATCATCGACTCAGGCAAGTTGGCTTCAAATGTCGCTTGTGCAAACTTGGTCACGTTGAACAGCATCTCTTGCATTCGCTTGTTGCGAATATCAATGGCTGTATTCACTGACGATAAGTCAACCGCCACGTTAAGTTTGCCACCGTCAGACAGCGTACCATCAAAGCTATCAAACTTATGTACTTCGGTGACTTGTGCATTCTTCGTCGATAAGAAGTGTAGTGCACTTGTTTCGCCGTCTATTGACCAATCGGCTGCGGCGGGAAATGCTAGCCCACATGCGAGCAATGCTGCAGACAACGTGCGAATACGTGTAGTCATCATAGGTTACTCCTTTTACTTTTTGGTTCCATCTGGCTTGATTTAACCACTACCAGAGTAATGTGGCCCAGCAACATTACTACGCTATTATACGTAGGTTAACACGCTGCGCTAAGTAAATTATTACGCGCTAGTGCTGATGTGGGTTTACGAAATCATCATACTGGACTACATCTTGCCATGGCACCCTTTGATCGCCCATTACCACAAAATCTGGGTTCTCTAGCGAATGACGCTGATTGTAGGTAAGAGGTTCGAAGTTAGCGGCGGCAATACTCCCACCTGCTTCAGAGACAATGCATTGCGATGCGCCAGTGTCCCATTCGCCGGTAATACCGATACGCATAAATACATCAGCTTTCCCTTCGGCAATGAAGCAGGCTTTCAGGGAACAGCTTCCCAATGGAAGCGTTTGATATACGCGCTTGGCGCACATTCTGCTGAGCACTTTTTCTCTCGACTGACGACGGCTTATTGCAATCATCACCACACTATTTTTAGGGTCGTCTAGCTTGCGTACGCTTATTGGGTGATCGCCATCGGGTGATGACTTAAACGCACCTTTGCCTTTCTGGGCGTAATATAGCGACTGCCCTGGCGGCCAAAAGATAACGCCTATTGTCGGCTCATTATTCTCTATTAGCGCAATGTTTACTGCGAAATCACCGCTTCTAGCAATGAATTCTTGGGTTCCATCGATGGGATCGATTAACCAGTATCGAGGCCAATGCTTTCGCTCTTCTAAACTTGCGTGTTTGTTTTCCTCTGAGAGGATTGGAATATCAGGCGTCGCAGCTTGTAAGCGCTTGTTGATGATATCGTTTGCCAAATAATCTGCGCTGGTAACGGGAGACTCATCTTCTTTTTGATAAGCGTCAAACTCCCCTTTATCGTATACTTCTAATACGGCTTCACCGGCTTCGATGGCAATTTTTTTCGCAAGTTCTAGTAGGTCGGCATGGGCGTCATCGGGCATTGTTTATTGTTCCTTAAACCACTTTTGAGCTAAAAACAGCGCGGCTATACAGCGTGCTTCTACAAAGTCTTCTCGTGCAAGTAAAGCATCTGCTTCATCTAAAGGCCAGTGAATCACCTCAAGAGGCTCAGGTTCGTCGCCTTCAAGTTGCTTTGGATACAAGTCTCGAGCCAAAACAATGGTCATATTGGCGTTAAAGAAAGTGGGCGCCATGCTGACCTTATGAAGCTCCACAAGATCATTGGCGGCGAAGCCTGCCTCTTCTTGTAGTTCGCGATTAGCAGCTTCAATGGCAGTTTCGCCAGGGTCTATTAAACCTTTTGGAAAGCCTAGTTGATACGAATGTGTGCCGGCAGCATATTCGCGAATTAACACCATGGTGTTTTCATCAAGCATAGGCACTATCATTACTGCGCCCCTGTTTCCGCCAGCCATCCGCTCGAATTCACGGGTGGCGCCGTTCGAAAACTCAAGGTCTAAGCGTTCTACCCTAAAGAGTTTGCTTTGCGCAACGATTTCACGAGAATGAATTTGTGGTAACGGTTTGTTCGGATCAATTTTTGGCATGTCTATCGCTACAACTTTGTTATCATACTTGTATACAATTTCTTAGCTTACTTCATTATAAGGAAAATCGCTTGCCCTTTCTGCCCTGGAATGAAATAGAAACTGTACTGTTAGACATGGACGGCACTTTGCTGGACCTTCATTACGACAACCAGTTCTGGCTACATCATTTGCCTAAACGATTAGCACAAATAAGAGGAATTTCAGAGGCGCAGAGTCAACGTGAAATGACTGCGCGATATGAGTCAGTATTCGGGCAAATTCAATGGTATTGCTTAGATTACTGGGCTGAATCTCTTGAAATGGACTTAGAAAATGAGTTTATGCCGCTGAAGCGTGAACTGGCACATTTACTCGCCCTTCGTGACGATACCATTCCGTTCCTTGATGCGCTTCATGACTCAGGCAGGCAGGTGGTATTAGTGACCAATGCGCACCCAAACAGTTTGGCGCTAAAGATAGAGCATACCCAGCTCGACGCACATATCGACAACCTCATCTCTACCCATGAGTTCGGCGTAACCAAAGAGTCTCAGCTGCTATGGGAAAGATTACAGGCACGGGTAAAGTTCGATGCCCATCGCACTCTATTTGTCGATGATTCACTGCCAATTTTAAATGCGGCAAAGACATACGGTATTAAACATTTACTTGCTGTCGATAACCCTGATAGTACCTTGCCAAATCGCAATATTAGTGAGTTTCCAGCGGTGCGCGATTACCGTTTAATGCTAGAAGATATTAAGCAGAACCCTGTTGGGACTGTTTCGAAAGGACGTTTTTAAAGGACGAAAGCACATGGTTTCTGACACAATTTATGTAGGGTCGCTAAATCCGGTAAAAATTAATGCTGCGCTCAATACACTCTCTGACACACTAGAGCACGATTTCGACGCTCAGGGTATGGCTGTACCAAGCGGCGTGCCTGACCAGCCAATGAATGAAGATGAAACGCGCTTGGGCGCCATTAATCGTGTGAAGGCCATGCTTGCTCATCATCAAGGCGGACTCACAGATGCGTGGTATGTGGCAATTGAAGGTGGTGTGGATGTCTTTGAAGATGGTCCAGCTACCTTTGCCTATGTGGCGATATACCATGAAGGTCACTGGTCGGTAACGCGAAGTGCAAGCTTGCCTCTTCCTGTAAGCGTTTATCAGGCGCTTCAGCGTGGCGAAGAACTTGGGCCAGTTATGGACAAGCTCTTTGATACGGTAAACATAAAGCAAAAAGGGGGGGCTATTGGTTTGCTTACTCTTAATCACGCCTCGCGACAAAGTGTTTATGAAGTGGCGTTAACGCTTGCTATGGCAAAGTTCCATTTCCCCGACTTATACACGGACTAGTATTGAACCTCTTGTGCTGTGCAACAAGGCGCATTACACCGTTAATCAAACAGAGCGCCGCAAGGGTATCCTTACTTAGGAAAACTGATAAGGCGATCGCGACGGTCGCCCTGAAATCTTTACTGCGATAGGTAATCTTTTCTGGATCCTTTCTGACACTATCCATTACTTAGGCTTCAAGTTGCTTCTATGCTATTGAAAATAGGTTAAAAAATATTTTTTGACACCTTGGCTTTTTAGTTGCACTTCCTTCAGACCAAACGGAATAAGGAGAGTGACAATGAGTGAGACAATCAATACCTACAACCCTGCTACAGGTGAAAAGATCGATCATTATCATTTGATGTCAGCCGAGGACGCCGAGCAAGCTGTTACCCGTTCACAAGAAGCCTATTTGAACTGGCGCCGTACGTCATTTGAGACCCGCGCAGATTTATTTAATAACCTTGCAAATCTGATGGAAGAGCGAATTGATGATCTCGCCAGCCTGATGACCCGGGAAATGGGTAAGGTTACCGCGCAAGGAAAGCAAGAAGTGCAGCTATGCGCTGAAATATGCCGCTATACGGCCGAGCACGGCGCTTCAATTTTGGAAGACGAACATCGCATTTTCGAAGGCGGTCGAGCAATCATTACGTATCAGCCCATTGGCGTTATTCTTGGCATCCAACCGTGGAATTTTCCGTTGTACCAAGTTATTCGTTATAGCGCCTCAAACATAATGGCGGGTAACACCACGGTACTGAAACATGCTAAAAACGTGTTTGGTATGGCGCAAGCCATTCAGCAAATGTACGAAGATGCTGGCTTTCCTAAAAATGTTTACCAGTCGCTGCTAATTGATGGCAGCACGGCAAGTGATTTAATCAAGCACAAACACGTCCGTGGCGTTACTTTTACCGGTAGTGATGAAGTAGGTAAGGAAGTGGCAAAGGAAGCTGCAAGCTTGTCGAAGAAAACCGTAATGGAGCTTGGTAGTAACGACGCCTTTTTAGTGTTAGAGGATGCTGACATCGACCATGCTGTAGAAATGTGTATCCAAGGACGGGTTATTAATAACGGTGAAACCTGTGTGGCGGCTAAACGCTTTGTTATTGTGGATAGCGTCTATGACGAATTCCGAGACAAGTTTGTGGCGCAGTGTAAAAAGCTAAAAGTTGGCGACCCCACAAACGAAAACACGGATTTGGGCCCAATGGCGAGAGAAGACTTGCGCGATGAACTTCATGAGCAAGTGAAAAAGTCGCTAGAAAACGGCGCTACGCTATCACTGGGTGGAGAAATTCCAGACTCTGATGGCTATTTCTACCCAATTACAGTGCTAGAAGATGTATCGCCAGGTATGCCCGCTTATGATGACGAGCTATTTGGACCGGTTGCGTCGCTCATTCGCGTACGCGACGATAAACAAGCCATGGAAGTAGCAAATGACTCACGTTATGGCTTGGGCGGCGGTATCTTCAGTACAGATACCGACAAAGCAATAGCATTAGCGAAAGATGAATTTGATACCGGTATGGTTAATATCAATGGGTACTCTTTAGCACAACCAAACTTACCTTTTGGTGGTGTGAAAGACAGCGGTTACGGTCGTGAGCACGGAGGTTACGGTATGCGTGAATTCGTCAATATTAAAACTATCATGGTCGCTGAGAAATCGGCCGAGTAGTGCACTTCGATAAAAAGCAATGAGAAGAAAGGCGAACTTGGGTTCGCCTTTGTTGTTTTGCTGTACGCCCTATTCATTAAGTTAGTCGCACAGAAAAGCCCATGTAATTGAAAACAGTCAGGCGAAAAAACAGTGCGCAGTCAACTAGGCTGAATAGTTTCGTCCGGGCAAACGGTCTTTTAATCAAATATCTGTGTATTAATGAGTAGGGAATAACATAAGGCGATGGTTATGACGGTTATAAATAAACGGTTAAGTAATGCAAGATCGGGCATTGGGCTTACAAGGCAGGACAAACAGCGCGGTAGAAAACAAACTGCGTTTTTTTGCGCTATGACAACCACTGCTATTCTATCGTTCTCGGCTTTAGCGCAGCCGTTGTCTCAACCATCAACTACATCAGACGATGCCGACCTAAGCACCAATCCTATGGGGTGCCATAACGTTTCGGTGCAAATATTAGGGTCGGGTGGACCTGAATTGGATGACGGCAGAACATCTAGTGCCTATGTGGTTTGGATAAATGACAGCGCCCGCGTGTTGGTAGACGCTGGAAGCGGAAGCAGCGTTCAGTTTGGCGCCGCGGGGGCGACGTTTGAATCTTTAGAAGTTATCTTGCTTTCCCACTTGCACACCGATCACTCCGCCGATTTGCCAAGCTTTGTAAAAGGTGGGTATTTCACCGATCGCGAGAAGGATTTAATAATAATGGGGCCAGAGGGCAACGACATTATGCCGTCCACAAACGCCTATGTGGCGTCGTTAATAGGGAAAAACGGCGCGTTTAAGTATCTATCTTCTTACACCATAGAAGGCCAAGATGACTATGCGGTATCCACAAAAAGCATCGGGACCACAACTTTTGAGCAACCGTTTAAACGCAATGTAAACGATAGCGTCAGTGTTGAGGCAATGACGGTGAACCACGGGCCTATCCCAGCATTAGCGTGGAAGGTCAAGGCCAATGGCTGCGAGGCTGTATTTTCAGGCGATACCAATAATAAAGAAGGAAACCTTGCTCGTTTTGCTAAAAACGCGGACCTTTTGGTGCTACACAACGCCATTGGTGATGACGCGGGTCAGGTTGCTAAGAACTTGCATATGACGCCGACTCAGATTATCGACATTGCCGCGCAGTCAAACGCTAAGCAAATAGTGTTGTCTCATATTATGAAACGTAGCGAACCGGGTCTTGATGCACTTACTGAGGCGATTACTGTTGTAGCTGAAGCTCGAGTATATGCCGCTGAAGATTTAATGAACATTACTCTGTCTGAACAGGAGTAAAGTAAGCGTAAACCGTTTGCGATCCACGGTTTACGCTTTTATAGAGGTTCTCTAACTATTATTGAGGGGCAAAAGGCAGCGGAATAGGCGTACCGTTCACACTGGCTTCGCCATCTTTAAGTGTTAGCTTTGTCTCGTAACCTTTCTCGGTTTCTTTTATTAAGCCTTGTTGAGCAAAGGTACTTAGCATCATAGGTGTCTGTTGTTCTACAGCGGCTTGAAGCTCTTCAGCCGTCATGTTTTGTGCTTGTGGCGTCGCCATTAGTTGGCCCATCATATAGCCAGATGCCATACTCCGTGCAAGCGCTTTATCGGCGGTGATTTGTGCATCAGCCAGTAAATGCGTGACCCAATAAGCGGCGTCTTCCAACGTACCGGGAAGTGCATCTATACCCACTAATTTCGTGTTTGCGTAAGCGTTAAACGACCCTTCAGGCAACGTTGCTTTCAGCTTCGTTATATTAATCTCAGGCTCAGCTTTAAGCTGTGTTAGCAAGTTAGCCTCAATAAACTCCATCATTTTGGCTGGCACTTCTTCAGAAGGCACCAATAATGAATTGTTGCTAAATTCTTGATAGGCCTTAATGAAGTCGATATCTAAGTTATTGATGGCAACGCCTAATACCATGTCTGTAGCATCAAGCTCAGGGCCCACGGCTTTGTCGACAGCGTATTCTACGTAGACATTGGCGGTGTTATTGTCTTCGTCAATCTTGACGTCGGTAGCAAAAGCTAGGTTCTCAATCTTAACTGTCGCACCTGGCTCAATGTTAGAAATTTCTATGCTTTCAATACGCGCCTTGCCAGTAGATTCAAAGAAGTCACCCTTGAACGCCGCCACCATATCGCCATCATAGCTCATATCCATAGACAGATTTTTCATCTCTAAGGAAAATTCATCTGCACTTATGCTTAGCGATTCACCCGACGACGTATACAAAGTTTTGTCACCATCAGGCTCAGCTTCACCCGCATAACCAGAGAAAAGCAGTGTAAACCCCTCTTCTTCGGCCGTCGCGCTAAGCGCTGGAATAACATCTGCGTAGCTTAGTCCACCAAACAAACCAACCACGCCTTCGTTGCGATAAATTGACTGTTGGCCATCCCACTGAACGTATTCTCTTAACTCATCTCCATCAATAGACACCGTATAGTGAACGCGGCCTAATCCTAAGCCATCGCCAAAGTACACCGGTCCGTGATGAGCTACTAGCGTAGCGGTAATGCTAGGGTTTTCTTCCATTGGTATATCAGTGGAGTCAACATTCTGTGCATTGATTAGCGCTTGAAAATCGACAGCAAGCTTGATTTCTGCTGTTGTCGAAAACCAGCCTTTGTCATACGAAAGTACCTCGGCAGAATAAACGGCTTGTTGGTTAATTTCGTTTACGGCGGCGTTAACATTTTCGTGAACGCTAGTGCCAATAAAATGAGGGGCAACGCCAAGTGCAACCAAAGTTACGCCCGCGCCAGCTAGAAGAGGTTTGTTCATGATTACAATCCTTTGTTAAAAAGTGTTCCCAGTTCCTCTGGCCACAAACGTGAAGTACGTTGGTGGCCTAGAAATTCTACGCATAGTTTGTGCTAATGCATCACAGCTTAATCGCAATATAGCCGCTACTGTCCGGCGCACCAAACAAGCGTGCGGCCTGATGGACTTCTTGCGGTAAGCTGTCGTCAGGCTTAAATTTACCACTTACTCGAATATTTTTCATCGTAGTAGGGATAACCGCATCCATCGACAAGCTTAGTAAGTTAGGCTCGCTTACTAGTATTCCAATGTCATCGCCTTCACAACGCAGCTTTGCGGAATAAGTACCAAAATCAATAGGACCCTGTGTACCGGCAACTGTCGCGTTTAGCCAATCTCCGGTACCGTTTAGCGATTGACACGCAGGCCCAAACGTTAAGTCACTAAGCGACACTTTAAAGCGCCCTCCAGCATTTACTGGCAGCGGAAGGCGAACTTGTGCAAGCACGCGGTCTACCGGTAAATACAGCGTGAAGTTCTCGGTATTTACACTGTTCTGGCTGAAAAGCCCCGTGGTAATAGGCCCTTCAAATGCAATGTCGTTTTTATCGCGAATATTACCTGCTTTAAGGTTTAATTTAATTTTACCTATCAACATATGTAAGGGACTAAGCTCCCATTTTACATTGTTGATGGGCAGGCCATTAACCACTACAGTTTGCGCCTTGCCTGAAAACAAGGTGCCGCTAACATCACTAACGGCTACATTACTAGGTAATGCAATGCGGCCAATAACGTGAACAGCAGGCATGTAAGCAATGGCAAATAATAAGAAGGCAATAATGCCGCCTATAATCCAACTAACTTTCGACTTCATGCTTTACCTAATTGTAATCGGCGAATTTTGATATAGCCTGGCGCATCGGCCTCGGCAATATCCGCTTGAAGAATAATCACGCCCATATTTTCCATGGCTTTGAGCCACTCTAAAACACTGTTAAATGGCGCCTGATCAACCCACACCTGAAGCTCGTCGCCTTGTGGCTGCATACGAGAAATAGCAATGTCGTGCTGAGCAGTAGTGCGGTTTACCGCTTGCGGTAACGAGCCTGAGAATGTTCGTTTACCCCCGCTGCTGCGGCGCAATTGCTGCGCTCTTGCTGCACTGTCTTTTACCCAAACCAACAAGGATTGCTGGTTGTTGAGAAGCTGTTTTTGTTTATCTAAAGCAGCATTAAGCGGCGACCATACCGCAAAATAAAATAGCGCAATTATTAATAGCACAGCTGAAACCAGTACTAACTTTTGTTCGCGCTCGGTCAGCGCTTTGTACTTTTCTAAGAGTGCATTCATGAGGTACTCCTTACTGATACTGTACCTACAACGCCATTGTCACGATTATTTATGGCCCCTTGTTCAACCACAAAGCCTGCGTTTTCTGCTGTACGTTTAAACTGCTCTAGCGCTTCAAAGTTTTTACCTTGCGCCTGAATGCGAATCTCAGTGCGGGTGGCATCGAAGCGCAGTGTTTGCGGTTTTACATCAGTGGCTGAAAAAGCCGGAGCGAGCTGGTCTAGCATAATAAGCATAGAGGCACTGCCACCGCCTTGTTCTAACTTGGCAAGCTCGCTTTGTAGCTTCAATCGCACGTTGCGATACGTACCAATATTGGGGAAACCCGCTTTAACAGCGGTATTGATCTCACTGCTTAACGCCTGATTTTGGGCTTTAAGCTGGTAAAGAGAAAATCCTTTGTCGATAAGGCTGGTGCATAGCGCTAACACTGCTAATACTGCCGCAACACGCCACTGATTCAGAACACCGCTGCGTTTGCGTTTTACTTTGTAATCGCCTTGGCATAGGTTGAAGCTGCTTTGCATCGCCTCTTTTGCCAATACTTGCATAGGCAGCTCTAAGGGTGCCTGTGCTTCCTCAATATTTGGCAAAGTGCTTAAATCGATACCCGCATAATTGGTAATGGTTATCGGGCTTTCTTGTTGTGCTGTAAAATGGACAAGAGTTGGCAGTAACCATGTTGCCTCGCCCTGCACGCCTTTGAATGTGTCTTGTCGAACGAGAAGCTGTTCACCTAACGTAAGCACTGACCAACCGTTTTCGGTGACTGGCACTGCGAGTACATCAGGAATAATGGTGTCGCAGAATAACCCTGCTTCGCTAAGCCAGGACTGCCACAGCTCCATCTTTTCATGGCTAACTACTGCAACGGCCTGTTCATCGCCTCGTTTAGGGCCGATCGCAAAAAATTGCTGGCTAATGTCAGTGGCAAGCTCGTCTTCTAGCATAAACGGGATGGCAGAAATGATCTTGCGGCCAGCTTTAGGCGGCAGCTCAACCCATTTGAGTAAAATTTCGCTGCTAGGTGCTAAGGCAATAACACTTCGTTGTCCCGCGCGTTCGGTCAGCGAAGATAAGGCTTCTGCATTAGGCAGCTCGCCCGATGCAATAATTTCATCTTCGGTTCGCGAATAAACGAGCCAGCTAATTGGGTCTGTATGGTTGGCGCCTAAACGCACCAAGAGTTGTTCCATCAATAGGTTCCCCCAAACTCGCGATTCACAATACTAACGCCGGTATCGGCATTAACGTGAAACACGGTGGAAAGCTTAAAGGTTGCTTTGTTGTATTGTGTTTTTGTATGCAACATAAAATATTCAGTTTTAACCGAAAACCAATCTTGTCGAGTGCTTGTTAAATTAAGCGCTTGAATAGAGGGCTCGTTTAAAAATGCATTGGTATCGTCCCAGCCGTTTTGCGGGCGGCTGCTAATCAAACTTGCGGCCTGCTGAATGTCTAATCCCGTTAGGCCTGCAAGTAATGGTGCATCTTCTTCTTCTAATGTGTTGACGTTAATTTTCAACTCATTGTAATCCGGGATCACGCAAACTAATGGCAGTAATGCGTCTAGCCATTGTGGTGATACACCGTTAATAATACGCAATTCACTTTTTGATGCCAGTGGTCCGTTAGCTGCTAGGTAAGGAAACTCTCTGGACTCGTATTCGCTGTCTTCTGCACCGTAAGGGCGCATTCTGTCATCTTCGTCGACCCAGTCGGCTAAACTGTCGCGTAAGGTATCTGCGGTGTAGTTGTCTAGTCCGTCAACGCTAAGTGATAGCAACATAGTGTGAAAAGCGTCCATGGCTTCCGTGGTGTTACTCGCCCCACTGCTGCCATTACCGCTGTTACTGCCCGCGCCTCCTGCACTGCCAGAGGTAATCGCGTTTAAATTAAAACACGCTTGCAAATCGTCTAAGTTAGCGGTTAACCCACCGTTTTCTAAAGGATAGCTGAATTCTTGTGCCCAAGGCTGATCTATAGAAATCACATTCGGGCTTTCTTCTATTAAAGACTGGATAGACTTACGCGCAAAAGCCTCGGCTCCCATGGCGTACCAGTAGGCTTGATTGTTGTCTTTTAAGTTCATCGTACGCTGCACCTGAAGCTGCAAGCGTGTACCCATCTCTGTGGCTAATACCGCAACCAAGGCTACTATCATGAGCACAATCATTAATGCCACGCCTTGCTGCTTAGCGGGTGGAGTAATCGACTTGCGCTGAGTACTCTTGATTGTCATGACGATTCACCCGTAGTTAAGGTAAATTCTCTGCGTATTTTTCCGAAGTCTTTACTGACAAACTCAATGGCCACCGCGCGCGGCAGTGCAGCTCCTTTATAACTTTCGCTCCACGACAGGTCTTCGTCTTCATCTAAGGAACTACTGTTAGCGGTGGCAAGAAATTCAATTTTTAAGCTTTCTACATCCTCTAACAGCACACGGACTTTGGGCTCGTAACCTATGACGTTATCTACATAGTTGGTGTATATTCGCTCAATTCTGTTCTCTTTGAGGCGGTAGGCGACATATTGAAGTGTACTTCTTGGCAACATGAGTTGTGGGTTATGCCAGCCACCGCGTACAAAGCCTATGCCGTCTTCGTCGCTACCATCCGTTTTACCACCAGCCATAACCACGCTTTGTTTCTCACCGTTATAACGAATAGCGCGAGGCACTGCTTGCTGAAGGTCTCGCTCAATCGTGATCATGGCACGCTGCAATAATTGAAGTTTTGCAAAACGCTCTTCTGAAATATCATTGCTGTCGATAACTGTGGTAAGTAGACCTGTTGATGCAAGCCCAATTAGGGTGAATATGGCCATAGCAATCAGTATTTCGATAAGCGTGAATCCGCGCTGCATGCTAATTTCCCGCCGTCGGTTTAGCAACGAAAGTGGTTACTGATGTAACTGAACTGCCGTAGCTTTCGTCTTCACCCACCGAAACGGTTACCGATCGCAAGTCGTTGTCGTTGGTTTTTGTCACCGTTTGCTGCCAGTACCACGTGCGATCGGCCATCTCCATCGTGCCTTTTAAATTGTTCTTGGGCGGCCACGTGGTATCTAATTGAAGCTGGTTTAAGCGATTGCTTGCCACCCAGTTGGCAAAGGTGACAGATTCTATTTGCCCAACGCTTGATAAATGCTCGCCTGCAGCTTTAAGTACTGCTGTACCGGTTAGCGCAAAAATAAGCAGGGCAACCATAACCTCCAGTAGCGTCAAGCCACTTTGCTGGCGTGGCGTGGCAGGTGCAGCGTTCTTTGTCGATGCATCAACGTTGAACGCAATCATAGTGGTCTCTCCAGAGGCCCTTCAAGCACTAAAGGCGGAAGATCTTGGTTTTGCAGGCTGTAATAGACGGGATTGTCGCCGTCATCACCTTCGTAATTAAACGACAAGGTAAAAGGCGTAATTTCGCCACTCGACATTATAAGCACTTGAGGCGGAGGCAGCTTTTTCTCTTCTTCGTTACCTATTTCAACCCCTTCATCAGAAACACTTAAATTCTCGTCGAACAGCTCCCTGTCAAAGAGCCTGTCTTCAACATCCCATGGTAAGTCGTCTAAATCTAAAGTGAAGGTGAAAGGCTCAGGCAACGTATAAGGTTCGTAGGTTTTTTCGCCTTCGATACGCTGCCACTCATCATCGTCGTCTAAGTAGACAAAGTAGTATTCATTTTTATCGGCTTCAAACCGCACTCCAAGCTGTTGTTGATTTAACACCGCAAAATCGCTGGCCATATCAACAATCACCTGCAGGCGTTGCGCTTGGGTTTTTAGCAGGTCAGATTTACTCGCACCGAATGCGTTAAACATAACGTAACCCGCCGCCAATCCCATAAGCAGCAGTACCAGCATGACTTCTAATAGGGTAAAGCCTGCTTTTTTCAAAGATGTACTGCCGCGGTTGCGCATAAAGGTTAGTTCAGGTATTCGTTAATGTTCCAGTTACCAATGTCATCATCAGTACCCGGTTCGCCGTCTGGACCATTAGAGAAAATATCAACTACGCCAAGTTCTCCCGGGCTAATTAGTGCATATGGATTGCCCCACGGATCTTCAGGCAGGCGTTTAATGAAACCACCTTCAGGGTAATTACGTGGAATTGGGTCGATAGTTGGTGCGGTAACTAGCGCTTCTAGTCCCTGTTCTGTGGTTGGAAAGCGGTTGTTACGCAGCTTATACATCTCAAGCGCGCTTTCCATTTGCTGGATGTCTACCGCCGCTTTTTTAAGCTGCGCTTCTTCTTGGTTACCCAAGATTTGCGGTGCCACCATAGACGCCATAATACCGATGATTAGAAGTACGACCATGACTTCAATCAAACTGAAACCAGAACTGCGATTAAGTGTTTTCATTAAATATTCACCATGTTGTTCAATGCTAAAATTGGTTGCAATATTGCCATAACGATAAACAGAACAATGCCTGCCATCGATACAATAAGTAAGGGTTCAAATACCTTAAGTGAGACACCAATAAGCGCTTCAAATTCCCTATCTTGATTATCTGCGGCGCGAGCTAGCATTTGCTGTAGCTCACCCGATTTTTCACCAGACGCAATCATATGCATCATCATTGGTGGAAACATTTTTGTGTTATCTAGTGCCGCCCGCAGGCTGCTGCCTTCTTTAACGTTAATGGCTGCATCTGCCACTTGGTTTTTAATATGCTGATTTTCCAGCACATCACCTGAAATACGCATAGCTTCTAGTAGTGGAACCGCACTGGCACTTAAAATACTTAAGGTACGTGCAAAACGCGCGGTATTGAGCCCGCGAGACACCCGGCCAATTAACGGCAAGGTTAACAGCGCTCTGTGGTAGCGTAGCTTCATGTGCTTTTGCTGCAGCACGCGCTGAATAATGACAACAAGCACGGCAATACCAATAAGCATAAATAAGCCGTAATTTTGCAGCCAGGTACTGACAGAAATTAGAAACTGGGTAATGGCCGGGAGGTCTTGCCCCATGTGATCGAACTGCCCCACAATTTTGGGCACTACCACCGTTAACAATAGCAACACGATACCCATTGCAAAAAACAGCATTAGCGATGGATAAATCATCGCCTGAGTAATTTGGCTGCGGGTTTGTTGTCTGCGTTCTGTGTAGTCAGCAAGGCGGTTAAGCACGGTATCAAGGTGACCGGATTTTTCCCCTGCTGCGACCATCGCACGGTATAGCTCGTCAAACACACTGGGAAATTGACCCAATGCATCGGCAAGTCCGTGACCTTCTACCACTTTACTGCGTACTGCCATCATCATGTTTTTCTGACGAGGCTTTTCACACTGCTCGGCTACGGCAAGCAGTGCTTCTTCAACGGGAAGGGCCGATTCGACAAGAGTGGCGAGCTGACGCGTGAGTAGCGCTAAATCTGATGCTGAAATACGGGGTTTAAATAAAGAAAACGACAGGCCTTTGCCTTCGCTTTGTGCGCGCTCTGCGACCTGCTCTACTTCTAAGGGAATTAACCCTTTTTCGCGCAGTTGTTGGCGAACCTGGCGTGCATTATCACCTTCAAGTACGCCATTTGTATTTTTACCGCGGGCATTAACCGCCTTAAAAGCGAATGCCGCCATTTAGTCTTCCCTCGTTACTCGAAGCACTTCTTCAAGTGAGGTAGCGCCCGCCAGCACTTTACTACAGCCATCTTCACGAATGCTTGGTGTCGTCTTTCTGATGTAGCGTTCAATGGCTTGCTCACCTACACCTTCGTGCATCATCTCGCGCACTTTTTCATCTACCAACAATAGCTCGTGAATACCGGTACGACCGCGATATCCGGTTTGATTACACGCGGCGCAGCCATGAGGCTTGTAGATAGTGGTCTCGCTTGTGGCGTTTTGCCCTAATACTTCAAGCTCAGAAGCGTCAGGCGTATGTGGCTTTTTGCAATCTGGGCACAGGGTACGAACGAGTCGCTGTGACAAGACGGCCAATAAGCTCGAAGACAACAGGAATGGCTCAATACCCATGTCTTCTAAACGGGTGATCGCGCCCGCTGCCGTATTGGTATGCAGAGTAGAGAGTACTAAGTGACCGGTTAAACTGGCTTGAACAGCAATTTGCGCCGTTTCGATATCACGAATCTCACCCACCATCACTACATCGGGGTCTTGACGCAAAATAGCGCGAAGGCCTCTGGCAAAAGTCATATCTACACGGGGATTAACCTGTGTTTGTCCGATGCCCGGAAGATCGAACTCAATAGGATCTTCAACGGTTAAAATGTTTCTGTCTCGCGAGTTTATCTCGGTTAACCCTGCATACAAGGTGGTACTTTTACCCGAGCCCGTTGGGCCGGTAACCAAAATAATGCCGTGAGGTTTTCGAATAAGAGACGAAAAGTGATTACGGTTTTGCAGCGTCATGCCTAAATCTTCTAGATTTAAGCGCGCATTGTTTTTATCCAGTAGACGCAATACCACACGCTCGCCGTGGCTTGAAGGCATGGTCGAAACACGCACGTCTACTGCTCGCCCAGCAATACGCAATGTAATACGGCCATCTTGAGGCACGCGTTTCTCGGCGATATCTAACTTCGCCATAACTTTAATACGCGATACCAGCATGGAAGAAAGTTTGCGATTCGGGCGCAAAATTTCGCGTAACACGCCGTCTACCCTGAAGCGAACCACAAGCTGGTTTTCAAAGGTTTCAATGTGAATATCTGATGCACCTTCTTTAATCGCCTCGCCCAACATGGCGTTGATAAGCTTAATAATAGGCGCATCGTCTTCACTGTCTAACAGGTCTTCAGTGTCAGGCAAGTCTTCAGCAAGAGCGAACAAATCACTCTCGTTGCCAAGGTCTTCCATTAGCTGTTTAGCCGCAGAGCTATCGCGTTGAAACGCACTGGTAAGCAGGCTTTCAAATTCATTGGCAGGAATAGTTTTCGGCACAAAGGGCTCGCCGTAGAAACGTCGCACTTCAGCGAATACATCAAACGGCGTATTCTCTGTAAAATATAAAACCGCAGGGGTTTCATTGGTTTCCAGCAATACCTGATTGCGCTTCGCAAAGCTAAAAGAAAGCTGTCTTGAACCGGCCTCCTCTTCAGGCAAACCTGCGTCTTTACCCATGGCTTCTAAGGCTTCTTCTTGCGCCTCTAATGCCTGAGTAATTTGTTCGTCCTGCCCTGCCATGCTAGTCGTTACCTTCTTCTTGTTTCTGCTTCTCTTTCTCAGAAAGGTACTCTTCGAATGAAGGTGGCAACGCTAGCGCATCATCCCATTGTGGAATAGTCGGGGTTTCTTCGTAAGGCATTAGCGATACACCTTCTTGCTGGCGTTTTAGCTGCAGTGCACGAATGTAATTGTATTTGCGATGGCTGATTGTGTTCATGGTTGCACCGTCACGGACAATGGTCGGTTTCAAGAACACCATCAAGTTACGCTTACGCTTGCTTGTAGACGTCGTCTTGAAAAGATGACCAAGAACAGGGATATCGCCTAAAAGTGGCACTTTAGACACACTTTCTTGTACGTCTTCGTCAATCAAGCCGCCTAGTACGATAGTACCACCATCGTCAACAATCACTGTGGTTTTGATTTCGCGCTTGTTGATAGAGATGTCTACTGATGTCGCACCGCTAACGCTAGACACTTCTTGTTCAATAAGAAGCTGAACGGCATCGCCTTCGTTAATTTGCGGCGTAACTTTAAGTTTAATGCCCACTTCTTGACGATCCACCGTTTGGAACGGGTTAGAGTTGTTCGAGCCGGTTGTCGTACCGGTAATAATCGGTACTTCCTGACCCACAATGAAAAACGCTTCTTCGTTATCCATGGTAGTTAGGTGAGGTGTGGCAAGAATATTTGAATTGGTATCAGTGCTTACCGCCTGTACCACTGCGCCCCAGCCATTTTCGATAACGCCAGCAATCAGGCCGTTTGCACCGCCAAGTAAGCTTGCAAGAGCAGTGAAGTCGCCTTCTATCGTGTCCGTTGTTTCTACCACTTCACCGTTGGCAGTGATGTTGGTTTGCGTGGTCTCTCTATCTTCGGCCTGTCGTAGTGCCACAGCTAATGAACCGACGCCTATAACACCATTATTGAACTGTGTACCACCGCCCTCTTCTGACACCCATTGCACACCTAATGTGTTGCCGTCGCCTTCAAAAACTTCAACGATAATGGCTTCAACTTGTACCTGTGCACGGCGAATATCCAGTTGACGCACCACTTCTTCTAGCGAGCGCATCATGTCTGGCTCTGCAGTTATAACAATGGCATTAGAATCTTCGTGCGCATCAATGCTGATTTCACGGTTAGAGCCAGCTCGACGTGACGTAGTGCCACCACCTTGCTCTTCAGCTTGAATGCTTGCAGATACGCCCTGTAATACTTTTACTAAATCTTCCGCTTTAGCGTAGTTAAGAAACAGCACGCGGGTATTGCCGTTTGACTCAAGCTCTTGGTCCATGCGCTGAATAAGGTTAATAAGACGCTGACGCGCTTTAATATCACCGCTTACAATAACTGAGTTAGTTCTGTCGTCTGCCACTACGCGAGGCTCAGACTTAGTACCAGTATTGGCTTTACCTTGTGACTTATTAATACTGTCAATAATGCGCACCATTTCTGATGCTGACGCATAGCGAAGTTTAACGATTTCAACTTCTTCGTCACCGGCACGGTCCACGCGCTCGATAATTTCTACCAGTCGGTTCACTACCGCTGCACGGCCGGTTAGCATCATCACATTTGATGGGTCGTGGCTAACTACGTTACCGCCGCCCGCTTGGTCATTTAGCTGGCGTAAAATAGGCGCAAGTTCACGTACCGGTACGTTATACACAGGAACAACGCGAGTGATCATTTCGTCGCCGTCGCGGTTAGCGCCTTCCACTACTGGAATGTTCGATGTTTTGGCGTCTTTAGAGCGAACCACTTTCAAAATACCGCTAGGCATTTCTACAACGGCGAAGTCATACACTTGAAGTACGTTTAGGAAAAACTGGTAATACTGATCTTCATCGAGCATGTCGTAGCTGCGTACGCTTATTTTCCCACGTACGTTGGGGTCGACAATAATAGTGCGCTCTAGATTTTTACCAACGATATTAATGAACTCGTTAATGTCGGTATCTTTGAAATTAGGCATGTACTCAGCGGCTGTCACCGAGAAACACAGAAGCGCCGTGCACATGGCTGTGCTCAAGCGAGATAATAGTTTTTGGCTAGTGCGCCTTTTCATTCTAACGTCCTTCATTTCCTAACTTGTCGATGACCGATTTGCTTTAATTGTTATTTTGCTTACCTAGCGACAATATAGCGCTGCTACCGTTAGTGGTATTAAGACTCGGGTAAATCTAGGTAAAGCGTGGTTAAGCTGCCATCTCGAATAATCGTTAATTCTATTGTTTGTGCATTGCGTAGCTCAGACAGTGCCTCTTGCGATTGCTGCAAGTCGGTAAGGTCTAGCCCGTTAATTTGTGTAATGACATCGCCAGCCTGAAGCCCTGCCGATTTAAATAATTCAGGTTCTTTGCCAGGACTTACTTGATAACCAATAAGCTGGCCTTCTTCGGTTTTTGGCGATATTGAAATAAAGTCTGTGAAGTTAGCGGGGCGTTCTCGCAGAGCAGCGGTTGCTTCTAGCGCTTCTTCGCTAAGCTCAACTGTATCTTCTTCCTCTTCCTGCGGCTCAGGTCGGTTTCTCGCTTGCATTTCACGGCGACGATTAGCTTCATCGTAATCAATTCCGTCAAGCATCAGGGTTTCGTTTCTTACCCCGTTCTTAATAATAACGCGATCGTTATACACCTTTTGCAACGTGGCGTTGGTGTCTTCAATCTTTTCACCTAAACCATATACTGCTTGGCTGCCGCGATTTTCTATAATAGCGGTGCCCGCTTCCTGCTCTGAACTGGCAACAACGCCGGTCAGGGTCAAATTTAAGCGTGTCTCTGGCGCGTCAGTAACTTCGGCTACCGGTTCCGCGGGTTTAGCCGCTGCATTACCAAACAGATTCAACTGTTGTATTTTGGCAATGTTGACCCCATTTTGGCCTGACGACGAAGAAATAACCGGAGCACGGCTTACTGTGGGTGTCGCAGATAGTTGAGGTTCGGGTATAATTCGCCACACGAGTTTGGCAGCAAATGCAATTAAATACAGGCTGAGCAGAACCACTACGATGGTATGTAGCTGTTTTTGATGCTGGTTCAGATAAACAACCAGAGATTGTGGGTTGGGTTTATTGAATGTCATGCTGCCACTGATGGTACTGCTTTATTATAATATAGTGAATTTTTGGTTAACCGCGCTTTAGCAAACCCATAATAGCCTAGTAAAGGTGAGGGTCACAACACTAAAGCCACACCATTACGAAAATATTACATGAGCCAATCGGATAGCAACAATACAACACAAAATGTCAGGCTGGACAAGTGGCTATGGGCTGCAAGGTTCTTTAAGACCCGCGCAATAGCAAGAGACATGGTGCAGTCGGGAAAAGTCCAGTACAACGGGCAAAGGGCCAAACCTGGTAAGCATGTAGAGCTTGGCGCCATGATTAAAGTTCCCTCAGGATGGGATAATCGTGAAATTAAGGTGCTAGGCTTAAGTGACAAGCGTTTGAGCGCGCCTTTGGCGCAGGCGCTTTTTGAAGAGACGATTGAAAGTGTAACAAAACGTGAAGAAAACCAAATGGCGCGCAAAATGAACGCCTTTCACAGCCCTAAACCAGATCATAGACCTGATAAAAAGCAGCGACGACAGATTATTAAATTTAAGCAGCAATAGTAGGCTGCTCAACAGGATTAGTTATGAGCGATTTCGATAAATTACACCGCTTCTTATTTACCCAAGCTAACGTTCGTGGCGAATTGGTTCGTCTTGATGAGAGCTTAAAGCAAATTGTGCACAGCTATGAATACCCTGTGCAAATTCAAACATTGCTAAGTGAAATGGCGGCAGCGACGTCATTGTTAACGGCAACGCTTAAGTTTAAAGGTGAAATTTCTCTTCAAATTCAAAGCAAAGGCCCAGTAAGTTACGCGGTGTTAAACGCCACTCACGAACAAACGCTTCGCGGTGTGGCGCGCTGGGACGAGACATTAGAAACATTGCCAGAAACGTTTTCAGAGTTATTGTCTCAAGCGGTATTGGTCATTACTATCACACCAGATGAAGGCGAGCGTTATCAAGGCGTTGTTGCATTAGATAAGCCTTCTCTAGCTGAATGTATTGAGAGTTACTTTGCTCAGTCAGAGCAGCTAGCGACCAGCGTGCACCTAATGACCGACATGAGCGACCCTAAAAACGCGAAAGCGTCGGGAGTGTTACTTCAGGTCTTACCGACTGATGCTAGCGCTACTGATGTGTCGCAAGCCAATGAGTTTGCTCATATCTCTAAACTTACTCAAACGTTGACCAAAGAAGAGATGTTTACGTTGTCGGTTGAAGACATTTTATATCGTCTTTACCACCAAGAAGACGTGGAAGTGTACCCAGCGAAGGACGTAACCTTTGCCTGCTCATGCTCAAAGGAGCGCAGCGCAGAAGCACTTCGTCACGTTGAGAAGTCTGAGCTTCACGCAATTATAGCTGAAGAAGGTGCGATCAAAATGAACTGCCAGTATTGTCATACCGAATATCGCTTCGATAGTATCGACGTAGAGGCTATTCACAGCGGCAACTTCGACGCACCGTCTTCAAATCAGTAACTACTTGTTTACTGCTGTGTTAAAGCACCTTCTTTTGAAGGTGCTTTTTGTTTCTGAATCTCTCACCGTCTAGATAGGTTCATTTTTCCAACACTTCACTTGTGGTTAAAAAATGCCCAGTAGTAAGTGTTTAACTTTCCTACATCATCCTATTTTCCTTTTCTTCCTGTTGTGGTGAAAATTTTCACCTTCACTTTCTAAAAAAATTGTCATTTTTTATTTTGAAATTCATCGATCAATATAGGTTTTCTACGCCCTATTTTTGCATTTATACCCAAGGAAAAGGCTTTCCTTGTAATTAATTTACAATATTTATGAAATTAACATATGAGAAATAGTGAGTATGTGTTTTATAAATGCGCGCTGGGCCTTGTTTACATTACACTCGAAGAGGTGATACTTTTTTGAAAGTGCTTTTGAAAAATTACATATAGGGTAACAGCCATGACCGCAGCAGCCTCAATTCAAACGGATCTGAAAGTAACGCCACTCACCGACCTGCCAAATGCAGAACTTATCGAGCGCGCCGTCAAGCGCGGCGAAGGTGTCCTTGACAAAAACGGGGCGCTTGTCGTAGAGACCGGAAAACGAACCGGTCGCTCTCCAAATGATAGATTTATCGTTAAAGAGTCAACAACCGAAAATGACATCGATTGGGGCAAGGTGAATAAGCCTTTTGACGCTGACAAATTTGATGCGCTGTGGGACCGCGTTGAAGCCTACCTGTCTACCCAAGAACACTTTCTTTCACATCTTCAAGTGGGCTCAGACCCTGAACATGCTTTGTCGCTTGAAGTAAGAACGCAAACCGCGTGGCAGCACGTTTTTGCCCGTAACCTTTTTATTATTCCTGAACAATGGAATGTTAAAGGCGACCAGCCTTGGCAAATCTTAAACGTACCTGGTTTCACTTGTGAGCCAGAGCGTGACGGCACTAACAGCGACGGCACAGTTATCATCAACTTCGCTAAAAAGCGTGTGTTGATTGCAGGCATGCGTTACGCAGGTGAAATGAAAAAAGCCATGTTCTCCGTGCAAAACTTCCTGCTTCCGGCAAAAGACGTGCTACCTATGCACTGTTCTGCCAACGTGGGTGAAGAAGGCGACGTGACTCTGTTTTTCGGTCTTTCAGGCACAGGTAAAACCACGCTTTCAGCCGATCCTAAGCGCTTCTTGATTGGTGACGACGAGCACGGCTGGGCACCAGGTAGCGTATTTAATATTGAAGGCGGTTGCTACGCTAAATGTATCGACCTATCTCAAAAGAACGAGCCAGTAATTTGGAATGCTATCAAGTTTGGTACCATCCTAGAAAACGTAGTGCTTGATGAAACACGCACGCCAGACTATACCGACACGTCGTTAACCCAAAACTCACGTGCGGCCTATCCGCTTTCACACATTGAAAAGCGCGTTGCTGAAAACCGAGGCGGCGAACCTCGCTCGGTTGTATTTTTGACCTGTGACGTAAGTGGCGTATTGCCTCCTGTTTCAGTGTTAAGTGAAGAAGCTGCGGCGTATCACTTCCTAAGCGGTTACACAGCGAAAGTCGGCTCTACCGAAATTGGCTCTACAAGCGATATTGAATCAACCTTCTCAACTTGTTTTGGTGCGCCTTTCTTCCCACGTCCAGCAGGCGTATATGCAGAGCTTCTGATTAAGCGTGTTAAAGCGTTTGGCGCTAAGGTTTACTTGGTTAATACCGGTTGGACAGGCGGTCCTTACGGCACAGGTAGCCGTTTTGATATCCCTACCACACGCGCCATCATCGATGCGATTGTATCGGGTAACTTAGCTGATGTTGAAACCCAGCACATTGACGCATTAAACCTAGATGTGCCAGTTGTCATTGAAGGCGTAGACAGCAATTTGCTTGTGCCACAAAACACGTGGGCAGACAAAGAGAAGTACAACGAATACGCCGCTAACTTAGTTAACGATTTTAAACAGAACTTTGAAAAATACGACGTTAGCGACGCTATCGTTAAAGCCGGGCCGGGTAACTAACACTCGGTTCGCCCCTTCCCAACGTTCATCACACTCAACGTGATTGATGTTTTGCCCGCACCGTGTTGCGGGCTTTTTTATGCGGATTGGTATTATTAGGCTTTCGAGAGCTAGCTGTTTTAATGGCACCTTTAATATTAGAGCATTGAGCTAAACCAATTTGTGGATACTGGAGTAAAGTTGATGTCGGCCTTGTACTGAAAAAGTACGCTGTCCATATGACTATCTCTTATCCAGTATTTCTGTTTATCAATAGAGATAAGTCTTAGGGTGTAGGGCACGCCAAATGGATCTAGAGGAGCAGTTTCGATAAGTAGCGAAGTATCAAAAATACTAATCTCTCTTTGTTTATTGTTTGGTGGTGGAGTTAATTTGTTTTGAGCATCATAAATAACTGGAACATGTAAATACACAACGCCTTGTGGGAGGTTATGAGGTGGTTTAATTGAGTTGACCAGTCCAGTTAAGGATATAATTGAACTTTAGCTGGAGAAAGTAAATGGCCGGAA
>NZ_CAMZMZ010000051.1:0-23758 GCF_947311905.1 Alteromonas sp. CyTr2 | reverse complement strand
GATATAGAACGCATCTCCTTAAACGAAGATAGCCTCAAACACTAAACGAATCACAACGGTCTATATTGATCGCTTACGACAACAATGCTATAAGTCATTAGAGGGATACCTAGCGAAAGCGCAATGAAAGTATCTCGCATCAGCTTTTTGTAATAGGTCCTATCCGCTGCTTCTTTTTCATCGACTACATCAGTGTCAGGCTTATCTTCGAAAGGCTTTGCGTTGTAACCAACGGACTCTACTGCTTGAACCAATAATTGAGAATCCGCTGTACCCGATACAAGTACTGTTCTGTCGGCAAAGTTCATTTCGGCATTCTGCACTCCCGGCGTCTGCTTCAAGGCAGCTTCTATTTTTCCAACGCAACTGGCACATCCGGCGCCTTCTATCACTAATTGTCGCTGTGTTACTTCTGCACTCATAGTACTCTCCTTTTTTCCTATTTTTAGAAGACTTGTTTTTTGACGGACAACAATTTTTCTGAAGAAACACCTGCATTAAGTTCTGTCATTTATGTTTTCCTCCAGGACGGTGTGTTCAAACTCTTCTATTAAATGACAGACCACGTGTGAGGATGGGGCTTTGTCACCCATTGCTCCCCATTTCCTTACTGCCAGCATCATATTTTGCCTGAGTAACAACATTGCCTTAAATTGTCTTTCTGTTTCTGCTAGCCTTCTTGCAATTAAGGTTCTAACTAGGGGACAAGCGGTCTTTCCATTATCTGCTTCTCTGAGAATTTGCTTGATATCTTCAACTGAAAAACCTAAATGCCTTGCACTTAATATAAACCGCAACCTGGAAGCATCTTTCGTTGAATAGAATTTATAACCATTGTCAGATTTTGCCGGCGTTATTAACTGCAAGCGCGTGTAATAGCGAACAGTATCTGGCGTTGTAGCCAAGGCGCTTGCGATCTCTCTTACTTTCATAGTTGTTCCGATGTCTTTAACCTAAAATTTTACTTATACCTAAAGGCTAAACCTGTTTGTGGGACGCGAGTCAATAGGCATGTAACTCGTGAAACTTTCGGTTCTAAGATGTAATGCGTTTGTAAGTGAGGCGGATAATACTTGCTGTTCGTTTACTGATAGCAAACAGTGTCTTAATGTATATTAATTAAGCAGTTGATCGTCTAAGACATTCTTTGATTGCAATTGATTAGTAAAGAAAACTTAGAGAAAAGCCTCACTGAGTTTATGTGTAGCTCTTAATCGGAGGGTGGAAGGGAGGAGAGTGTATACCAATTAAAGGGGTAATATTTATATCTGAAAATGAGCTTTGCTTAATGTTTTCACTTATCAGAATTTCAATATTTGAAAGTATACAAAATTGGGTTAAAGAAGTTGCACAGTAAGCACCTATACAGCACGCGCATATCGATTGATCATTTCCTTCGCAGTGCTGTACATCCTGGTTCTTTTCTGAATGAAGTGTGTGATTATTTAAAGTAGTATGTTCTACGCTTGATAAGGAATCATTTGAGGACATATGAGATTCTGATGTGTCGTGACCATCACATTTAATTGGGTTCGTCATAGCAAAGCCGTGCTGTGAAAGCAGCGCAGCTATTAGTACTAATTTAAACCACTTATAAATGCCTGACACAATAAACTCCATCAGTGAGTAAGGGAATAGTAGCGGTATTCCGTTATTCTTACTTTGACGTAGATCAACACAACACAAAAAAGTGCTTAGCACCTTTAAACATTAAAGCCGTAATCAACTAGTTTAGTACTCTTGATTCATATAGCCTTAAACTACGCTTAGAAAGTACAACATAGCCATCATTTATAGCAATGCTTTTAATCAGTGCATCCTCAAAGATTATGCTACCGCACGTGAAATCGTGACTGAAAGTTGTGACTTCGACATCATTTGCGATATATAACGCGTTATCTAACGAAATAAGAATCCCAAAGTGCCCATACTGTCGAAGGGCATGACTAAATTGAGCGGTGTTTTGATCCCAATTTACAAACCTTCTTTTTACTGGAGGTAGACTTTGGAATGACGCTAGCTTTTCCAATTGAGGTGTGGCGTTATTATAAAGCTCATTAAAGTTATTAAGTAATTCTTCTAACAGAGTTTCTGCGAGTAACTGAGACTTGACCATCAATGATGAAATCGTTTCATTGTTTTCGACCTCAAATTTCTCTTGGATTAGGATGCTACCTGCATCAAGTTTCTCAGTGAGTTTATGAATGCTAACACCCGCGTTCTCAGGGTTGTCGATAATGTAGGTGAGTGGGGTTGGGCCTCTACTTTTGGGTAGTAAAGATGGGTGGATATTAATCGCATATTTTATTTCGTTTGTGGGTACTTTGTATCCGTAATCGGCTACAACAAAGACTGTCTGTTCGTCATTTAAATATCCTTTAAGAGTCACGATACTTGGTTTTTCAGTGGAATAAACAATATTGTATTTACGACAAATTCGTTTGATGAAGCTCGCATTTTCCTGAACATCGTTTATAAAAACGCGTTCAATGTTCAATCTATTTTTAATTAGAAGTAACAAACAATTCGAGAATAAGTCGTTTCCAAAATAAACGATTTTCATATTTCTCTGCACCTTTTGAGAATAGCGTATGTGGAACAAAATGTAGGTTGGGAGGACAAGTGTTTAAGGATTCGATGTTGATTAAAAATCTGTGCAAAAACGAATAATAAGGGTTCATTGGCTGGCGGGAAGCTTAGTTCGTGCCAATATGAAGTGTAAGGCATTTTGACAATAGGATAGCCGAGATGGTTCTGATATTGAGCAAACTGGAAAGCTACCGTTGATATTACCAAAGTAGCTTTCAATACATTTATTTCGCTAGTCTTTTGCACGATTTCTACTAGAGGAATGCGTGTGAACTATCAGCCACTCACCGTTAACTTTTTTAAAAAGAAAGGTTTGAAACCCCGTTTTGTTGAAAGTTTCTCCAGACTTCCTAACCTTTCCTTGAACGGTTGTATCAACGAGTGTCCAAGCAAAATCATCTTCTACATGAGTTTGAATGTTAGAAAAATCTAAACTTAAGAAAACTAAGGCATCCTTTTCTGGTTCAACATGATGCTCTATCAAGTCACTTAACCCTACATTCTGTCCGCCAGATTCAAAGTATCTTGCGCCTTTAAAGTCGAAAAAGTGCTTTTTAAAGGGGGCACCGTCTCCATTCTCCCAGCCATATTCAATTTGCTTTATAATGTCTTTTATCTGATCTTTATCAGTTGCATTGTTATCATGAGCGAAAGTGAAAAAAGATAACAAAGACGAAATGATTATGATTAAAAATTTTTTCATACGAGCTCTCTCGGGTAGTTAATCGAATCAATTTGACCAATGAATATGTTTGATTTTCCACTCTCCTTCGGTGTTGATTAAGACAATTGTTTCCATACTTTGGTAGTCTCTCTCTTCCCCCTTAAACATCCCATTGACCAGAAACCGCGATGCGGAGATTGCTGTGTTGCCCAGAACTTTGACTTGATGCTCCAACGCTTTATTTGTCACTGACGATAGATATTCCATATCTGAATTCATATGATGTTGAGCATATTCATCTGCGCTCCTCTCAACTCCGCCTCCTTCATAAATAGTCACATCATCCGCCAGTAGGCTCTTCGCAGTGATTTTGTCTCCCGTATTAAGCGCGTGATGGAATGCAATAACTATTTTAGCTGCAGGCGTATCTAACCCACTAAACATACCTTTCTCATGATGTTCTTTTTCATGGGCACTAGCAGCAAAACTCATGATTACGGGCATGATAAATAGTAAGACTAATAATTTAATTTTCATTTGAATTTCTCTTCTAAGTTTTATCTTTCGGGACCTACAATACTCGTAAGCCCAGAAGTAATGATTAAAATAGCAACTGCTATTGTTAACTCTAATGAAATGGATTTTGAGAGTGCTTCGCTTCCCGAGCCACTTTTAAGTTTTGGGACTAATTTCAGTTTGTGCCGTATAGCAATAGCTAGAATGCTAGTTACAAGGAACATTTTAACAAGAAGAGTTTGCCCATATATGGAGCTAAATAACCCTTCAAAACTACCTACCAATTGAATAGCTAGCCAAATGCCTGCAGATAATAATAAGGTAACCAATACGGCCGCCTGCGTACCAAACCTATCCATTAATTTATAAAGCTTTTCGTAGCTCTGGTAATGGCAGGAGAGCTTTAACGGAATCAATGCACCAAACCACCAAGCCATAACAAATACGTGAACCATAAGTAGTATTCGAGCAATACTTCCTAATTCAGAAACGTGGCCAGTTAAAGTAAATGTGTACGAGAGAGTGAATAGACACAGCACAAGTAAGCAAGACTTTAACCTTAGGAAAGGTTTAAGAGGTTTAAATTTCAATAAGTAGATAGTTATTAAAGCTACGGCTAACCCCCCCGCACGATACAAGGTGACTTCACCGATAGGAGAACTCAACATTATCTTAAGCATAAAGGGGTCAAGTGCGCCTTGAATTCCCTCTTCTACCATCGCTCCAGTGTTCGCGATAAACCACACTGCATTAGAAATAAACGCAACAAAGACACAAACCTTTACCCATACAGCGCTATAAGATGGCGTTGTATAACTTGTCCTACTGTCGTTAATATCTCGCCAGAAAAATGTATATCCAGCTGTGGCCGCGAAACCTAAATAAAACATTAGCTTTGTCACTACAATTACAGTGTTCCAGATATACATTTCCACAGCTGAATCCCCTTTTTAGTGCACCATAAATCCAAAACTATCTTTCATCTTGTGCCCATCGGAGCCAAGCATGATGAACTCAACATTGTATGAACCTGGACGTAATTTAGGTAAGGTCCAAGAATAATCCGTTGCAACCTCTTTCGGAGGTTCAAAGCCAAAATCAACTTTTGCACCTTCACTATCTTTTAAAACTACTTTTATTAATCTAACTCCCTTGGTAAAGCTGACTGATAGTTCCATTGGGGCCTCCATCAGCATTGCATTTTTGCTTGGTGTGCTAGATTTAATTTCTATAGCCTCATGTGCTAATGCCACGCTGCTTAGCAGTACACTAAATATTGCAAATGATTTAACAAGTGCTTTCATGATTACCTCTATCTTTGGTTTTTAAAAATTAAAATTGCTTTGATTGTCAAAAGTGCGCATTTATTTGTTTAACTTTGACTTCAATCGAATTGACTTTCGTAGCTTTCTACTTTCGCGTAAGGTTCGTAGCTCCCATCTTGATATATAATGAAAACGGTATAAGGCATAAACTGCTCTGCTACTTCCATTCCGGGTGAACCTACTGGCATAGCTGGAACAGATAACCCGATAGCCTTTGGATGTTCTTCTAACAAGAATCGTTTTATAAACTTAGAAGGGACATGGCCTTCAAATACAAAGCCACTTTCTGTAACAGCGGTATGGCAAGAGCGAAGATTTGGCGAAATTCCGTATTCGTTCTTGATGTCGCTCAAGTTATGAAAGTCCTTTGTACGTAGTTGAAACCCTTGGCTTTCTAGATGAGTTATCCACTTTTTACAGCATCCACACGATGGTGATTTATAGACCAATAATTCAAAGGCGTCGTTTGCGCCATGGTGGATATTTGCCATGGCAACGCTAGGTAGAATTAGCAGTAATACCGCAGCTTGATAGGTGATTTTTTTTAACATTTTTGCCTCCAGACAAAGCTGGCACATATAGGTACGCTAGCACCTAGATAATAAACAGGAACTAAAACAAATTGTGCGTGAAATTTGGACGCACTGACCCTGTGTTAGGCAAATATCGGTGGGCGAAAAAGTGAGGAAGTTACTGAAACTGGCTGTTGGAAGAACAAGCCAAATGAAGCGTCCGGCACCACTGGGTGTTGAACAATCATCATGGAAGCTATAAGGACGGGAGCATGAGTACAACCACCTGGTGGGCATGTGCATTCCGAAGTGTTGCAACAATCTTTAATACTAGCGTTTTCGGAACTTATAGAATCTACTCTCATACCATGGCTCATGTTCGTAGAGCAATTCGATTCAGAATTACTATTGTAATGTTTGTTATCAATATCCATTTCAAAACTCATAGTATCTACAGCCATCGCTTGCCCGACGAGGGCAGATAGCACTGTAAACACTAATATTAGTTTTGATATGAATTTAAACATTTCTTAAGCATTAAACATAACCAATATGGAGAATAATGGATTTTCGCGAATTGGTAAACAGTTGAGGCTGATTTGTAATTAGAATAGCCCGTTCATCGGCAGAATTTAGGAAATAGTCATGATGAGGGAGATTGCCTACAACCATGCAAATTTTTGGGCGCGTCTCTAACTCTATAATTCAGATACTGCGGTAGAACTTGAACGCTTTAAGTAGCCGCCACAATACTTTCCTTTTGTCCAGTTCCATTAACGTTATAACGGGGGCTAACCAGAAATACTAGAAAATTGAGGAGGCTTGAGGAGCTATATAAATAAACACACCCGATAAATATAAATTCACCGGTAACTTGAAAGAGAAATCAGATATTCTGTTTAAATCGTTGAGGCACAAACTCACTTCAGCGATTTCAACTTAAGCGCCACTCAAGCGCCACTCAAGCGCTGGTCGATAAGTGACTTTCGCCCCGCGGTTATAGATACTCTCTGTTTCACTTATTTTTCTGCATATGAATAAGGCGATTAATATCAGCTTTAGGATAAAAAAGTTCAATCACTTCTATCAATTGTGAGCACGGTAATAAGTTGTCTATCCGTGATAGGAAAACCTCTTTATAGGGCTATCAGCGCTTGCTTTAGCTGACTACTGGCAATAATTAACTGTTGGCTCACGAGCAGTAGAAAATGTAACTTAACATGCAGTCATGATCTCACGTTAGGAACTTATTCGGATCTTCCCTAGTATCAATTGAATAACATTTTTATGCTGTTTCTAATTATTTCATCGATCTCGGGACATTCATTGAGACAGGTAACGTTAATCTATATTAGGATAACCTATTGTCAGCAAGTGTTTTTCAACAGTTTCTTGATAGAACTCTGCAAAAAAATCGTAAAGTCATTTTATCGTTGTACGCCCAATGAGTTGAATGGAAGCATTGACTTGTTCCAGCAGCAATTATCCGTGACAAGGAACAGGTGGCCGAAAACTTTTTTGATCTCTACTACATACCAAATTCGAAAGCTAGGTTACGTTTCATTACCCTATTTTTATTCTCTTGCTAAGTCGCAGTCTCTCTTTTCAGGAGTGATATTAAGGCTAAGGTTACAGTAACTTAAGCCTGCCAAAGATTACGGACCAATAGTTTCATTTTTAAAAGTCAACAAAAACGATATGTCTTCTTCGGCAGTTTTGGTTACAGAAACTTCTGCACATACAGCGTCGCACAATGCATCTACTATAGAAAGACCTAGCCCAAAGTTATCTTCAGATGTTCTAGAAGCATCTTTTTGCCAAAGCGGTTCAAACATATGCTTTAGATCATCCTCATTAACCTCTGTCCCCACCTTATTTGTCACTCTGAGGTAAACATTACTAGAACTATTTACACCTAAGTTCACAAGTATTTCTGTATCAGTTTTTCCGTGTTCTATAGCGTTATCTATCAGATTACTTATTATCGATTCTACTGCAACGCGATTGCTCTTGACGCTTAACTGAAAATTGGAGCTAATCTCTACCTTAACATTTCTTGCTTCTTTTATCTGAATAAGTTGAGTTACTAATTTGTGGATATCTATCTCATCAGTTAGCTCTAGGGTCTTAAAACTATATTTTTGGATTAACATAAGGCCAGAAATAATATTTTTCATTCTTGTGCCTATTTGCAAAACACGTGGCTTAAAATCTTTTTCTAATCTTATTTCTCCTGGAAACTTAATTGCTACTTCAGTCATATTTATTAATTCAGAGACTGGTGTTTTTAGCTCGTGTGCGATATCCGAAGTCAACCTCTTCTCACGCAGGTAAAGCGAATAATTATCTTCAATAAAGTGATTCAAACTTTGGGTAATGGGTTCCAATTCCTCGACATTATTTTGAAAAGCTTCGTGTTTTTGCCTAGTGGTAAATCGTAGTCCTTTTATCTTGGCATTTAAGGCATCCAAGGGTGCCAGAGCATAAGCCACAGTGTTACGCACTGTAAATCGAACAACTAGCGGCACGATAATTAATGCAAATAGAAAAGCACCATCGATAAACCACAACGTGAAATTTAACAATTCTGTAGATGTTGCGTACGCGATAACCATTGACGGGCGAGTATCGTTACCCTTATCCATGACGCGATAAAATCCAGCTCTGTCTTCAGAATCAATCTGAGGTATATATCGAGTGTAAATTACCCGACCCGTACGGCCATCGGGCAGAGTAATATCCTGGAAAGAATATTCATCCAGGCCAATGCTGCTGTAAGGCAATTCATTGATGGTATAAAGCGCCAGAGTATCTGATTTTTCAAACGTTGAGTCTTTGTACCAAAGTTGAAAATACTCGGGGGAAGATGTCCCTTCAAACTCAGGCAAATACTCACCTGCAAATTCGAACTCCACACCCTCGACATCTTCATTTACCAAGCTCTGAAGCATACCTACTTTTGCCTTCATAGCCTGGTTGAATTCTTGTTCGATCCAGGAATCGACGCCAATATCTGCTGCAAGTAAAACGGCAATGACTAACAGTGAAATAATAATAGAAAGTCTTCGTGTTAATGTTTTACGTATTGATTTCATTAGCTTCTACAACTCTGTAACCAAAACCACGTTTACTTTTAATGGGTAGAGACGCGCCGCTTTCTCTTACTTTTTTCCTTGCTGAGGAAAGGTGAGCTTCAATAGCATTTTTTGAGATATGGTCATAGCTTCCAGAAATAAATTCACTCAGCATTTCTGAGGTAACTATCTTGTGTCTATTGAGGAAAATACATTCAACAATTTTGTACTCATTCGGGGTCAGGTTGATAATGCCATTATTGTATGAAAGCGTTTTAAACTGGATATTGAGTGTCAAACTGTTGATAGTAACCTGGTCATTGAGACAATTTGCCGCACCTCTCCTCATCAAGCTAAGTAGTCTAGCAGTCAATTCGTCAAACGAGAACGGCTTAGAAAGGTAGTCGTCAGCACCTGCCAATAGCCCCGCTACCTTGTCTTCAGACTCAGATCGCGCAGATAAGATGATAACCTTTGTTTCTAAATGTCTTTTTCGTAACGTTTTAAGAATAGTCATACCGTCCAACTCAGGTAGCATCATATCAAGGATGATTATTTCGTAGCTACCAAGCAACGCCATACTCAATCCCTCAGAGCCAGTGCCAGCAGTATCGACTGAGTACCCCAACTTTTCTAAGCCTAAGCTCAAACTGTTCCTTAATGATAAGGAGTCTTCTATCAGAAGTATTCTCATAATTTGAACGTCAATTTTAAAGTTATTTCAGTATACCTTCTCATCCTTAGGATTTACTGAAGAAGCTATTGAACTGGTGCTTATAGTTAACCTACGCAAAAGTGGTTCTTTTAGCATAAACTGATTGATTTCCTTCAGTAGCTCTTAATTTATCTCGTTATTATGTTCATATTAATAACAGTTTTGTGACTGACGATGAAGACCGATTCTTATCAGCCCTGCTACTTAGCGAGTGCTCAATAACCTCTACAGAAATTTCTGCCCCCAAATTGTAAGAGTGACAAAGCTGTTATTTTTGACACCGATGAAACACTGATGCTCAGTAACACCTGCATTTTTTCTGAAAGAGAAAGTGCGTCTGAACTTGTTCAAGCATACACTGATAACGGCTCCAGAGTTATCTATCTGACTGCGCGAAGTATATACTTCCAGTGCAACATTTCATTTTTTTATCCCGTTACCATTTCCCAGACGGAAATATTCAGGTAGCGAATGCTACGGCTGAGCGAAAAAACTTTAAAACATTAAACTAAATATTCTAAAGCGTTACACGGAGTCTGGCTGGACACTTTTTGCTGCATTTGGCGATTCAAGCACTGACTTTGCTGCTTATTTGGCCGCAGGCGTTACTCAGGACAAAATATTTGCAATAACAAGACAAGGTGATCGTAAGTGCAAACCAGGGCCGTGGCAAAAGTGCTACGATAACTGGTCGAAACACATTCCTATAGCGTGTTTTCCTTAACCCACCTCTTTCTTCCTTCCTGAGCGATTAAAACATTATTACTTCAATTAAATGACTCTTCATAAGCGTATCTTAAGTTTTGTTTGTTAACGTTTTCCTGTCGAAAATAGAATTTGCTTGATCTTGAGGCTTTGACAGAGGGCTACGTGCGAATTTCAGTTGTAATACCAGCGAAAAACGAAGAAAAAAATTTAAAACCCTTAATTGAGGAAATTTATAGAGCGTTAACAGGTGTAGCCAACTTCGAAGTCATCTATGTTGATGATGGAAGTACGGATAATACATTTGAGAATCTGCTTTATCTGAAAGCGAGTGGCTTTGAAAGAGTTAACGTACTACGGCACAAGCACTCGGTGGGACAAAGTACAGCTATTTGGACAGGGGTGAGCCATGCTGATGGAGAACTTGTAGTAACACTTGATGCGGATGGGCAGAATGATCCCTCTGATATACCAAACCTCCTGACTATGGCCTCTCAATTTCCGTTAGGGAGTCACTTTTGCATTGCTGGTCACCGTAAAAACAGAAAGGATACAGCTTGGAAAAGATTTCAGTCAAAACTAGCAAATTCTGTAAGAAGTAAACTTCTTAATGATGATACACCTGACACCGGATGTGGGTTAAAGGTCTTTCCAAAACAAACATTCCTCGATTTACCCTATTTTGATCATATGCATCGTTTTCTGCCAGCACTGATCCGGCGACAAGGTGGGATCATTAAAGTTGTTGAAGTGAATCACAGAGACAGGCAATTCGGAAAATCAAAATATAATATGTTAGGGCGGCTTGGGGTCGGACTAATTGATATGGCAGGAGTTTATTGGCTTCAGAAACGTAATAAACTTAATGATGTCATCTTAGAAAATGAAGAGAGTATCTAATTGAATTCCAGTCTCCTTCGTTTCTTCATTCTGGTACTTACCATTCTGTTTTTTAGTCATTTGATTTCGCTCTCCCCCTCATTTGACGCATTTAATCAGGAGTGGATAGACAATCATACCCGTGATAATGGAGTGACAGGGATAGCCAAATTTTTAGCCGTCTCAGTATTTTTACTTACTATCGGACTTCCACGCCAGTTAGTCGCATTTATGGGGGGGTACGCCTTTGGATTTGCTGAAGGTGTCATCTATTCAACATTAGCAACTACGCTCAGCTGTGCAACAGTTATGGCAGTGTCCCGGTATTTCGCTAGACCGATTATTATTCAACACTTTGAAATGCGAGTGCGCAAGTTAGACCACTTTCTACTTCGCTCTCCCTTTCTCAAGTCCGTTATCATTAGACTGTTGCCAGTAGGGAATAATCTACTCACAAACATTTTTGCTGGCGTTTCAAAGATTCCACGACGCTCTTTTATTTTTGGGTCTACTATTGGCTACATCCCTCAAATGGCGGTTTTTGCATTAATGGGTAAGGGTGTATTAGTCAACTCTGAACTTAAAATAATCATAAGCGCCCTATTATTTGGGATTTCCAGCTTGCTAAGCGCATATCTTTTTAAGGTTTATCGTCGTCAACATAATGACGATAAAACTCTTCGTTCACTCACAAAAAGCAGCAAATGTAGCAATGAATCAGACGAGCTTAGCCATTAAACATAAGAACAAGCACCCAAATTATACTTTCTGGCTTTTTGTACTGGCTAGCGTGTTGATATTTATCGGGATTGGGTTAAGAGATCCCTGGCCTGCTGACGAACCTCGTTTTGCACAAGTTGCAAAAGAAATGGTTGAAACAGGTCAGTGGTTCTTTCCAGCCAGAGCGGAAGAGTTTTATCCTGATAAACCACCTGTGTTTATGTGGTCTATCGCTTTTTTCTTTGCGCTATTCGGGTCAATTAAGATTGCCTTTCTGCTCCCATCTGCTTTATGCAGCCTACTCACACTTTTTTTGGTGTATGACATCTCAAAACGACTGTGGAGCACAAAAGAAGCGCTGATCGCAACGTCACTTCTTTTATTGAGTTTTCAATTTTTGCTTCAGGCCAAGTCTGCACAAATAGACGCAATGGTCTGCTGCTGGATAACAATAGGATGCTATGGTCTTCTGCGCTTTTTCTTAGTTGAAAGGCGATGGCGTTGGTATTACCTCGCCTTTTTCTTCATGGGAATTGGCGTCATCACAAAAGGGGTCGGATTTTTACCAGTCTTAATGCTGATACCATACTTGATACATCGACGCGTTTGGCCTCAGCGGGACATAGCTAAGAAGCAAACTAAAAACTCCGTATTACCGTGGATAATGGGTGCAGTGGTGATGTTACTGGCTATATCACTATGGTTTATACCTATGTTGATATTAGTCGAAAATAGCCACGATCCATCACTTGCTCTATATAGAGATAACATTCTTTTTAGGCAAACGGTCACTCGATATGCTGATTCCTGGCATCACATAAAGCCATTCTGGTATTACCTCGTTGAGGTTATTCCATTATTTTGGCTGCCAATTAGCATCGCTCTTCCATGGCTCATCCCATTTTGGTATAGCGCAATTAAAAAAGGTGATGCCCGCATACTCTTACCGTTGGGTTGGATTGTACTTGTCCTGCTTTTCTTCAGCGTAAGTCCTGGCAAACGGGGGGTGTACATCTTACCCGCATTGCCGATGCTGGCACTGATCTCTGCGCCTTACTTTGATTCAGTTGTTAATAAAAAAGTATTCTCCTGGCTTTTGTGGGGTGTTGTATTTTTACTATCAGTAGGCTTATTGGGGTTTGGTTTTTCCGGCATAGTAGAAGCATCATTCGCCCTAAAATTAGAAGAAAAGTTCGGGCTTTCTCCGTGGATGTTTTTTTTAGTAACGGGGGGACTGACGTGTCTGGTTACGGTGATTACTTCTAGAGGGAAGCACTGGAAAGCCTGGCCTTATTTCTTGTGTACTCTTTGGGGCATGTACGCTACATGGGGTTACACTTTACTTGAAGATGTAAAAACCCCTAAAAGCGTATTTGGAAATATTGAAAAAGAAATTGGCAAACATGATGCAACTATTGCACTTGTTGATTTTTCTGAACAGTTTATTCTCTTCTCGCCTTATCCCATCGTCCACTTTGGCTATCATACCCCTACTGATGAGCAATTATCTGCCGCCTACCAGTGGATGGAGAAGACTGACAAGGGAAGATATATCCTCGTAGATGAAAAACACGTACGCAATGGTTGTTTTAAAAAAGAAATGGCAACGTCTGTAGGGTATGCACATCGCGTCCACTGGGTACTATTATCGCACGAGGCATTAACCGAAAAGTGTCCGCTTACGAAAACTGCGACTGAGATCTTTAGTTATATCCCAGATAGGCCCGTTACGTGAGGTACATGTTTTCATACAATTAAAAAATAATGCGAGAATTTTCATCCTACAGTTTTTCTTAAGCGTTATTTAAGTTTAGACAGGTAACTTATGTGCTAAGAAGTACACGAGAACCTTATTGTGAAATTTCCAAGAACACTAAATTTCAATCCTACATCAGCTCAGTTCATTTTACTTTCTTCATTGCTTATCGCAGCAATATTTAACATACCATTTTTGTCCGCTGTTTATGAAGTTGTAGCCCCTGTAACATTGAATGAGTGGGTGTTTTTTCTCTCTGTACCGCTCTTGCTAACCTTTTTTAATATTATTTTTCTAAGTCTTTTTGGTGCCCTATTTTTGCCGCGCACCACAGTTGCAATTACTTTCGTTGTAAGTTCTATTCTACTTTACGGCACCTTGGCCTATGGTGTCATTTTCGATAAGAGCATGATACAGAATGTAATGGAAACAAATTCTGGTGAAGCCTTTTCTTATCTAAATTCAACACTTTTTTTATTCTTCTCTATACTGGGATTAATCCCTGTATTTGCGATTTTTAATCTGGAAATAAGTGGAAAGCTCAAGGCTCGAATCAAGCACCTTCTAGTGCTGAACTTATTAGCTTTATTGGGTATTGCAATTATAGCCACGTTCCTTTTTAAGAGCTATGCAGCTGTCGGCAGAAATAACAAAGATCTAACGAAGTATATTATTCCCTACGCCTTTTATGATTCAGGGTACAAGTACCTTCGGGACACTTACTTCTATCCGCCTTTACCCTACAAAGTATTAGACAAGCGTCCCTACTTAAAAGGTAACGCTAATATACACCCATCTATTACAGTGTTAGTGGTTGGCGAAACAGCCAGAGCGGACAAGTTTTCAAGCAACAGCTATTCGAGGCGTACTACGCCTAATATCCAGAACGCAGGTGCAATCAGTTTTAGCAAGGTGACATCTTGCGGCACTGCTACCGCAGTCTCTGTGCCATGTATGTTCTCAAGACTTTCACGAGAAAATTATGATTCGCGTATCGCAGACAGTCAGGACAATGTTTTAGACATCATTCATCGTGCAGGTGTTGACGTCACATGGATTGACAATAACAGTAGCTGTAAAGGAGTATGCAAGAGGGTAGAGACTATAGACTTCAACCCGTCAAGAGTTCCCAAGTTGTGCGATGGAGATTATTGTTATGATGAGGTACTTATTGACCTTTTAAGAGAAACTCTTTCAAGACCATCTAAAGAACATAGAGTTATAGTCTTACATATGATTGGCTCACACGGGCCTACCTATTACCGGAGATACCCAGAGAAATTTGCTAAGTTCGTGCCTGACTGTCCCAGAAGTGATATTCAAAATTGTGAAGAGGCAGAGCTGACAAATACGTACGATAATACTATTGCATACACAGACTACGTGCTAGGCCAGATTATTGAACAGCTTTCCACTATTCCTAATTCGTCGATGCTTTATCTATCGGATCATGGTGAGTCATTGGGAGAAAAAGGGCTTTATTTACACGGTTTCCCTTATAATTTAGCGCCTGTTGAGCAAACTCATGTACCAATGGTTTATTGGGCCTCCAAGTTTAGCCAACCTGAATACAGTGATTGCGTAAGGTCGTTGTCCAGTCATCCTTATTCGCATGACAACCTTTTTGACACATTACTTGGTCTTACTAATGTGCAAAGCAGCACCTACCAACCCACTCAGGATATTTTACGAAAATGCGAGTCATAGACGAAACCACATCAAAAATGCATTTCGACCCTAAAGCCAAACCAAAGGGCATGTTGCGTATTGTATTAGCAATGAAAAACTCAGTTCGAGCTATATCATGGCTTGTTAAAAACGAGTCAGCGTTCCGGCAAGAACTTATCTTACTTATCTTAGCGGCGGGAGTGCTTGCATTTTGGTCAATTCCTTATATGGAAAAGGCGATTTTACTTTCCTCCATACTCTTCGTTTTGTTCGCTGAAATTATAAATACTGCAATTGAAGTAACTATTGACCGTATTGGAAAAGAGATTCACCCACTGTCAGGCTTAGCTAAAGATTTAGGCTCAGCGGCTGTTTTAGTGACGATCGCAATTTCATCACTGTTGTGGTTAGCTACATTGTGTAGATATTTTTGATTTGAGACTGTTGACTCACCGATGAGGTACCGCACTGACATGGGTCCAACTATGCAAATTCATCAATGTGTATAAAAGAATAGAAAGCCAATAATTAGCGAGCTTTAATATAAGAAGTTAAAGTCTGATATAACTAAAAGGCAATACCCAACAACCTTTAGGTTCAGTTTTCAATTACTAGCCAGGAGTTGCATAGCAAATCGCAAAGCAAAATTGTCAGTTAGAAAAAGTTCTTCGCGTGCTTTTACTTTCGCTGATTTTTTTAAGTTTAATGAAAGTGAAAGCAAAAGTCAGCGATGCCATCAGCTCAAACAGCCAAAATATAGGAATGAAGCCAAACGATTCAACCAAAAAACCATTTTCATCTATACTCGAGCCTTTTATGTTATAAGCGATTAAACACAAAATACCACTAATAAAAAATAAGAAGCTCATCTTATAGTTACTTATAAATTTCATTAATGTCTCTATATTTTATTTTCAACATCTCGTAAGAGCACGAAAGAAACGTTGATGTCGAAGGTACGTGTTCAATCTTGCCTCTTACCACTTTAGTTACGCATTATTATCTATCACACTCTCCTTACAGTTTAACAAAAAATTTAATCATGAGGGGAACAAACTAAAAAGTTCCATGAAAATCTATAGTCATGATTGTAGACAATGTGTCACAAATAAAATTTTAGCTTAGTATTAAAACTTGAATTACTGTCGACTATCATTGTTAATGAGTAATGGAATTTCATCTCACCTCCTCATTAACTGCAGAATGCTCGTCAGTAAACTCTATTTCAACTGTGCTGTAACTGAAGTCAAACATGGCCAAGCTATCATAAATATCAAGCTTCAATAACTTGTATTCTTCAACTGTCTTTAAGGCACTGCCAACGCGTATAGTAATAACATTGTGTTCTCCGTCAAGTGACCAAATTTTTAAGTCATGGATATATTCAACTCTATCAACACTCCGGAGTTCATCTAACACTTGTTTGTATAAGTTTTTCTCTGGAACACCTTGCAAAAATAATTTTAAGGTTGCTAATAAGTTTCGAATTACATTAAACAATATAAAAAGCGTAAAGCCAATCGAAAGTAGGGGGTCTAAAATTGGCCAGTCGACAAATTGCATTACTATGGCAATAATTAATACAGCAACCCAGCCTAAAACGTCCTCCAATAAATGCCAGTTCAACACTCTCTCGTTTAGGGTATTTCCTCCCTGGAGTTTATACACAGCAAAGCCGTTTACAGCGACACCTAGAATCGCAAGTAATATCATGCCTTCTGTATTTGGAACGACCGGGTCTAATACTCGAGGAATGGCTTCTGATAATACCCAGATTGAGCCAAGGATAAGTACGGCTCCGTTAATAAATGCCCCTAACAGGCTGAGTCGCTTGTACCCATATGTGAAATTTTCATCGGCCTCTCTCTCTCCTAACCTATTGAGACACCAGGCGCTTCCAATAGAAACTGAATCGCCGAGATCATGAACAGCATCTGCCATTATAGCAGTGCTGTTCGTTAGCCAGCCGCCAATAAATTCAATAATTGTGAAGCTGAAATTTAATAGAAAAGCCCACCCAATTTTGTTTGAGCTATTTGAATGATTATGAGTCATAGAGGCTCCGGTGCGCCCGGAACATACCGGGCGTAAAATTTGATTAAGAGTTGCGTTTGTTATGTGCGAGCTGATAAAGCGCAGGTAATATAAACAGTGTCAGTAAAGTTGACGATATAATTCCCCCAATGACTACAGTGGCGAGCGGTCTTTGTACTTCAGCACCTGTTCCTGTATTAAGTGCCATGGGAACAAAGCCTAAGCTGGCCACTAACGCAGTCATCAAAACAGGTCGAAGCCGGATTATGGCCCCTCGAATTACTGAAGTATAAATATCACCATTTTCCTGCCAGAGTTGTCTGATGAATGCGACCATCACTAGTCCATTCAAAACCGCGACCCCGGACAAAGCGATAAAGCCTACTCCCGCAGAAATTGAAAGAGGCATATCTCTAATCCAGAGTGCCAGTACTCCTCCAGTCAAGGCTAGTGGTACACCAGTGAAAATTATCAATGCGTCTTTAACAGACCCAAACGCCATAATGAGTATGCCAACTATCAACGCAAGCGTAACCGGAACGACTAAAGTCAGCCGTTTGCTGGCGGATTCCAGTTGTTCAAAGGTACCACCAAACTCTAACCAATATCCTTCCTTCATTTTTAAATCGGATTTAAGTCTTTTTTGTAAATCAACGACAAATCCTCCTAGGTCGGTTCCTCGTACGTTAGTCGTTACGACAACTCTGCGCTTTCCATTCTCTCGGCTGATCTGTGCAGGCGCCGGCTTTAACTCGAGAGTGGCTACCTCTTCAAGCGGTACAAAACTATTGCCGACACGAACAGGTAAGCTCTCTAATTTGTCAATATTTGTACGCAACTCTTCAGATAATCTGATTACAATTTTAAACCGACGATCGCCTTCATAGATTATGCCTGATTCCTTACCCCCTATGCTGGTTGAAACGAGTGCTTGAATGTCTGCTACGTTAAGACCGTACCTTGCGAGAGCATCTCGTTTTGGTAATATGGACAACATAGGAAGGCCGGCAACTTGCTCAACTCGGGTGTCTGAGGCACCTTGTATCGACTCAGCGATCTCAGCAACCTTATTTGCAGAATCCAACAATTGCTCTAAGTCATCACCGAAAACCTTGACTGCAACATCAGCCCTTACGCCGGAAATCAATTCATTAAATCTCATTTGAATTGGTTGGGTAAATTCATAGTTATTACCGGGAAGCTTTGAGGCGACTGATTCAATTTCAGCCACTAGATCCGATTTAGATTTAGCTGGATCAGGCCATTCTGAGCGAGGTTTAAGTATTACAAAACTATCGGCTACATTAGGAGGCATTGGGTCTGTAGCGACTTCTGGTGTACCTATTTTCGCAAAGACTACCGCTACCTCTGGAATTTCTAACAGCGCACCTTCAAGTAATTCTTGCATTTGAATTGATTGGTTTAGACCGGTACCCGTTATGCGTAAAGCCTGTAAAGCGACATCACCTTCATCCAGTTGAGGAATAAATTCAGACCCAAGTGTTGTTGCCAACCATCCGCAGAAGACAACAAACGCTAGTGCAGCCCCAAGAGCAGCAGCTTTAAATTTAAGAATAGCCCTAAGTGCTGGTTCGTAAGCCAGTTTCACCCAACGTATTAAAAAACTCTCCTTTTCACTGATTTTTCCCCCCATGAAAATTGCGATCGCTGCAGGCACTACCGTCAGTGACAAAATCATTGCCGCAATAAGAGCGATAACAACAGTTATTGCCATGGGATGAAACATCTTTCCCTCTACGCCTGTTAAAGTAAAAATAGGCAGATAAACAGCGGTTATGATCCCGACTCCAAATAAGCTGGGCCTGATTACTTCAATCGTTGCTATTTTCACTTCTTCTAGACGTTCCTTGAGTTGAAGAAGTCTGCCGTGATGCTGTTGCGCTTCAGATAAGCGCCTAATACAGTTTTCAACAATGATGACAGCGCCATCGACAATCAGACCAAAATCTAAAGCCCCCAAACTCATCAGATTTGCCGAAACACCTCTCTGGACCATTCCAGTGATTGTCATCATCATAGCAATAGGTATGATCGCAGCCGTAATAAGAGCCGCTCGAATATTGCCTAGTAGTAAAAATAATATGACAATTACGAGTAATGCTCCTTCCAGCAGGTTCTTCTGCACAGTGTTTATCGCTTTGTCGACCAGTGTAGTTCGATCATAGGCGGGTTCAGTAACTACCCAGCTTGGTAACGATCTTTGAATTTCAGTTAATTTACTGGCAGTTAAAGCTGCAACTTCCCTTGAGTTTTCTCCCAGCAACATCATGACCGTTCCCATCACTGTCTCTTTACCATTTCTTGTAGCGGCACCGGTCCTCAGCTGCTTACCCAAGCCTACAGTTCCAATATCTTTTATTAGAACAGGAACAGATCCTTTTTTTCCTACTACGACATTTTCGATATCCTTTATCCCTGTCAATTGACCTGGAGAGCGAACAAGAAGTTGCTCGCCATTTTTCTCAATATAGCCTGCTCCAGCATTATCATTGTTTAAATATAGTGCTTCAGAAATGTCTTTAAGCGAGACTCCCATCTCCAGCATTTTTACAGGGTCGGGATTGACGTGATATTGCTTGTCATAACCTCCAATAGTGTTTACTTCTACTACTCCCGGAACCTGGGCTAACTGTGGTCGAATGATCCAATCTTGTACCTCTCTTAAAGCCATAGGTGTGACCGGCGAGCCATCGGGTAACGTTGCTCCATCTTTCCCTTCCAGTGTATATACGAAAATTTCGCCAAGCCCTGTTGCGATTGGCCCCATTTCTGGCTCAAGGCCATCAGGTAAAACACTTTTAAGGTTAGCAAGTCTTTCGTCGATTAAATTTCGGGCAAAAAAGATATCCGTTCCTTCTTCGAAAATAACTGTAATCTGTGAAAGACCATACCTCGATATAGAACGTGTATAGGATAAGTTAGGCAAGCCATATAGTGCTGTTTCGACAGGAAATGTTATTCGTTGTTCAGCTTCTAATGGTGAGTACCCCGGAGCTTTGGTGTTAATCTGAACCTGTACATTTGTAATATCTGGTACAGCATCAATAGGTAATCGCTGGTAGCTCCAAACGCCGATCCCAATTAAGATTAGTGCAAGAACAAGAAACAAAAAGCGTCTTTCTACTGAAAGACGAATAATATTATCAATCATTTATCGTCTCCAGGATTAGTGAGCGTGAGAGGCACCGGATTTTTCAAGATCCGCTTTTATCAGAAAGCTATTTTTTGATACGTAAATTTGACCAGCGATTAAGCCACGCTTTACTTCAGTGAAGTTGTCATCTTTTATACCCAGCTCGACAGGGACAGCTTGAAACGTGTTACCATCGTTTAAAAATACAACTGAGTTACCATCCATTGATTGGATAGCTTCATTCTCAACGCGAAGCGAAACATCGACTTTCTGAGCATCAACTACACCTGTAACCATATCGCCGGGGGAGAATTCTCCTTCGGTATTAGTGATTTCAACAATTGCGATCTGATAAGGTTCAAGTGAACCTGACGGAATGAGAAATTTGACCTTTGCATCTTGCTGTCGGGAACCTTTTTTTATGTGGATATAAGAGCCCTGCTTTATTGTATCCCGCTTGGATGGAAATACTTTCAATTCTGCCCAAAGCGTTTCAGCGTCGACTATTTTATAAAGCGTTTCACTGGTAACCAACTGCCCAACATTAACATTTCGACTTACTACCGTACCCGAAATTGGCGCTTTCACGATGTAGGTTTGTAAGCTGTCATTTGATTGAATTTTTGCAATTACATCGCCAGCCTTCACGCTGTCACCAACATCCGAAGCGAGAGTTTCTACAACTCCCGAGAACCGCGCATTAACTTCAGCCTTGTTCTTGGGTGGAATTACAAGAGTACCCAACAATTCGATATGTCTTTCAATGGTCCCACTCTGAACTTCGGAGGTTGCTAATTGAAACTTTTCAGTTAATGCTCTTGAGATCTGTGTTCTTCCCTCGAAGTTTTCCCACTCCCAGGAATACTTTCGTCTTTTGTCAGTCAGATAAATAGTAGCCCTAAAAGAATGAGGTTCAGACAGAGCTTTTATTGACCGCAAAACCCCCTCTGAAGTTTGAAACTCAAATTTTTCTGAGCTTGAACCTAACTTCTGTAGCTCTATAGAAAAGGAATCAGGGATAAATGGCTTCCCATCTTCAAAAGTCGAGGCAATAATTACAGAGCCCTCGGGGCTTTCATCGATACTTACTTCTATTTTGATGTTACCTTTCTGGAATATATTTTGGTTGTCATTTGAATTGGTGGCATCTTCACTTGCGGTCGCGATAGATGTCACAGTGCCGATAAGAAATAAAAATAAAATTTGCTTTAGCATAATTAATCCTGGAGATTGAAAGTGAATGATTTCAGAGATTGCCCTGTCCATTGTTCGATAAGTGCTTCATTGAGCAGGGTGGCTTCGCGATAGTTGATGAGACTCCGTTGAGATTGGAGAAGTGCATCACGTGAAGCAAACCATTCTTGATAAGTGTAAATTCCCTTTTGATAGCCCTCCTTGGTCAGCTCCAATGCTCTTTTCAAATCTGGCATTACTTCTTTTTCCAGGTGCAATGCTGCCTGTGAACTAAAATTTATGCTTTTCGTTGCTTTAAATAGAATCGCTTTTACATCGAGATACTTGGTGTCTCGCTCTAATAACTCCGCCTCCTTACTAGCAATTGCAGATTTGACTGCACCCGAATTCCTCTTCTCAGCAAATAGTGGAATTGAGGCACCAAAAACTAACGATGTATCTTGAGCTCCCTGATTCCTTCTAACACCAACAGACCAAGATAGGTCTGCGGTATTATCAGACTTAGCCAACTGAATTTCAGCGTCCTTCAGGTCAAGTGACTTAATTAGTAAATCCGCATTCGATGATGATAAGAATTGGTTAAAAAGTGTTTCGTAGGAATAATTTTTAGCGGGTGAATTTAAAGAACCAGTAAGCGTGATATCTTCATAATTGCCCTGCCAGAATAGTGTGAGAGATTGCAGGGCTATCTCTTTATTCACCTTTGCTGTCGCAAGTTCTAATTTCGCTTGATTTAAAGCCGATTTAGCTCTGAACAATTCAGCATCATTCGTTGCACCACTTTTTATTCTATTAGTGATCACAGTAAGAGCATCTTCAGCTAAGCTCACACTTCGCTCAGCTATTTGCAGACGCTCCTGTTGTGCCAGAACGCGAATATACTGCTGAGTGAGCCCACCAAGTAGTGAGAGAGACATTGAATACTGCTCTGAATCTAAAAGGGCAGCTCTGGCATCCACAACCAGTGTTCTTGCACTCTTCTTTCCACCAAGTTCATACACTGAAGATAGAGAGATGGTTGCTTCTGCTGCTTGAACTCCCGAAGTAGAACTTGTGCCCATCACATTTTCTAGATTAGCACCTACGGTGTAAGCTGGAGAAAGCAAAGCTTGTTGGCGATCTCCCTCAAGAGCTCTAGTAAGAGGTCTGAATTTCAACAAGCTTGGATGACGGTTGAGAGTAAGTTGAACTGCATCATCTAAAGTTACTTGTTCTGCCAATGCATTGGCTTGAGATAGCATCAATGCACTAGTCAATATTCCGGCGCGCGTAAGTTTGCGCACAGGAAACTGTGAAATTTTCATGATATATAATCCTAGTCAGTTGAAAAAACGAAAAACGACAGGGATTAAATTCTTGGAGGACGCTCTATCTGGTTAATGAAACGATTAGGTGTAGCTTCACTATAAACTGAGACTAAATTGGGAGACTTTTTTAGAAACGAGCTTTCAATATCAGAGTAAAAAGCTATGTGTGTAAAATGACCATGACAAGAACAACAATGGTCACAATCACTTCCCGCATCTAAATCGTAAGCATCGGACAGTTCGATTAATGTATTTTCAGTACATAATTCATTGCTAAACAAGTGGTCTTGTTCAATAGAAAACGCGTCAGTCACAATCAACAAAAATTGTGCGCACAACAAAAAAGCGGCTAAGACCACTTTTAGATTTTTGCTAATGCGGTAATTCGTTTTCAACACAAGATTCCTCTATTGGCAATCTATGTTCTCTTAAAATATGATTGTAGTCAATGCCTAAATGGTCAGCTTTCTGATTCACAAGAGGAACTCTGTATTAAAAAGCCATGTATTTCAATTAAGTTGCTAAATCTTGTCAGAAATATTCAATAAGCGGTTTGGCGAACACAAAACGCTCATGGCTAACATAGTGCTGTGGGGAAGTAAGGATTTTAAAAGCTTCACTTCTCAGTTGGCTAAATACGATAAAGCGCTTTTAGAGAGAGCTATTCAGTTTTCTTACGAGCTGAACAATCAGATAATAGAGTACTTCAAGCCAAAGGTTGTTCTTGTTCCCAAGAGCTCTAATAGCCCATCATCAAAGAATTGGCTACTACACTCTTCAAACTTAACAGACATACAGCATCACGAAGTGAGAGGTAAAGTAACGTTCAAGTTTTCAGTAGGTAGCCTGCAAAAAGGCGATTTTAAAACGTAAGCGATCAATATAGACCGTTGTGATTCGTTTAGTGTTTGAGGCTATCTTCGTTTAAGGAGATGCGTTCTATATC
>NZ_CAMZMZ010000050.1:0-24333 GCF_947311905.1 Alteromonas sp. CyTr2 | reverse complement strand
AAATCAATATGAGGCGGACATGAAGAAATTGAAAAAAGTAGCTTAACTGGGTTGGTCAATTTTGGTTGACCACGTCAAGGTGACTAATAGAGCGTGTTTTCATGGGCTAAATTATAACAAAATCAGTTAATTAAATCGCCTGTTTTGTTTACCTTTTTGCCAGTAAATCCCATCAATCAAACACTGTAACTGGGCACTGTTGAGCGGTGTTTTTGCGTTGCCGTCAGTGACTTTGGCGAAGGTGCCTTTTTCCAGGCGTTTGCTCCACAAACAATAACCGCCCTGATGGTAATACAACACCTTGAGCTGAGTGCGGCGTTTATTAATAAACACAAACCAGTCACCGCAATGCGCCTGCATGCCCAACTTGCCCTGTACCAGCGCTGCCAGCCCATCAAACTGTTTGCGCATATCCGTATTACCGGTATACAGCCAGATACGCCCATTGGATAAGGGCAACATCAGGCGGCCCGATTCATCCGCAGCACCACACCACCAGGTAAGGCCAGCTCAATCTCCCATGCTGCGCCCGGCTCCTTGTCTGCACTCGCTGGCATGTCAAAGGCAAGCCAGTTATCTTGCGGCGCAAGCGATTGACTATCATCGCTCAGTTTTTTACGCCACAAATAGAAACTTGATACCGTTAAATCATGGTGCGTACAAAATTCACTGACCGACAGTTCGCTTGCAGCTTGCTTATCAACCAATTCCTGCCATTGCTCGCGTGTACGTCTTTTTGTTGCCATCAATTAAATCTCCGTAAGTAAAATCTACGGGGACTATTTTACGTGGGAGTTCAGTCTGGGGAAGACGGCCTATATTGATCGCTTACGGTAAAAAAGGCAGTGGCAAAGCGGATTGGGCACTCAACCATATCCAAAAGCTCTATCGCATAGAAACCCAGCTAAAAGATAAAACGGTGGAAGTGCGCTACAGCACAAGACAAGAAAAAAGCCTGCCGCTACTCAATCAGCTTCACGCATGGCTAATGAAATCAGTGCAACAGGTTTTACCAAAAACCAAATTAGGTGAAGCAATACAATACAGCTTAAATCAATGGGAAAAGCTAGCGCGCTACACACTCGACGGATTACTGAGCATTGACAATAATCGCGCTGAGCGCGCGATTAAGCCGTTCGTCATAGGCAGAAAAAACTGGTTGTTCAGCCAAACTGCCACAGGTGCAAACGCCAGCGCCGTGCTCTACAGCATCATAGAAACCGCAAAAGCCAACGACCTCAATGTGTTCGAGTATGTGATGTCTTGCCTTGATGAACTGAGCAAGCCCGACGTCGATATCGAGCAACTTCTACCATGGCACTTTACGAAGCGTTAGGTGGGATTGCCAGACGCTTACGGTGGGATTGCCAGACGCTTACGCTCTTCTAGCGACGCGTACAGTTTCTTACGGAACGTAACTTGGTAGAACTCATTCAATATCGTTTTATGGAAGCGCTCGCAGATACCGTTCGTTTGCGGCGACATTGCTTTAGTTTTCGTGTGGTCGATATCATTTATCGCAAGGTAAAGCTGGTAATCATGGTGCTCTACTGTCCACTTCTCCTTTGCAAAAAAAGAACGCCATGCCTTTTGCTAACTTATAAATTACATGTGGGAATCACCGGACGGACACATTAAAAACCTTTAAAGGTAAGTAGCAATAAAGATTGAATGCATTAAAATTTACTTAAAAATTCTGATGAAAAACGACTTCAATTTGCTAAATGAGAGTGGGTCTCGCTTTATACCTTTCCACATATAAGTGAGCGCCACTCTCTTAATTGGCTCGCTATACCCCAGATGCCAGAAGTAAAAATTAGCAATCTTTTTGTATATTATTTTTTCTTCTGCTTTGTCTAGTAAGACGTAGTCAGTGTACTTTTCGTAGCCCATAATCAGTTGAGTATAAGTGAAAACTACTTTTTTTCGGTCATTTGAACCTGAGCTTGTGGTGTTTCCTTCGTGCTCGTAAACAGTTGCCAACACCTGCTCTATAAATCCACCATGAAATTTGTTTTTTAACAACACCAAAGCCATGAGCCTGTCCTGCCCGATTCTCAAATTGGGTATTTTCACCTTTTCAAAAATTTGTTTTTTGAAAAGTGTATTTTGGAACCCCATGTAAATGCCATTTTTCAATTGGACTTCAATGGCAGCGTTTAAATCTAATGCGTAAATACCTTTACCTACTTGGTGTGCTATTTTGACGAAATTTCTTGGGCAACCGTTAGGATAAAACGAGTTTTTACTTACTAATTCATTCGTAGCTAAGTTTCGACGCTCTACAGGACAATAGATCCAATCTAATTTAGAAAACTCTAGTGCATGAATGAGAGAACTTAGATAATCGGTATGCCACAAATCATCACTATCGAAGAAGGCTAAAAAATCACCCTTGGCATTATTTACTCCGCTTTGTCTCGCTGCTGCGGCTCCTTGGTTTTTTTGGAAGTAATAGGCAATATCAAACCCATAGTTATCTTTCAAACCGTCTATTATTTCCCTCGTATTATCCGTGCTTCCATCGTCAACTATTATAACTTCGACGTCTTTAAAAGTTTGTTCGGATATGTTATTCAAAGCCCGTTTGATAAAAGTTGCTCTATTATAAGAGGGTATGATTACGCTAATCATTTAATTATTTTTCCATAAATGCTATGAAGATTACTAAGGTAACGCGAAGGAGATGCATTTTTTTCAACAAAGCGTCTTGCATTTATACCCATAGCGTCGTACTCGTCCAGTGATGTTCTTTCTATTGTTTCTGCAATATTCTTCAAAGAGTCAATTTTGCAGAGTATACCCGTCTCGTTATGAATAATTATTTCTTTGAGTCCCCCCACGGAGTTAGCTATAGTGGGTTTACTAAAAGCTCCCGCCTCTAATGGCACTCGGCCTAGAGGCTCTTCCTTCGATAACATTATCACGCAATCTATCGAATGGTAGAAGTCTTCTGTTTCTTCTAAAAAGCCTAAAAAGTGAACGTTCTTAGAAATGCCTAACTCGGTTGCAAACGCTTTGCAACGAAGAAGGTAATCTTGCTGTTTTGTAGTATCGTGCCCGGCAATTATGACCTGCCAGTCAACTGTTTGACAGTAAGACAACATCTCGAGCATCTCTAATACGCCTTTAACTGGCGATATCTGACCTATAAAACCAAAGGTTATTTTGCTTTGGCATAATGAAAACTTCTTTCTAGCCGCAATTTTTGATTCTTCGACATTTTTCGCATTTGCAAGTGCGTGCTCAGATATTGGGTTTATTAATGTTTTGATATTAGCGATTTCGTTATAAGCACTATAATTACTTTTCAAGCTATCTTGAATATATTTACTTACACACACGAGAGCGTCAGCCTTTACTTTAAACCACCAATCTATGTCTTCGTTAATAGGATCTCTTAGATGGCAAACTAGTTTCGTGTTACTTAATTTAGGCACAAGGGAAAGTGAAGGGTAACTCCATACCTGGTTGCTATGTGCTATATCAATATTGTACTTTCTAAAAAGGAATACTAGTTGGAGTCGCAGTTTTAGTACTTTTAAAAAAGAATCTGTTTCGTTCAAAGCTACTTTTTCTGTAGATATGTTATTGATTTTAGCCCATTCATACATAGGTGATTCAGCAGGACAGAAAAGTATAGGGTTTATCTTTTTACTTTTTGTAGCTTCAAGCAGTATGATTTGAAGAGAACGCTCAGACCCACCAATAAAAGGGGCTAGTGCTATATACCCAACGTTCAATATTTTCATGAATTGCTAACTTCTTTATATATGGCATCTATTCTGCCTGCTAATATAGGCGCATCGAAATTTTCCAGTATTCTCTTTTTTTGAACTTGTTGAACATTCTTGTATATCACAGGGTCATTTATTAAAGAGTGGGCTTTTTCTGTTAGAGAATCTAGATCCCCGTTTTCAACAATACACCATTTATTTCCTATAACTTCTTGGACAGACCCTCCAGTATAGCCAATTGTAGGTACAGACATCGCCATCGCTTCACTTACGCTCATACCGAAGGTTTCAAGTTCGCTAGTGCTAATGAAGACGTCTATAGATGAATAGAACTCTGAAAGGTCTTCTAAGTTACCAGTCATAATTACAATATCTGATAAACCTAGCCGCTTAATTTTTTCTTTTATACTTAGCTCGTAGTCTGGGTCAGCGTATTTGCCACCGCCGGCAATAACACCGTATACAGTATTCTTGCCTTGATTAAGACGCGCCAATACTTCGACAAAATCTTCTATTTTTTTACGAGGGCGAATAGAGCTAGCGGTACCAATTAAAAAGCTATTGTGTGGTATCGAATACTTCTCCCTAAATAGAGCAACTTTTTGATCGGAATAAGAACCAACCAATGCTTTGTAATCTCTTCCGTTCCCTATAACAGTCGACTTATCACCTTTGAGATAGTCAGGAAAATGCTCTATACACTTGCTGTATTGGTCGTGACTAGTAAACATTGCTTTTTTCACTTTACATTTTCCACCAAAAAGCCAATGAGCATAGCTCTTGTTTAGAACAAACCTAATACCTGTCACGACCGGTATTCTCGCTAGCGATGCTGCGTATCTTATGCTTGTGTATATTTCATGCTCATTTACGTGTATGAGATCTATCTTTTCGGATTGAAATAGCTTGATCCAAAAAATAGTATCTTTAATAAAGCTAAAAGGTTTCGAAAGAGCAGGAACTTTAAATGCTGCTTTAATAACTTTTACATGCGGTAGTTTGCCTATATCATCTATCCAGGGCCCGGATTGGGAACACGCAACAGTATATTGGTGCTCAGGCTTGTTTTTTACTAAGGCATCGAGAACACATGTAGTGCTGCGAAGAGAAGCGCTGTGAGTCATTATTAAGACGTTCATTTTTGTTTCCTTACAACATACAAATTATAAGCGCACGCGCTAAACAATATGCACCAATAAAAAACCTCAGATCGCATTCTGTTGATAAAGCTCATAGTGACCATAAAGCCTATAAGAGCAGATTCAATGCTTACCATTTTGTAATAATGTTCTGCAGCTCTATGACCTAGTGGCCTTAATTTTTTCTTGACTGCTGAGATACTTTTGAAGCTAGTTATTATTACCCCCAAAAAGAGTATAACCCCTAAGTATCCCAATTCTGAGAGCACTTCAAACCAAGTAGAGTGAACACTTTTTCTTCTAGATGCACGAGAGTTATCACCAGAAGATGAAACGACAACATCCTGAGGGATGTAATCTGGTGCATGATAATTGAAGCCTTTTATTCCTTGCCCCAATGGATAATCAAAAGACATTTTGACAGCAGATACCCAGAAAATCGTTCTGGTTGAGCCACTCTCTCTACTAGTATCGACTTCTGATTCTTCCACTATAGAAAAAATACGCTCTTTAAATGAGTCATCCATTACACTTAAAGCAGCAATCAAACCTACTATACCAACTGCGAAGACTTTCAATTTCTGGCTTTTATTTTTTACTGAAGTAAAGAACAAAGTTCCCATAAAATAGGTAAGACCAATCGCAGCGCCTAAAAATGCCCCTCGACTATTAATCAGTACCAATGCGTTAGCAATAAAAGCAGCTGCTACTAAAAATATCCCTTTCTTTAATAGCCCTTTAGTAACCCAAATATAGTAAACACAAAAAACTATTGCAGGAACTAGAACAGAAGCCGTGCCATTGGCGTCTGGCGTATCTACCGTGCCTATGCCTTCTACTCTATTCCCACTATTTCGGCCAACTTGGTATGCGACGAAACTTAGATACCACGCCCCGTAAATGTATCCTACTATTGCATAGTCTAAATGCTTGATAGTATTTATTAATTTGTAAGCTATTAGCATGGTAATGCCAAGCTTTATGAAAACCTCAGTGAATATAGAGTGAGCGATAGGATAAACAGCCCAAAAATACACAATGGAATGGAGTAATATTAAAAGTACAAAATATTTTAACTGAGGAACTACTGATATCTTATTTCTATCTAGTTGCTTTCTGTTCAATATGTAGAGCAGCCCCATTAGGGCTACTACGTAAAAGGAATAACTAATTTCCGGTATCAAATAGTGCCACCAACGCATTGATGGGTTATAGAAGTAAACCGCTTGGTAAACTAAAAAAGCGTAAACTGGCGCGACCCTGAATGCTTGTAATATCCCACCTGCATAGGTTAGGAAAAACAGTAAAACATTTAACATATTAGTTCTTCGTATAGATCGCTGTAACGTTTGTTCATTACGCTTTCTCGGAAAGATTTGGCAAATTTCAAACTTGCGTTTTTGCTCATTTTTGCCATTAACAAGGGGGAATCTAGTAATGTAGATATTGCTTGAGCAAATTCTTGAGCAACATCATTGCTTGTTACTTTACCCGTTTCGTCGTCGATAACAATTTCACTATTTCCACCTGCATCTGTGACAACGCATGGCTTGCCTAAACTCATAGCTTCAAGCAGGGTCATTGAGGTGCCTTCACTTAATGACGGAAGTAAAAATATGTTCATTAAAGAGAGGAATTCTGTTGGGTTCTTTTGATATCCGGTTAGTATAACTTTGTTTTCGAGACCTAAAGTACGAATTATTGACTCTATGTTTGCTCGCTCTTCTCCATCCCCGACGATTAATAGCTTAACTCTTTCATTTTTCTGAAGTAATAAATGGAATGCACTCAATAACATTTTGTGGTTTTTAATAGGGTCGAATCTTGAGATTGTTCCTATTACCTGTTCACCTTCGGTAATTCCGAGACTTTTCTTGAGTTTTCTGGAAAGCATCGGAGAACTTTTTAAAGGCGCTATACCGTTATAAATGACTTTGACTTTATCTAACTTGATAAACTCAAACTCGTTCAAAGCCAGACGTGTAGCATTTGATATAGCTGTAACAGCATCTGTAAGTTTTAGAATTAAAGGGTTTACAAGCCTACGTTTAAAATTTGTTGAATCAGGATAAAACCTGCCGTGCTCAGTAAAAATAACTTTTACACCAAGCAAAGAACTAGCTATCGCTCCGTAAACCCATGGAGAGTATTGATGGCAATGCACTATGTGTATGTTTTGCATAGCAATAACTTCTCTCAATCTTCGGATCAATCCCCAATCAAACCCTGGCTTGCGAGAATATGAATTTACCTCAATACCTTTTGATTGAAGATCAACTCCCCAAGGCCCTAATGTGTCCTCAATACAAAATATAGACATGCAAAAGCGGTTACTGTCGCTCCCTTCAATTATGTTTTTTATTACCATTTCAGTGCCACCTATGCGCATATCATAAGTTACATGCAGAATATTAATCATGCTTGGCGACTTCCTCTAATAGCGGTTCTTAGGTTCTCTAGTTGACCTCGTGACATTGAAAACTTAAATCGCTTTCTAGCGTCCATTATAGGGACTTCTACTGCTCGGTAGAGTATTTCAGATAAAACTAGAGTTATTACTAATGCTGTTAAATAATAAAAGATAATAAAGTCTTTTGAAATAAACCGTTTTGTGATTGCTAGTGCATCTACATGGAGTAGATACATAGCATAAGACCGGGTAGAAACATGCATTACGAGCGACTTTAGCCTGCCATCTTCACTGTATTTGGTTTGATCACCCCAGACTATCCAAGTACCAAAGATAAGCGCCAACACTAATTTGTCGGGGTCATTAATACCCCAGTCCGGATTGTATCTTGCAACGTAGAACATTAAATATGTGAGTACAGCTATAGGGAATACTACTCTTATACAATGCGTCAACTTATCCCAAATATATATAAGGTGATGCTTTACATAGGCTAACAGAACACCCATCGCGCAACAGTCAAGTCTTACATGAGTTTCAATTGAAGATTGATACCAACCTAGAAGACGAAAAATTAATGGGCTCAAAAACAATGAAAGCAGAATCAGAATTTGGATGCTTTTGGGAGCTCTAAGAAGTAAGACCAATAGAGGAGCAATTAATAGATAAAACTGTTCTTCTACAGACAAAGACCAACTTACATAAAAAATGTCTAAATTTATTTGATAATTTTGTAAAAAAAACAAATAAGCCCAAGGGAAGTCAAAAGTGTCCTTGGTTAGGAATTGTTGTAATATTGTTAAGCTTAACACTGCGTAATAAGCTGGTAGCGTCCTCATCCATCGTCGATACCAGAACCTTCGAATTTCCACATTCCCATACTTTTTCTTCTCTATTAGAAGTTGGTTTCCAATCAACCAACCCGAAAGAACAAAAAACAGGTCAACGCCAGTGCCACCAAATTGTAGAGGCGCGAGTAACTGAGGAGAGCCTAAACTATTTATCGTATGACCCGTAAACACAAGCATTATTGCCAGCGCTCTAAAGCAGTCTAAAGCAAAATTACGCTGCATAACGTTCAAACCACATTTGATACATCAACATGCTCCACAGTACTATGCCGTGGTCAGCTTTACGCGTTTGATGTTCTTCCCAAAGTTTCTTTATAACACCGCTATCGAATATGTCGTTAAGCCCACGCTGTGAATTAATGATTTGAGATTCAGACAGTGATTTCAATTCACCTCTAAACCACTCATCCAGCGGCGTACTGAAGCCCATTTTCTTTCTATACAGCAGTGAATCGGGGATAAAAGGCTTAAAGACTTCTTTAAGTAAGTATTTTTTCTCACCGTCGCGATATTTCTGTGAAGAGGGTAGGGTAGCGGCGAACTCTGCAACTTGGTAATCGAGAATGGGCGCCCTTACTTCTAACGAATTTGCCATACTCATGCGGTCGACTTTTACCAAGATGTCGCCTGTCATGTAGGTCTTGATGTCTGTGTAAAGAATTTTGCTTAAATGGTCCGGACCGTCGGCTTTGTTATACATGTCTAAGGTATATTGACTAGGGTGGTAATCGGCGAGCTGCTGTGCAATCTCAGGCTTAACTAAGCTTTGCCACATTTCGTCAGTCATCATACTGTTGGTGATGTAAAAGCCCATAGCAGGCTCGTGAGACAAGCTCGTAAGTAACGATTTGGCTTTTTTCCCGACCGTGCCTGGTACTTTTCCAGCTAATTTCGCTAAGTGTGGAAAAACAGACTTTCGGACCGCTTCGGGAAACTTGTTTCTTAGCTTGTTTTCAACATCGTCTATCGAGTACTTTTCGTAGCCAGCGAACATCTCATCGCCGCCATCTCCCGCGAGCGCAACGGTTACAGCCTTTCTCGCCAGTTCTGAAACGAAGAAGGTTGGCACTAATGAGGGGTCAGCAAAAGGCTCATCAAAAAAGCTTACGATATGTTCTAGTCTGTCGCTAACGTTTTGGTGAACGGTAAATTCATGGTGCTCTGTTTCGTATTTTTCAGCTATTTCACGAGCGAAATCCGCTTCGTTAAATGCTTTATCATCAAATCCTATGGTACAGGTTTTTACTGGAGTTTCGCTGGCTTGTGCCATCATAGCGACAACACCCGAGCTATCCACGCCGCCGCTTAAGAAAGCGCCAAGCGGAACATCACTGATCATTCTTTGTTTAGTGACTTTTTCAAGTAAGGTCTTTAACTGCGCTTTATTGGCATCTTCACTGGCACTTGTGGTGCTTTTAAAGCTCAAATCCCAATATTCATGAATGCTGAAACCGTCTTTATTAAGAATTAAATAATGAGCAGGTGGTAACTTGTGAATGTGCTTAAAAATACTCTTTGGGTCGGGAACGTATTGATACGCAAAGAAGTCATATACGGCGTCTAAGCGAATTTCTCTTGGAATGTTCTCCAGCGCCAATATAGCTTTAATCTCAGAGCCAAACGCAAATCGACCATTATCATTAAAATAGTAAAGGGGTTTTTTACCCAATCGATCTCGTGCAATAAACAGTTCTTGCTTGTTTTTGTCCCACAGAGCAAAGGCAAACATTCCGTTTAGTTTATCTAAACACTTGGTTCCTTCGCGTGCATATAGCTCTAAAATAACTTCGGTATCTGTATGGCTTTTAAATGTAACACCGTCGTTTTCAAGCTCGGCTCGCAATTCAAGGAAGTTGTAGATCTCGCCATTAAAAACAATAACCAAGTCACCCTCTTTCGAGTACATGGGCTGATTGCCTGCTTCTGAGAGATCAAGAATACTCAGCCGCCTATGACAAAGGCCGATATGTTCATCGATATACATGCCGCTGGCATCTGGGCCTCTGTGATGAATAGCCTTGTGCATAGCTTCTAATGAAGTTTCACCGCCTTCGTTGAAATTAAAAAGGCTAAATCCTGCAATGCCACACATGAATGGTTATCCCTACAAACTGATATAAGGTCGAAGAATTGACCCAGTTACAATGGTAAATTTTAAGGGAAGTTCACGCCAAATGTTTTCGGCTATTTCTCTAACCCTGCTTGAGCCTGACTCAGCGTCGCTTTTTGCGTCTATCAACTCATTATTTTTATCAAAACTCTGCCAGTTAAGCAGTTGAGGTTCTGCGCCCCATTGTTTTTTAAATTTATATGTACCTTCTTCAAAGGTTGAGCGGCCAAAGTCAAAAACTTTCACGCCATTGTCGGCGCAATGGGAAAGCAAAGACCAATACAACAACATATTAGGAGCAAGGCGATTGAAGTCACGAAGTGTTGAGGCCCATGGAATAGAAGCGTTGTCACCCGATTTTATGATAACGCCACCACCAATAGGCTGGCCATCGTGATAAACCACGCTAATTAAACTACTTTGGCCGTAACTTTTTATAATTGCCTTAAACCATTTTTCGGCATGAACAGGAGAGCCGAGATCTCTCATGTTCTGAGCATATACGTTGTAGAAATCACTTACTAGGACGTTCGATGTGCCTAACTCAAAGGTAAGCCCATTTTTTTCCGCCTTCCTTATTTGGCTGCGTAATTTAGATTTGAAACTTGATAACAGTATTTCACTTGACTCAGGCAGAGACAAAAGCATACGTACTTTTTTGTTCTCAAACTGGGTTTTGTCTAAAGGTGATTGTTCTATACCTCTAATTTCCATTTTTTTTCCTGTTACGTTTCGCATCTGTGCAGCAAGAAGCGCATGCATGTCATTTAACACCTTGTCGTTGTCGGCTAAGCCATAGCCTACATCGCAATAAGGTAAAGAACATATTTGCTTGCCCAGTAAAGGTATATTCATTAAAACAGCAGGGAAAACACCAACAACTTGCCCCGTATTAGCACATGTGGCAATAACGCCAAGCATTGAATGACCGTAAGCGGCCTTTACCGCTTCAAGCCACGCAAACTTGTGATAAGCGGAAGCATTTTTGTGTTGTGATACATAGGCATCCCACAAAGGTTTGTCGCTGGCTGACGCTATTCGTAACTTTGTATTTTGTTGTGCCGTCATTAATTTTGCTCACCTTTAATAACACCGCTTGAAGCGCTGCGGTTACTTAAATGCACCTTGGCTTCTGAGATAGTGCAAAATTTAACATTGGCATTTTTCGCTAAGTGTTGAGTAACAACCTCAATGCGCTGGCATATTGTTTCAAATGCATTTGGCCCATCTAAAAGGCCCGTTGCTCCGTCGATTAAACTAGAGCTGTGTAAGTACATATGAATAACGGGTTGTTTTTTCTGAATGCTTTGATCGACTAACGCAAGCATGTCTTCGATTTCGGTAAGCTCTGGACTCAAATAAATCTTTCTTAAAAGTTTACTGTGCCAAAGCAGACCGACAGATTTAACCCAATTAAAGGGCGGTTTAGATAGTCGATTATGAATGCGTTCACCAAGAGAGAAGTTTTGAATATTAAACCCTGCGGTAACAGGGACCTCAAGCAGTTGACGCTGCTCTCCAGGAGCCAGTGCGTTGTCAAACGAAGGCCAATAAGGCGATTCTGGTGCACCTAGGCAGCTAAAATAGTCGTTCCTGTAAAAAGGATAAACGCTTGAATCTACTACATAGCCTCTTGATGCAAGTAATCTAAGCATTTTGGCACTTACGCCCCATCGCCCGCTTCTAAAGGACTGTGGGCGAACGCCTATTTCGCCGTGTAAAAGGGCGTTTAGTGCATCGAGTTTTTGCTCTACTTGCTCTAAAGGAAGTTTAATTACGTGAGATTCCGCTTCGGTTGTCTTACCGAAATAGGGAGGGTTACACCAAGGGTGTAGGTGTGCTCCAATTTCCGCGCTATTAGACTGAGCAAAGGTTCGCAGAGTTTGACTGCCAACATTATTGCTTGCAACGGCGTAATCAACAAAATACGTAGGACGGATACCAAGACTTTCACAGAAAGTTTGAAATGCAGGAAGCTTTTCAACGTTTTCAACTGAACAGTTATGCTGCGGAAACTCTTCGTCCCACTGCCATTCTTCTTCAGTATCAATAGTTAAAACAAATAACACGTCCTGTTTATGCATTTACACTCTCTTTCAGGATTCCTTCGAATAATTCAAGGTATTCATCAGCCATTCTCTTAGCAGAGAAATTGGCTTCTACAAACGACTTTGAGTTTTGAGCTAGTGAGGTGGCGAGCGCTTTGTCATCTAGCAGTCTCTCCCAATCTTTCTCAAGCTGCTTGCTGTTGTGAAGAGGAGCCAATAAACCAGACTCGTTGTGTGTTATTAGCTGGTCGATACCCGCAATGTCATAAGCAGACACCGGAATTTCCATAGCACATGCTTCCATTAAGCAGCGAGGGATGCCCTCAAGCGTCGACGTCATTACGAACAAGTCAAAGTCGCGCAGCAGCTGTAGCCTGTCATTTCTAAAGCCTAAAAAATGAATGTCGCTGGCACTAGCCAGTGTTTTTGAATACGCCTCTAAGCTGGGGCGGTCTTCGCCGTCACCCAGCAGTACTAATTCAATATCTTGACGCTTTTTATATAAAGACTCGAAGCAGTCTAAAATGGCTTTTATATTTTTCCGGCTGATCATTTGGCCCACAAAGCCAATGGTCTTCTTTTCTTTTGACTTGTCTGTTTTTGTTTGTCTAACGGCTTCTACTTCAGACAAGTCTACGCCATTTTGGATATACTCAAGCTTGTCAGGCGATATATTAAACTTCTCCACATCACTCATTAGTTGTTTAGAAAGTGGAACAACTTTGTCGGCAAAGCGCATCGACTGACATCCTAACCAAATAAAGAGACGGAGTTTCAAGTCGGCAGCATTTTCAAAGCCGTGGGGTGTTACAACACACGGAATACCTGCTTTCCTAGCCGCCATTACGCCCAAAATATCTGACTTATAGCCGTGAGTATGGATAATATCGATATCTTGTTCTTGAATTAAATCCGCCAATTTCGAAACGGCACGCAGGTCAAAACGACCCTGCATAGGAATGTGGTGAGTTTTTCCTATCGCTTTGAACTGTTTTACTAGCTCTAGCTCTTCTGTACCGGGCTCTAAGGTAACAACAAGTTCACTCGAAACACTATCTGGCAAATGCTTTGATAACGCTAACACCCATCTTTCTGCACCGTAGAAACCGGTTGAACAAATAAACTGTAAAACTTTCATTGTTATTTATGCGAGCTGGTACTAACAGCGCCGCGTACTCCTATTAATGTTCCAAGTGCTCTAGCCGGAAAATAAAGCAGATAAAAAAGTGAACAATGCCACCAAGTTACTTGCTGCTTAACAAGCCTTTTTAGTCGCCACGTGTACGCTGCAAAAGGCAGCAAAGCGCCTACTAACATAACTATAGCGACAATAGGTTGCGAGAATATTATCGCGAGAAAAGCCAGTAAAAGACCACCTGTAAATGCAAAAGGAACAACAAAACTTGGCCACTCTCTGAGCGGAATGCGCCTTCCTTTTAAAGATGCAATATTGGACTGGCCACGCCATATTTCTTTTTTATACATCGGTGCGTAAGCTTTGTCTTCGCCAATGTGAATATACTGGGTTTGTGAGGTATAAAACAACTCACCTAATTTACTAACCTTATCGGTAAAGAAATAATCTTCACAAGTAAGAAGGTGTTCAGGAAACTTACCTGCCGCTTCAAATGTTTCCTTTAAAAGAAATAAGTTGCGGCCAGGTAGAAAACTGACAGGCACATCAAGTTCAGCATTGCTTAACGCCGTTCTTATTATCTCTAAAGGCGGCGCGTTAGGGCTGTTTACCTGCATGGCGCTGACTAGAGCCGTATTGTCTCGTGTTTTGAGAGTATCAATCATCACGTCTAGCCAATTCGAAGCCAGTGCAACATCTGCGTCTAAAAATGCCAAGTATTCACCTGTCGCCAAGCCGGCGCCCAGATTCCTAGAATGTGAAATCGTGTTATTTTCGTCGTTATATACAACTCGCAAATTTACTGTTTCGATAAATGCGCTGAGCGTATTTGAAATTTCTTTATTCTGACTTACCAAAACAACTTCGTATTGTTCTTTAGGTGTTGTTAGGCCCGCAATACTTGTTAGTGTTTCAATGAGCATGTCTTCACGCCCCTTATGAGGAATGATAAAAGACGTATTAATACTCATGGTTTACCTAACCATTTTTGAAGTTGTGGAAAACGTTTCACTAGCTGTTTTCTCTCTCTTGACGGAGATAAATCGATAAGGTTGGACAAAAGAAAACTCAATGAATTGGATTTTTCTGTTAATGCCTGGCCTTTTTGTGTAGAAGTCGATGAAAGAGGGCGGGCAGCCTGCTTGAAACCGGAGTAATGACCGTTTTGCATCATTAAACAAAGTACGCGCGTGGTACCCGTTTCTGTGCTCGTACTAAGGCGTTGAAAAATTGTATCTGCTAGTTGCTCGGCTTTTTGCTCAGCAAGTGCACGTTGGGCTTCGGTTAAATAGTTAGATGCAAAATGCAGTACGCATAGTTTTCTTAGGTCTTGCCCACTCCACGTTTGATTCGGAAACTCAAGAATGTCAGGCTTGTCCAGATAAGCATATTCGTTCACAGCCATCCAATTGGCATAGTGAGTAAGTGAGTCTACTGCGTATTGATAGCTCGAGTCATATTCACAGCGCTGTTCTTTAAGTGATATAAATCGGCAAACTGCTTGTAGGAATACAGTATAAAACCACGTTGCTTCGACATTATCCAATTGCAATTGGTCGAAGTCATCGGTGGGGGAGACCGTATTCGCTATAATATAGGACGCTGCTTCAATGTCACTATCACAACCTTGTAGTTCGTATCTATCTAGCCTTGCTTGCAGGTAGTTACCCGTACCTCTGTCTAGAGGATACTTTCCTGTTTTTACATTTTTAACACCAGGAATATCGCTATTTTTAAACGCAAGCAGGGCGCCTACAAACGTACCGTCGCCTTCATAATAATTGGTTACCCATTGCGTTATGGATAATGCGGCGTCTCGAGACGGTGTGTAGCCAGTAAGCAAATGATGCAAAGTGAGACCATTGGTATAACAATGTTGCCCACCCGGACCGCCGCCTCCAGCATGATCATCGTAAACACCAGACGGCTGATGTTTAGAGTACGTTCTATGAGAAGCGGTATATGCCTGAACATAATGGTCGGTATGCCAAAACAATCCGCCGCTATACTCGGGCTTATCGTCAGTGGTGTGATAAACATCAATATCTGCAACGTGCTTGGCAAGATCATCGGCTAGTTCAAACCAACGAGGATCGCCGCTTAACAACCACTGCATCAGCATTCCAAATATAGGGTCGTATTGATTGTTGTAATGTGACACGAAAAAGGGCTCGTCAGGTACGAGTGCCTTTTCGTGATCCGCATACAACTCACCAAAATGTCGCCAGCCAAATTCGTCGATATCGAGCCGCTTTTGATAAAAAGAAGACGAACCTTCAATGCCATTTTTTATAAGTGAGTCAAACTCGCATGATTTAGAAGGAAGAAAAGGCAAAACAGATGCGTTTTTTAACCAAGCGCTATCAATGACTACTTGCAGTGATTGTATCTCAAAAGGTGCGATTGAGATGCATCGTGTTTTTTGTTCACCAGGCTGAAGTTCAGTACATTCACTGTGCCTTGAACCTAACAAGCTAACGCTTAAACTGTCTGCTGTTAAATGTGCTGAAGAAGGAAAATTTTGCCAAAAATTATCAACATGAATACTAAAAGTGCTACCGCTGTTTGAAATCTTAATTTGCGGTTTTGCTTGGTCACCCGAAAGCAATAAGTGCTTTGGTTGGTAAAGTTTAAAACCGCGAAACGGAAGCGAGTTAACGTTGTCTTGATTTACATGAACTGGACTTTGCCAGTTTTCAAAACCACTGGAAGCCTGATGAAGTGTCAGCTCTTCATGTTCAGATGAACTAAAGACATCAGAATTTAGCGTCAGCTTAGGCTCTAGCGATTTACCTTTGAACGAGATACAGCATTCTTTTAAATAAATACTGTTTGGGTCTCCCAAGTCCCACTTCCCATTTGGGTGTGACGCAGCGCTTGGGTTTCGCATTGTTAAATGAGCACAAACCGTTCCGGTTCTAAGGAAGATTGACGCCTCTGTTTCAACAATCAGCTTTTTATCGCTGCCAAGCCTAATCTCGTATTTTTGTTCAACGGTTAATGCGCTGTATTCGTTGTTATTGCAATGAAGAGCATAAGAGAATGCAATAGGGGTTATCGATTGAGGAGTAATATCAACAATATCGAAAGAGCTGGATAAGTGCTTGTCGGTTACAAACTCAAAAGGCTTGGCTTTGTTAATTGTGAATGTTTTGCCACTGCCCAGAGACAGTGAAAGCGCCTCATCGTTATTGTTTACAGGTGAGACAAGCTTGTTCGATGGTGAGTCGATCTCCGCCGCTTCTAACGTCAGAACTATTTCATCGCTTACTGAATGATGCTGTAAATCAATCAAGCCTTCACATAACAACCACTTTATTGAACCATCTGGCCATAGCTGCGAGGTTTTGATAAAAGTATCAGTTAAGAGTATTCCGTTTGCGGCAAGCCGAAATTGAGTGACGGCGGGCCACATTCCCTTAGGGCAGGGCAACCCTGTTTTAAAATGTCCATACGTCTCTTTGGCTAAAGAGGCAACCTGGATAGTTCCAACCGTTTGTGTCATTACTGCTTTCTTTATTTCTTCCGTGAGCAATGTTCTTGATGAACATATGCATAATGACTCTAGTATGCCAATGGAATTGCCACTTGTGTAGCCTTCATCACTAATTTGTTACTTTGACCTTATATTTGCTTCGAAGTAGTATGACTACAGGACAAATAAAAACACTAAAGATAGCTTGGAAGGCGCTGATGTCGAAAGTTTGCGTGTTGTCGCAACGAGTACCGTATCCCCCAAATAAGGGCGAAAAACTTAGAACATATCATCAAATTGAATTTCTAAATCGCTTAGGGTACGAAGTCGAAGTTTTTTCTCTCATAGAAACTGCAGAAGATAAGAAAAATGCCGAAGCGTTAGCCAAGCATCTTGGAATTTCGGTCAACTCTTACCAGTTAGGTAGTAAATTCACGCGTTATGCTTCGGCTTTACTGCAAGGTTTGCCGATAAGTGTTGGGGCGTTTTACTCAAAAACACTTCAACATGTTATTGATGAAAAAATGAAAGAGGGTGAGGATGCGCTGCTGTTAACCGCGTCTAGTTTAAGCTATTACATCTTCAGCTCGCCTTATTACAACAACACCCATTGTCGCTTGTTTATGGACTTTATGGACGTTGATTCAGATAAGTGGGCGCAATACGCAGATTCTTCTTCTTTCTTAATGCGCTACGTATACCAGCGTGAAAGCAAAGGTATAAAAAAGCTTGAGGCTAAAACAAACCAACGGTTTGATGAGTGCTTTTTGATTGCAAGCGAAGAGGCGCAGCTATTTAATTCTTCAGTAGACGCATCGAAAGCGATAACCGTGCTTGGAAACGGATTAGACTTCGATGCGTTTTATCCAGCGAAAACGCAGCCTTGCGCGACGACAATAAGCACTGCGCCGCATTTCTTGTTCACGGGCGTGATGGACTACAAACCTAATGTAGACGCGGTACTTTGGTTTGTTAAAAATTGCTGGCCACTCATTCGTGAAAAAGCGCCGAATGCAAAATTTACCGTGGGTGGTATGAATCCTGTTGAAGAAATAAAGGCGTTGTCAGACCGCGATGGCATAGATGTCACGGGCTTTGTCGATGATATATTGCCTTATTTTCACCAAGCTCATGCGTTTGTTGCGCCATTCAGGTTGGCAAGAGGCGTGCAGAACAAAGTGCTTCAAGCGGCAGCATGTAAACTACCAATAATAACTACGTCTATGGGAGCTGAAGGGATCTCGTTTGCCAACGCCGACAACATGTGGATAGTAGATGACGTAGAGAGCTTTGTAGCTGCATGCGTGGAAAGTATTGAGAACTTTGAGTTATCACAACATAAAGCTCAACGTAGCTATCAAGCAATAGTTAGCGAATATAGCTGGGAACAACAACTGAGCCCATTGAAAGTGGCAATGGCACGAATATGAAATCAATAATTAAGAAGAGTTTTTTTGCCCTTTGTGCACTTGTAATGTTTCCTTTCACGCTTTTGTATTTAATGCTGTCTATTGTGGTAAACAAAGACTCGCTGTTTTCCTCTTTTAGCCAGCTGCTATCGCTTATACCCGGTAAACTAGGGTGTTATTTACGTTCGGGCTTTTATCGGTTTGTCATGACCTCGTGTGCGCCAAACGTTCTCATCGGTTTTGCCACGTTGTTTTCACAACAAGATACTGAGATTGACGAGGGGGTGTACATAGGGCCGCAATGTAACATTGGTAAATGCGCAATTGGGAAAAATACTTTGTTGGGAAGCGGTGTGCACATTATGAGTGGCAAAGGGCAACATAATTTTTCTGACCCAGAAAAGCCGATAAAAGATCAGGGCGGCGTTTTCACCAAAGTCTCTGTAGGAGAGAACTGTTGGTTGGGCAACGGTGCACTGGTTATGGCCAATATTGGCAGAGGAAGTGTGGTAGCAGCAGGTTCTGTAGTTATTGATGATGTGCCTGCGGGGGTTATAGTAGGTGGGAACCCTGCTAAAGTGTTAAAAAAGATATAAGTTTTTTCGCAATTCTAGTTAGTTTTAACTGCCTGCTAGAGCGATAAATGGTAAGTGTTTTGAACTGATACTTGGCGCTACTCAAACTATCCTTATAGCGTGCGTAACCTCCTAAAAAGTCATACCAGAGATAGCCCAGTTTTCGATAGTGTTTCATTAATTCGTGATGGATTGTATACCCTGGCTTAATGTGTTTATGAGTGATGTCATAGTTAAGGCCTGAACAGTAGAAGTATACCGTCTTCTCAAACTTTATATTATAAACATAGCCCAGAGTTTCTTTGCCTGCGCTTACTTTTACAAGATCAATGTTCTGGCTATTTCTTGTCAAAAAGTTTACATGATGTTGAACAAAAAACTGGTTATCAAATCCGCTTCCCTCTTCAGAGTCATTCCAACGTTTTTTGTGAAGCGCCCCCAGTTCGAAAAAGTAATTCAAAATATTATCTTTTGAAGCAAAAGAAAAAGAAATTTTCCCTAAATTTTTCTCTATGGTGTTGATAGAACGCTTTAATTGAGAATGAGTGTTCTTTGAAATAAACTCAAACTTTTCGAGCTCATTTAGCCAGAGTGTTAAATCAGATTTGTAGCCTAAAACTTCAGTATTCTCAGAAATATAGCCTGCTTCTGAAATCGCATTTTGCCAACACTCGAAATCTGTAGTCATCGAAACAGTTAAGCGTTGATTACGCTTATTTTTGAAAAAAGCTGTCAACAGTGCAGAAATGCATTCGTAGATCTTTTCTTTCCTGCATATTATCCCATTATATTCGATCCATACTTGGTCAAAATGGGATTGACCTTTTTGATTTAAAAAGCCTTCGTACAGTGGTGGAAACGTTAGCGCTTTTTTTCTGGAAAGGAGGGCAAATCCAATAATTTCATCGTCATTTTTGAAAATGTAAATATCAGGAAGTTCATCCAGAATACTAAGCCAAGAAGTTATCCATTGTTTATCAAGAAAAAAGCTACTAGGGTCAGATTCATTGAAAATGTTAGACACTTTTTCTACTAGGCAATCAACAGATGAAGGACTAAAGATACTAGCAGTTTCCAATTTAAGACTCCGAAATAGTTAATTCGCGGACTGGTAATCGTAAGAACCTACCTTTGTCCTAGACTTCCTTAACAACAAGCACTGGATTGTATATTAATTTAGTCTGGGAATGGTTAATATGTTTCATATTCAAACAAAAAAATTCAGGATTGAGGACAGTAGGCATGCGCAAAGATATTCGTAGGAAGTGCTTTTTAGCGATAACCATAACCGGTCTTTTAGCTTGTTCGCCAAAAGCTGTTGAAGAAATCATTACCGAAGCAGAAACCTTAACTGCAAGGGGTGACTTTAGAGAAGCAGTTTTAGAGTATAAAAGTGCGATATCAATGCAGCCGAGTGATAGCGATTTGCGTCGCAAAGTTGCTGACCTATATATGATTCTTGGTGATTATGCCACAGCAGAAAAAGAATATTCAAAAGCATTAGAGCTTGACTCTGAAAGTAGTAAAGCGTTAGAGGGCATGATAAATAGCTTATTCAGCCAATTTGATTTCGAAGGGGTTATACTATTAGTAGATTTGCATGAAACACTTGTAGATAAAATTGATGAAAAAACTGCCTTAAACATTGCGTTGAGTTACATTGAGTTAGGCGAGTCTGTAAACGCAAACACAATGGTTAGAAACAAGGTAACTGACGTTGATTTAGTGACTACATTTGAGTCTTATCGACTGGCCTCGAAAGGTAAATATGAAGATGCATACGCCCTTATCAATCAATTAAACCAAGACTCACTTCAGCCTAGCGCCCTGCTTTTAAAGGGGAGGTTAGCCTTTTTAAAGCGAGATTTTCAAGAAGCCTCAAAAAACTTTGAGTCATATCTATATGTAAAACCTTCAACTTTTAAGGTTGAAGTTTATTTAATAAATAGTCTCGTCCTTTCAAATGAAATAGAACATGCAGCGAAAGAACTCACAAATCTAAAAACTAAGGTTAATAGTCACCCCGTAATTTCTTTATTGGACGCAGAAGTTGCACTAGCTAAAGCGGATTACAGTAGTGCAAAGAAACATGCTGAAGCAGCAATTAAAGTGCGTCTTGAGTCAAGCCGATTGAATTATGTATATGCCGTTGCCTCTTTTAAAGAGGGGGCGTTTGAAGCGGCTTTTCGTGCCCTAGAAAAGTTACCTAACTCCTATAGAAAGACTGGGCAAATTCAACAAATAGAAATGCTTACAAGAGCTAAGCTTGGTTACGATATCGACCTTGGGGACTATGATGTAGAAAAGTTCTCATTTGATGAAAAGAAAGCTCTTGCTGAAACTTTCTCAGGCGCCAGTTACAGCGGTTTAATGGCTGAACTTAAAGAGAGTATTCTTAGTAAAGTCAATGAAAGCGAAGATCTTACCAGTGCTGAAAGCGCTTATTGGAATCTAAAATTCGGAAACGAAGAAATTGTTAAATCTCAACTTACGGAAAATCTTAGGCTCAACAATCAACCAGCCGATGCTACATATCTTTTAGCTTTCGCTCACTTCAGAAGTAACGAGCTTGAGCAAGCAGAGAAGGTCGCTAAAGAGGGGTTAAAAAGCGAACCGAATAATACGGCTTTGCTTTCAGTTTTAGCGCAATCGCTATTTAAACAAGGAAAGCTCGATGAATCACTAGAAGCGGCAAAACTTTTGAGAACCATCAAATCTGACCATAGAGTTCCAGTAGTTCTATCTGTCGCCTTTCACCTTCAGAAAAATGAATATGAGAATGCGAGAAATGAGGTGAAAAACTTTATAGAGTCATTCAATGAACAATCTGAGTTTGAGCCTATTCTATATGTTTTAAATCGCGAAATCGGTGATACGGACAGCAACATTCAGTACTTTTCAAGGTTATATGAAAACAAACCTGCAGAGAGTGGCTGGAAACTTTACTTATCGTCTTTAATTGATAAAGGTGATTACAGAGCAGCGTTGAAAGAGCTTAATCGTATAACGAAAGAAAATAAAGATGACTTTTTCTACCTATCACGCTCAAGTATCAATCTTAGGGTCGGTGATTTTAGTCAGGCCAAAAATGATTTAAATGATTGGATCAATTCGTTTGATGCGCCATTAGAGGCGTATGTCCAATTATGCAATATTCTTGAGCTGGAAAAGAATATCGGCTCCGCGTTAACTGTCTCGAGAAAAGCACATCAAAAATTTGCCAATAGTGCTGATGCAAAATTGCTTCGTTCTCATTTTGAATTGGCAGTAGGCAATTCGACCAATGCAAAAGTCCTTCTAAGTGGCATTGATGAACAGGATTTCGTATCCTCATCAGGCTATTGGAATTCAATGGCTCGTCTAGAACTTCAGAATAATAATTTTGCCAAAGCCTTGGAGTTATTTGAAAAAGCTTATCAGTTAGCGCCCAGTGCAAAATTGCTTAGCAACAGGTTGGCGGCATTAAAAGCTATGGGAAAAGAAAGCGAGGCATTAGACTACCTCAAATCCTCACTAGAGTTGACCCCATCAGATTCTATCCTAAAGCGTTACTATGCTGATGCCTTAATTTCAGTGAACGCTACCGAAGCTATAAACCAATATAAGGCACTTATAGATAGCGGTGTAAAAGATGTTGTCGTTTTTAACAATTTAGCCTGGTTATATTTTGAGGCAGAGAGTTTTGAGATGGCAGAAAAATATATCCAAGATGCTCTAAAGCTAGAAAATGGATACAAAAATGGAAATGTGCTGTCGACCGCCAGCAGTATATACCTTGCGACTCATCAATATAAAAAGTTAGAGAGTACTTTTGAGGAAGGGCTTGAGATGGGGGCTAGAGTCTTTGCGGGTTCACTTTTAAATCTGGCTGAGGCAAAGATCAGACTCAACAAAATTGAGGAGGCTCGAAAAATTCTTGAGCAGACTAAGACTGTTGATAAAGATCTTACGGATAGGAAGTCTTCGTTGTTAAGCCTGCTTAATTAAGTGTCTGGTTTTTTTACAAGATTACAGTGTTATATTTCTCCATGAGAAAAAAAGCCATTAAATCAATGCTTTAAGAATTGGCACGCAACTAGCAAGTACAAGGGAAACCGAAAAGCGGTTAAACAATGGAGAACATCATGTTTAAGAAATTAGCAGTAGCAGCAACGTTAGCAATGTCATTTACAGTAGCGGCCGATCCAATTCTACTTCCAGGTGGTGTTTCGGTTCCAGAGCCAGTGGAGCCAAGTGCAGTTAACGGTACAGGTAACGTAGTTACTACCATTAACTTCTTACAGTATTTCCAAGACCAATCGGGTAATTTGGTTAATTTGGGAACAGCATATACTGGTGATTTCACTGATTTTGTTGGTCTTCAACTTACGGGTTTCGGTACGCTAAGTTCAGGAAGCGCTGGTGAATTTTTATGCCCATCTTGTACACTGGCATTTAACTTTGGCGGCTTGTCGGTTATTGAAACTACATTCATAAATCCTTCCACAGGTCTACCTCAGCAGTCTTTGACCTTGGATACAGATGGTTCGTTCTTTGACCTCTACATCATCGATGAGTACTCGGGTTCTCTTCCTGGTGACTTCGCATCTACAGACCGTCTGAGCCTAACTGGTGGTGCAGCGGGCTTTATTGATGAAATGAACGACACACTTTTCTTGTCTGGCTCGTTTAGCGAACTGGAATATACTCCAGATACTGCCATTGAAAACCTAAGTTACGGTGGTCTCTTAGATGGTGAATTGGTTGCTGGTATAGACATTTTAGACCCAGCACCAGAGGAAGGTATTGCAAACGGTAATATTGTAAGTAACAAAGTATCTCAAAGAGGTTTAACTGATTTCTTCGATGCTGTCGCGTTCAGCCTATCTGCAACTTTCCAAGCGGTTAACGGTGACGTTATTACAATTGCGCAAGGTAACGCAGGTAATTTGAGCACTAACGTTGTACCAGCACCCGCGTCTTTAGGTGTTTTGGGTCTAGCGCTTGTAGGTATGGGTTTCCTTCGCCGTCGCAAGTAATAGCAAACATAGCTGTCCCGTCCGAAAATATGTTGACGGTTTTTCAAAAGCCAGTGACTCAGCTCACTGGCTTTTTTCGTTATGCACTTAATTAGGTGTTTTCATTCCAAAGCTTAGATGTGGCTGTCCATACGCAGCTGAGTTGGCAGTCCATGTTCAGCCCTTAACTGCTTTAACACGTATACGACTTGGCTATTCGTTTGGGTAGTGCTTGTTTAGCTCTGCGCCTCAGATTCAATAAATCGTGTCCGTCCGGTAATCCCCACATTCAATTCATAGGTCAGCTACGGCATGGTGTTCTTTTTTGCTAAGGAGAATGACCATGCCGCAACATCAACGAAGAGACATCCAAGACTGGCTCAACTTATTCGAGCAGCAAAAGCAAAGCGGGCTCACCGCAGTGGCGTTTTGTCGCCAACAGCAGAT